>DASUGD010000028.1:0-51427 GCA_036274195.1 Gemmatimonadaceae bacterium | reverse complement strand
CGTTGGAACGATGAACGAGGAGTCTGACCCCATACGCATCGAAGTCACTCACCCCGTAACGCTAGCGTCGGGTCGGTCGACACCGCGCGACGAGCGGGAAGCCAGCTGGCCACGAGAGCGACCGCGCCCAGCAGCAGGACGATCCCCACGAAGGTCAGCGGATCGGTCGCGCTGACGCCGAACAGCAGACGCGTCATGAGTCGCGTCGCCGCGAGCGCCGCCAGCACGCCGATCGCGAGCCCGGCGCCGGCGAGGGACATTCCCTGCCCCACGACCAGGCGCAACACATCAGCGGGCCGAGCGCCTAACGCCATGCGGATGCCGATCTCGCGCGTCCGTCGCTTCACGGCGTGCGACATGATCCCGTAGATCCCCACCGCCGCAAGCACCAGCGCCACCGCGCCGAACACGCCGAGCAGCAGCATCGTGAACCGCGGGCGCGCCACGGACAGGGCGATCATTTCCGTCACCGTGCGGATCCCGGTGATCGCAAGCAACGGGTCGAGCTCGCGTACCGCGCGACGTGCCGCCGGCGCCAACGAGGCGGCGTCGCCAATGGTTCGCGCGACGACGTACATCGTCCGTTCGGTTTCCTTCGTGATCGCGGGCAGCTGATCGTGAAGGAGATACACCTCGGGAGTGACATCCTCGCTGAGCCCCATGCTCCGCACGTCGCGCGCGACGCCGACGACCGTGAGCCATGGCTCGTCGGGCGCGAACCGGATCTGTTGGCCGATCGGATTCGCGCCGCGCCAGATCGTTCGCTCCGCCGTCTCGTTGATCACGGCCACGAGCTGCGACGAGCCCACATCCTCGTCACCGAAGACGCGCCCGCGAATCGCCTGGATACGGAGCGCGCGAAAGTATCCGGCGGTAACCGACCGTACGTTAGGCGACGGCGCGGCCTCGCCCGGCGCGCGTCGCCGTCCCAGGATTTCGATGTCCCAGTTGTTGCCGCCCGCGACCGGAGGGAGATCCGACGCCGCGGCCGCGACCGTGACACCGGGGAGGGCCGCCATGCGCTCGATGAGCTGCCGGTAGAACGTGGTCGTCGCGTTCGCGTCGTAGCGTGCGGGCGGCAGCGCGAGGTCGACCGCGAGGACATGATTCGGATCGAAGCCCGGATCGACGTTCCGAAGGGCCCAGAAGCTTCGCGTGAGCAGCGCCGCGCCGATGACGACGACGACGGCCAGCGCCACCTCGCCGGCAACCAGCACGCGCCCGAGCTTCTGCTGCGCCCGACCGACGCTGCCACCGCGCGTCCCCTCCTTGAGCGACGACTGCAGCTCGGGTCGAGCCATCCGCAGCGCCGGCGCGAGCCCGAACAGGAGCCCGGTGATGAGCGCGACGCCGAGCGTCGCGAGACCGACTGTCAGGTCGATGTGCACGAGCTCGAGACGAGGGATGGCGTCCGGATTCACCGCCAGAAGCGCCTTCATTCCCCACCATGCCAGGAGCGTCCCCGCGGCGCCACCGGCGAGGGCGAGTACGGTGCTCTCGGTCAGCAACTGCCTCAGGACCCGCCGGCGATTGGCGCCGAGCGCCAGGCGGACGGCCATCTCGCGCTGTCGGGCCTCGCCACGGGCGAGCAGGAGATTCGCGACGTTCGCACAGGCGATGAGCAGGACGAGTCCCACGGCCCCCAGCAGGATGAGCAGCGCCGGCCGCACATCGCCGACGATGGCATCGCGCATCGAGATGACCGTCGCACCGTAGCCCATGCTCGCCGGGTACACGTTCGGGTATTTCGCTACGGTGGCGCGCGTCAGCGCATCGAGCTCGCGCTGTGCCTGTTCGATCGTGACGTTAGGCCGGAGGCGGGCGACACCGCTCAGATAGTTCGTCGCGCGCCCGGCCAGGCTGTCGGGGTTGATGTAGAGCGGGATGAACGCGTCGGCCTGCGCCAGGGTTACGTCGCGCGGCAGAATGCCTATCACGCGCCGGCTCACGCCGTTGAGCGTCAGCACTTTCCCGAGCAGATCGGGACTGCCGCCGAAGCGGTTCTGCCAGAACGCGTGGGAGACGATGACGACCGGCTCGCGCCCGGCGCGACCTTCGTCTCCCTCGAAGTTGCGTCCGCGGATCGGCGAGACACCGAGCGTCGGGAAGAGGTCGCGGGTCGCCGCAATCCCGCGCACGCGCTCGGGCTCGCACGCGCCGGTCGTGGCCGCGCAGCCGCCCGTGAGCGTGAGCGCCGCGCCGGTGTATGCCGCGGCGTTCTCGAAGACGTCCGTGAGGCTCTTGTAGTCCATGAACTCCGGCTGCGACATCGCATAGCGTGGCGTGCCGGAGCCGCGAAATGCCGTGTAGACCCGAACGATCCGGTCGGGCGACGGATACGGCAGCGGCCGGAGCAGCACGCCGTTCACGACGCTCATGATCGCGGTGTTGGCGCCGATGCCTAACGCCAACGTCATCAGCGCGACGAGGGTGAACGCGGGGCTCCGCCGCAGCGCGCGAGCCGCATAGCGAACGTCCTGACGCAGTGCATCCCACATGTCGGCCCGCCTCCGCTCCTGGTCGGTGAGTTGGTCGATCTCCTGGCAGCTCCTCCGCACGGCTGCGACGTTGCCGAACCGCCGCATGGCCTCCGCACGCGCGTCGTCGGGGGCGAGTCCCGCATCGACGTACTCCTGGACGCGGGACTCGATGTGAAAGCCAAGCTCGTCGTCGACGTCGGCGGTGAGGTCGCTGCCCCAGAAGCGGACATACCGTCGCCAGGATGGTCCGCTCATAGCTAGGCCGTCGTCGTCGTCAGGACTTTCGAGACCGCCTGCGAGAAGATCGTCCACGTGGACGACTCGGCGCGAAGCTGCCGCCGCCCTTCGGCCGTGATCCGATAGTATTTCGCCCGGCGATTGTTCTCCGAGACGCCCCATTCGCTCTCCACCCACCCTCGGCGCTCGAGTCGATGGAGGGCCGGGTAGAGCGAGCCCTCCTCGATCTGCAGGACGTCGTCGGTGACCTGCTGGAGCCATCGTGCGACGGCATACCCGTGCATGGGGCCCCAGCTCAGCGTCTTGAGGACGAGGACGTCCAACGTTCCCTGCAGGAGGTCGACTGGCGGAGTCATGCTGTTCTGGCTGGTGAGGTGGGCCTGAAGCCCCATAGGATCTCTAGGGGAGACGATGCACGCGTTCCCCTAGAATGTCAATGGAAGTCGGTTGACGGAGTCGTCCAACCGGCTCGGGGAACCACGAACGCTGACCAACGCTGACGGCGCTGCGCGCCGACGCATCGGGGTCAGAGTCGAATTTCATCATTGGATTGCGCACCCTGGGCGTTTTGTCGCCGCCGCGAGCGTTTGCACCGCCGAGCGTTCAAAGGATGAAATTCGACTCTGACCCCGATGCGTCCCGGGTCCGAGGAGCGATCCGGAGGTCCGCGGCATCCGCCACATCCGAACACCCCTTCGTCTGTGGGGCCTGCCCTCATATGATTTCGAGGTATGACTGACGAAGCCGATCGTGCCGCGATCGATGCATTGCGCGACAGATGGATTGCCATTGTCGCGTCCGGGGACGTACGCGAGCTGGCCGACCTCGTCACGCCCGATTACGAGGTGTGGACGCATGGCGCGCCGGCGCTGAGCGGCCCACGGACAGTCGTCGCGACGATGAGCGCGGTGCTCGCGAAGTACGCGGTCAGCCAGTCGTACGAGCCCGTGGAGACCGTCATTGCCGGTGAATGGGCGTTTCAGCGCGGCATCGAGCGCATCCGCGTCGTTCCGAAGGGCGGCGGGGCATCCCAGGAGACCGCGCAGCGCGCGCTGCTCATCCTGCGCCGGGGGACTGATGGCCGTTGGCGTTACGCCCGGGGGATGACGAACGGCCTCCCGACGACCGCCTCCGGCAAGCCCGACGCCTAACGACCGCATGCCCATGTACACCCATACCCAACGCAGCGCCGCGACCCTCTTCCTGTTCAGCCTCGCCGCACTGGTCCCGCTTGGCCTGCTGCTCAGCGGGGCGCTGAGCACGGCCGATGCCGGCGCCCGCATTACGGCGCTCGTCGTGGCGGTCGTGATGGCGATATCGGCGTTCGCGTTCTCCTCGCTGACCATCGCCGTCCGCGATGGTCAACTGTCGTGGTGGTTCGGGCCGGGCGTCGTGAAAAAGACTGTCCCCCTCTCGACCATCGTCTCGGCTGAACCAACGACGGTGAGTATGCTTCACGGTCGAGGGATTCACTTCACCGGCCGCGGGTGGCTCTACAACATTGCCGGTCGTCGGGCCGTTCTCGTCACCCAGCAGGATGGCAAGCGCTTCCTGCTCGGCACCGATGAGCCGGACAGCCTCGCCCAGGTCATCATGACGGGTGCGCGGAACGGCAGACGCGGACCTGGGTGAGCGGCCCTAGGATGACCGTGTAAGGTTCAACCACCGTTCGCGCCCACGCCATGGACCCTCGCGTTCAACCGCTCGCTGCGATCCTGCGGCTCAACACGCGGCTGTTGCTCAATTGTCTCGAAGGCCTCTCCGACGAGATGGCGCGCGTGCGACACGCCAGTGGTGTGAACAGTGCGACATTCATCGCCGCGCACGTGACCGACTCGCGCCACTTTCTCCTGCGCATGCTCGGCGGTGCTCTCGAGAACCCGCTTTCGCGGTTTCTCGACAAGGCGAAGACGATCGATGAGATCACCGAGTGGCCCCCGCTGGACGCTGTGCGCACGGCGTGGCGGGACGTCTCTTCAGCGCTGGACGCGCAACTGGGTTCGGCGACCGACGACGAGCTCTCGGCGTCCGTAGACGCACGATTCCCCGGTGTCGACCGAACGAGGCTCGGCGCGTTGACGTTTCTGGTGCAGCACGACAGCTATCACGTGGGACAATTGGCACTATTGAGAAAGCCGGCCGGACTACCAGCCATGAGTTATCGATGACCATCAGCTCGCAATCCGATCTCGCCGCGCTGCAGCGCGTTGGGCAACTCGTCGCGCGAACGATCGCGCACATGCGCGCGGCCGTGCGGCCCGGCATGACGACCGCTCAGCTGGACGAGATCGGCGCACGGTTCGCGCGGTCACAGGGCGCGCGGTCCGCCCCGCAGCTCGCGTACGACTTCCCTGGCTTCAACTGCCTGAGCGTGAACGAGGAGATCGTCCACGGCATCCCTGGCGCGCGCGTCCTCAAGGAGGGCGACGTGGTCAAGCTCGACGTGACGCTCGAGCTCGACGGTTACATGGCCGATAGCGCCGTGACCGTGATCATTCCGCCAGTGTCGGTCGAAGCACGCCAGCTGCAGCGCGCGGCGCGCATCGCTTTCAACAGCGGCGTTGCCGTCGCGCGCGCGGGCCAGTCGCTTCGTGAGGTGGGACGCGCGGTCGAATCGGCAGCGAAGCGCGAGGGCGCAGTCGTCGTGCGCGAGCTCACCGGACACGGCATCGGCCGTCGCATTCACGAGCCACCCAGCGTACCGAACTGGGGAGATCCGGACGCGCGCACCATTCTTACCGAAGGGATGGTGATCGCGCTCGAGCCCATGCTCACGAGCGTGCCGGTGCGCGTGGTCGAAGAGTCGGACGGCTGGACGCTTCGGACGCACAACCGGGTCCTGGCCGTCCATCACGAGCACACGATCGTAATCCGGCGTGGCGCTCCGCTCGTGCTCACGGCGGCTGCCTGAGTACCGTGCTCCGTCCGATCCGGTGAGCGTGCCGGCCGAGGCGCCACAGGTCACCGACACCGCGCTCTCGCAGCGGCTCGAGCGAGCGGAGGCCAAGGCGAGTGCGGCGTACGTCGAGTCGCGTGCGCTGGCGGCGCCTTCGCTCGGCGCGGAATGGCGCGACTTCGACGGCACGTATGCCATGTTCGATGGCGTCGGCTCCCCGCTGTCGCAGACGTTCGGGTTCGGCCTGTTCTCGTCGCCGACGGGTGCGCAGCTCGAGGCCATCGAATCGTTCTTCCAGGATCGTGGGGCCGAGGTCTTCCACGAGGTGAGCCCGCTGGCGGATCCGTCAGTGCTCGGGCTCATGGCAGACCGCGGGTATCATCCCGTGGAGCTGACGAGCGTGATGCATCTGCGCCTAACGTCTGGCCGCGCAATGCCGCAGCGACAGACGGCGCCGGCACTCGTCGTGGCCCGCGTGGAGGCTGGTAGCGAGGATACATGGGCGGAAACGGCCTCGCGCGGCTGGAGCGACACGCCGGAGGCCGCGGCGTTCATCCGCGATTTCGGGACGGTGAGCGCCCGCGCCAGGGGAACGGTGTGCTTCATCGCGAGGTGGGAGGGCCACCCGATTGCGGCGGCGGCGATCGCGATGCATGACGGCGTCGCGTTGCTCGCCGGCGCGAGCACCGATCCGTCATTCCGCGGCCGCGGCGCTCAGGCGGCGCTACTCGACACGCGTCTCGCGTACGCGACGTCAATGGGCTGCGAGCTGGCGATGATGGGCGCGCTGCCGGGAAGCGCGTCGCAGCGGAACGGGGAGAGACAGGGATTTCGGATTGCCTACACCCGCATCAAGTGGCAGCTGCACCACGTGTCATCCCGAGCGTAGCGAACGACCGCCGGCTTCCCGAAAGCGCCCCTCTACGAGACGACGGCGATTCCTCGCCTGACGGCTCGGAATGACCATCAGTCCCACCTCAATGCGCGGACGGGATCGAGCCGTGCCGCGCGGCGGGCTGGCAGCCACGCGGCGAGTGCACCGGCAGAGAGCAGCACCGCTGAGACGGCGGCGAGCGTGACCGGGTCGGTTGGCGTTATGCCGTAGAGCAACGGCTTCGCCAGCACGCGGAGCGACATCGCCGCCGCGAGTCCAGCGGTCAGGCCAATCGCACTCACCATCACGCCGCGGCCCAGGATGGACGACCGAACCGACGACGGCGTCGCACCTAACGCCATGCGCACGCCGATCTCGCGCGTCCGCTGCGCGGTCACGTACGAGAGCACGCCATAGAGGCCGATCGCGCCCATGAACAGCCCGATCACCGCCGCGACGGCGAACCCGATCATCGAGAACCGCATGCCACTCTTCGCCGTGTCAACGACCGACGTCATCGTCCGCGCCTCCGCCAAGGGCAGCGTCGGGTCGAGCTGCGCGAGCTCCCGCCGGGCCGACGCGATGAGCTGCGCTGGCGGTGACTTCGTTCGCACCGCGTAGACCATCGACCGCGCGAGCCAGTCCATGTCGACCTTCGGTATGTTGACCATTGCGTAGTACACTGCTCCTACCGGCTCCTGGTCGAGCGCTACGCCGCGGACGTCACCAACGACGCCCACGACGTTCGACCACGGTCGCTCGTTGGAGACCTTCGCCACTCCGTGCGCCACCCGTGCACCGATTGGCGGCCGCCCCTGCATCACCTTCCCCACGATCGACTGCGTCACGAGCACCGCACCGGTGATGCGGTCGGTGTCCGATCGCTCGAGCGGCCGACCCGCCACGACCGGAATCCCCATCGCCTCGAAGTACCCCGGTGTCGCGACGCGCATCTCGGCCAAGGGCGGCAGCACGTCGGGCGGCGCCGTCACACCTTCCATGCGCAGCGGGTCGAAGTCCGCAAACGAAGGCGTGAGCGGGAGCACTCCCGTGGCGCCGGCCACCTCGACGCCCGGTAGCGCGCGGATGCGATCCAGCATGGCGTAATGGAACTGAGCAACCGACTCGGAGGTCCGGTACCGCGAATACGGCAACGCGATGCGGAACGTCACAACGCCATCGGGCCGAAATCCGAGGTCCACGTGGCGCAGCTTCTGGAAGCTTCGGAGCACGAGACCCGACCCGACCAGCAGGACGGTGGCCATTGCCACCTGCGCGACCACCAGCGTCTGACGAAGGCGACCGCTGTGCCGGTCGTTCGTGGCAGCGCGATCGCCGCCGCGGAGCATGGTGGCCGGCGCGACCGCGCGGTTACGAACGATGGGCACCACGCCGAACGCGACGGCAACCACGGCCGCGACGAGCGTCGTGCACGCGAGCACCACGGCGTCGATCCGAATGTCCGCGAGCCGCGGCAGGAGATCGGGGGCAAGCCGTGGCAGTGCCGCCACGGCTCCCCATGCCAGCAGCACTCCGAGTCCCGTGCCCATGATCAGGAGCATCACGCTCTCCGCGAGCGACTGCGCCAACAGGTGCCCCCGCTCGGCGCCTAACGCGACGCGCAGTGCCACCTCGCGACGACGCGTCTCGGCCCGCACGAGCAGGAGGCTCGCGACGTTGACGCACGCAATGAGCAACACGAGCCCGACCATGCCCCAGAGGGTCCACAGCACGGGGCGCACTCCGCCGACGACGTCATCGAGGTACGGATGGACATCGGCCGTGAGCCCGGCATCGCGGATCGTCTTCTCCGTGATGAAGTCGGTGAGTTTCGCGACGCCTGGCAGCAGCTGCGTCAACTCACGCGTCGCCTGCTCGGGTGTCACGCCCGGGCGCAGACGCCCGATGCCCGGCGTGTTGAATCCGCCGAGGTCGTTGCGGTCGACGCGCATCGGGAGCCAGAGCGAAACGGCAGGAGTCGGGAACGCAAACCCCGCCGGCATGACACCGACGATCTCGTGCGTCGTCCCGTCGACCGCGATGGTGCGTCCGATGATCGACGGGTCGGCGCCAAAGCGCTGGCGCCACAATGCGTGACTGAGGATCACGGCCCGCGGTCCGCCCGGGTGATCCTCGTCGGCCGTGAACGGGCGTCCTAACGCGGGTCGGACTCGCAGGACGCCGAACAGGCTGCGCGTCACCGACGTGATATCCACCCAGTCGGGGGCCGCGTCGCCGCCCGTGAGGCTGCCCTGCCAGCTCGAGTACAGTGCCATTGCGTCGAAGCTGTGGCTGGCCTGGTAGACGACGTCCGTCGCGGTGGCGTTCGGCAGCGTGAGCGGCAGGTCACCGCCTCGGGTCCGGTGCGCGATCGTAACGAGCCGGTCGGGGTCGGGAAAGGCGAGCGGCCGGAGGAGCACGCCGTTGACGACGCTGAAGACGGCGACGTTCCCGCCGATGCCTAACGCCAACGTGAGCACCGCGGCCAGCGTGAACCCGGGCGTCTTGTGCAGCTGACGAAATCCGAAGCGGAGGTCGAACGCCGCGCGCTCGATGCCGCGCACGCCCCGCCCCTCTCGCATCGCCTCCTTGTGCTGTTCCACGCTGCCGAACGCGAGCGACGCGCGGCGCCGCGCTTCGGCGTCGCTCAGGCCGCGACGCGCGTGCTTGGCGGCTTCCATGTCGATGTGAAAACGCATCTCCTCATCGAGCTCGGATTCCATGGTCCGACGCGACGCGAGCGCGCGCAGCCACATGGCGATTCGTTTCGTGCCCCGCATTCCAACCTCGTCGTTACGTGGTGCGCAGGAGCTGCTCGACCGCGACCACGAGTCGCCGCCAGCTCTGGGTTTCGGCGCCGAGGGCTTTGCGGCCGAGGGGCGTCAGGCGGTAGTACTTGGCGCGGCGGTTGTTGTCCGTGACGCGCCATTCGCTGTCGATCCACTCCTTCTGCTCCAGCCGCTGGAGGGCGGGATAGAGTGAGCCCTGATTGACTTCGAGCACGCCACCGGTTGCCTGCTGGATGCGCTGGGTGATACCCCACCCGTGCATTGGCGCGAGCGAGAGTGTGCGCAGCACGAGGAGGTCGATCGTCCCGCGGAGCGGCTCATTGGAGGATTCACCCATCGCGCGTCACCCAGCCGACCGGCGAGGGTCGCCGTCGGACCGAAGAGAGGAGAAGGATTTACGATTTCGACAGAAGAATGTGTCACCGCACTTCTGTAGAAGTCAAGAGGAGGCCGCGGTGGCGCGCCCCCACGACATCGCCACAGATCGCGACGCATCCGATATCACACCGACCGAGTGACGAAAAACTCTCGTCACCGCACCGGGCACGGGGCGCGACAATTTGCCCGAAGTACTCTGCGATTGTCCGATGGTTTCGGTCGACCCTCCTCACTCGGCGCTCGCGAAACGAGGGCTCGCACCTAACGCTCCACGGCACCGGGGTTGCTCCTCCATGGGCCCGGCTCAAGACGCACGGCGAAAGTTGCCGCCCATCTTCACTCACGGAGCTCGTCCCATGAACCTCCGATCGCTCTCGCGGTTCGGAGCCCGCCTCCTCTCGGTCTTCCTTCTCGCCGGCTGCGCTCGCGATGCCGCGACGCCGCTCGAGCCGGACAGCAATACGACCAATACCAGCGACATCAGCAGCACCAGCTCGACCGAGCAATTCCAGCAGTCGGCCTCCATTCTTGGCCTGCTGCCGGTGCGCGGCGTCACACGCCTCGTTCCGCTCCAGCAGAACATCTCGGTCAGCGCGGTCATCGGTCAGGACGGCGGCACGATCTCGATCCCCGCCGCCGGCCTAACGCTGGTCGTTCCTCCGGGGGCGGTGACGTCGAGCACCAAATTCACGGCCACCGCGCTCGCCGGACGTCTCGCCGCGTACGAATTCGAGCCACGCGGGACGAAGTTCCCGGTACCACTGCAGTTCAGTCAGGACCTCACCAAGCTCTCGCTCCTCGGCATCGTCACAGCGCCCGTTCTCGACGGCGCATACTTCACCGACACGAGTAAGCTCAATCAGGTCCTTGGCAGAGCAGCCGTCAGCGAAATCCTGCCAGCCACAGTCGACCTCCTCCGACTGCGGGTTGGCTTCCCAATCAACCACTTTTCGGGGTACCTCGTATCGTGGCACTAGAGCGACACCCAGGCGGTGTCTTCAAGGACTGAACGACTCGGCCGAGCCACGACCCGCGAACGTGGCTCGGCCGGGTCGTGTCCGGGAGACCACGGGCGCAACCCGGTCGTCCTAGGGTGTGCCGAACACGGAACTCCGCCGATTTGGACGCCTAGGCGACCTCGGGCCATCGCCTGCGGTCGCCGGATACGTCGAGGCGGCGCGGGCGGCCGAGCGCGTGGGCCAGCGCCACCTCGCACGAGCGCATTACGAGGAAGCACTCCGATCGCTCACAAGCGGTGACCAGCTTCCCACCGCAACGACGATCCTCCGCTGGATCGCGGGAAGCCATTTCGCCGACGCGAATCACGCCGCCGCCGAAGACTGCGTGACCGCGGCAATCGCGACAGCCGAGGCGTGGGGCGACAGCCTCGCCGTCGGTTACGCCGTCAACATGCTTGGCATGTTCCGGTGGCAGCAGGGCGACCTCGACGAGGCCGTTCGCCTCTACAACGACGCGCGCGAGCGCGCCATCCGCACAGGCGACGCGAGGCTCGCAGCGATCACCGCGCAGAACCTTGGCGTCATCGCCAACATTCGCGGCGATTTCGCAAGAGCCCTCGAGTTCTATCAGGCGAGCCTGGCCGATTACCGCTCGATGGGACTCGTGCGCGATGTCTGCATCGCGCTCAACAACCTCGGCATGGTGTACACCGACACCGAGCGGTGGGACGAAGCCGAGCTGTCGTATCGCGAAGCCATCGAGCTCGTGCGCGACCTTCGCGACATGGCACTGCGCGTTCAGATCGAAGTCAACGTCGTGGAGATGTGGGTTGCGCGCCGCGAGTTCGAGCGTGCACGCGCCGCCGCCGATGCCGCCATGGAGCTCGCGGCGCAGATGGGCGAGGCGCACATCCCCGGCGATGCCTATCGACTGCTCGGGGTCATCGAGCGCGAGAGCGGCGACCTCGCGAGAGCAGAAGAGATGCTCGAGCGCGCCGCCGAGCTCGCGTCGGCCCGGCAGGACATGCTGCTCATGGCCGAGACATCGCGAGAGCAGGCCGAGGTACACCGGCGACAAGGCCGCAATCGCGAGACGCTCCAGGCCCTCAACCGCGCGCACCAGCTCTTCACGCAGTTGCGCGCGCGGCGCGACCTCGCGGACGTCGATCGCCAGACAACTCACCTGGAGGGCGAGTTCATCGACGTCGTCAGGCGATGGGGCGAGTCGATCGAAGCGAAGGACCGATACACGCAGGGTCACTGCGAGCGCGTTGCCGACCTGGCCTGTGCGCTCGCTGCTCGCTCGGGGTTCGACGAGCGCACGCTGTTCTGGTTCCGCATCGGCGCCCTGCTCCACGACGTGGGCAAGCTCATCATCCCGGCCGAGGTGCTCAACAAGCCGGCGAAGCTCACTGACGAGGAGTGGGCGCTCATGCGCCGGCACCCCGAGGCCGGCGTCGAGCTGCTCGCGGGCATCGACTTCCCGTGGGATGTGCGGCCGCTGATCGAGTCGCACCACGAGCGATGGGATGGCCGAGGCTACCCGCATGGGCTCGCGGGCGATACGATCCCGCTTACGGCGCGGATCCTCTGCCTCGCCGATGTGTTCGACGCACTCACGTCGCAGCGGAGCTACAAGCAGTCGATGTCGGTAGGGGATGCGCTGGAGATCATGCGGCGCGACGTCGGGCGCGCGTTCGACCCGTCGTTGTTCGAGCCGTTCGCTCAGGTGATCGCGGAGCGCGCGGGTGGGCGATCACCCGTTGGCGACGCCGACACTGCGGCTCATTCGCCCGGGCGACGTCCGAGCCGGGACGATCTCACACAGCTGCCGCTTCGCCGCGACTGTATGGCCGCGTCGCTTCGGCTGCTCGCCGGGAGACGCCGCGATGGCGGCGCGGCGAGCCTCATCTACCTGCGCGCCACCGATCTCGAGGTCGTTAGGCAGCGGCTCGGGCAGGCCCGCGCGGATGACGTGCTCGCGACCGTTGCGAGCGTGCTGCGACGGGTGAGTCGCCGGGGCGATGTACTCGCACGCTATGGCGCCGACGACTTCGTCCTTCTCCTGAGCGAAGCGGGCAGCGAGGAGGCACTCGGCGTGGCGGGTCGCGTGCGCGCACAGCTCGCGGACGGATTCGCGCTCTCTGCCGACGGTGCGGCGGTGGCGATCGGCATCGCGACCGCTCCCGAGCACGGCGAGAGCCTCGACGCCCTCGTTGCCGCGGCGCGACGCGCGGTGGTATCTCAGCCGCACCACGCCGCGAGCGCGCTCGCCATGGCCGACGCTGCGGCAGACCCACCGCGCCCGGTGCTCGAGCGCTTCGTGGGCCGAGTGGCCGAGCTGCGTCGGCTCGAGCAGATGCTCGACGCGAGTCTCCGCGGAGACACACGTGTCGTGTCGGTGATCGGTCCGTCGGGCATTGGCAAGTCGGCGCTCGTGTCGCGGCTCACACTCGACGCGCGCCGGCGTGGCGCCGCGCACGCGGTCGCGCACTGCCGTCCGTCATCGTTCCCGGCGCCCTATGCACCGTGGATCCAGGTGATCGAGGGGCTTCGCGCGGCCCGGGTCATCCCGGACAAGCGTTGGCATTCGCTCCCTCGCCTCGTGCCGTCACTCGCCGGCAGCCAGCGCGCGCTCAGGCTCGCCGACGACTCCGGCTCGATGGCCGACGTGTCGCTGACGGACGAGATCTGCGAGCTGCTGGTGACGGTGGCGAGATCGCGGCCAATCGTGCTGGTGATCGAGGATCTGGAATACGCCGACCAGGCGTCGTGGGACGTTTGCGAACGGTTGGCGACGCGCATCGGGGACTCGCGCGTCCTGCTCTGCCTAACGGGCGACGGCTCGTTCGCGTCGGCGTCGCGTGCGCGCTTCGGGACACTGCGGCGCCACTATGAGGTTCGCCTCGGCACCCTCGCTCCGGATGAGGTACAGCAGTGGGTCGGTGACCTGTTCGCGGACCGAGCGACGGCCGACGCCTGTGCGACGCATCTCGCGCAGGGCGGCGCATTCACGCCACTCCTGGCGGCGCACACCCTGCATGCGCTCGCCGATCGGCGAGTCCTGGTGCACGTCGACGGGACCTGGCGGGCCGTGGATACGGCCGACCTCTCGTCGGCACCGGAATCGACTGCCTCCGACGTGCTCGCTCGTCGATTGGACCTGCTTTCGCCCAAGACCCGCGCGATCCTCGGCGAGCTCGCGGTGCTCGGCGAAGGGTTCGAGGTGGATGTGGCACTCGCCGCCGGCATGGGTGACGAGGCCGAGCTGCTGGACGCGATCGACGAGGCGCTCGCCGCCGCGCTCCTGTGTGATGACGGCGCGGAGCCCGGGTCGGCGTTCGCGTTCACGCATCGCGAGGTCGCGCGTGCCGCGCGCGCGACGGTCGATCCCATGCGCCTGCGTCGCGTGCACGAGCGCATTGCGCGTGGGCTGGAGCAGGTTCGACCGGTCGCACTGTTCGAGATCGCCGAGCATTTCGATCGGTCGGGGATGGCGGACCGGGCGTTCGAGTACGCGCTGCTCGCGGCAGCGCGGGCGGTCAGCGTCCAGGCGTTTGGCGATGCGGTGATGGCGTACGAGCGTGCCCGCGCGCATGTCACCACGCCGGCCCAGCGCCGACGGCTCGACGAGCTCGTGGCCGAGCTGCCGATTCGGCCGAGCAGCGCTGGCGTCGCCTAACGCTGGCCGCACTCAGAGCACGTAGCCATCGTCGACCGGCACCTCGACGCCGGTGATGTGCAGCGCCTCGTCGCTGGCGAGAAAGCACACGACTCGCGCGACGGCGTCCGGCTCGATGAAACGGCCGCCGCCCCCAGCCTCCATGGCGGCGTACGCCGCGTCCTCGGAGCCGTGCGTGCGGACGAGCTCCTGAAAGAAGGGCATCGTGCTCCACATGGGGGTCTTCACGCCCGCGGGGCTCACGACGTTGATCCGGATCGCGAGCCGGCCGTCGCGGCATTCCTTCGCGGCCGTTCGGACCAGCATTCGCAGCGCAGCCTTGCTCGTCGAGTAGGCGGCCGCGCCTGCGGCCGGCCGAATGCCGGAGGCCGATCCTACGTGGACGATGGCGCCGCCGGTCGCACGCATGGCACGGATTCCGTGCTTTGTCGCCAGGAAGGCTCCGTCGAGATTCGTGCTCAGCACGCGTCGCCACTCGGCGAGCGTGGTTTCGACGAGCGGAGTTCCCGCCGATATGCCGACGCAGTTGGCGAGGATGTCGAGACGACCGTGGTTGGCGAGAATGGTTTCGACCGTTGCGGCCCACTCGGCTTCCTCACGCACGTCGAGTGCGATGGCCTGTGTCCGGGAATCGTGTCCCGAGGTCGCCGGCGGTTTCAGGTCGGCGGCATAGACCTGGGCGCCGGCACGCTCGAGCCTCGCGCTCACCGCCGCCCCGATTCCCGACGCGGCGCCCGTGACGATGGCGATCTTGCCTGCGAGGTCACTCATGACGTCGGGTGGGTTGGGTGCCTAACGCAAACTGTCGAGGGGTGAGGGCTTCACCCACGGCCGGCAACCGGGCCGCGGGTCCTTCGGCATCGGTGCGACCGGAAAGGACTCGGCGTCCGCGGACCGAAGGCGGACCGTGTCGCTCAGGTCATAGAGGTCGAGCCAGATTCCTTCACGGGTAAGGGAGGGTAGGACCAGCGAGTCGCGCCTGACGCCGATCGTCCCGAGGTAACCGCGCACGGCCGCGCGTGCCGATCTGTACGGCCGCGAGCCTCCGGACACGAGCCAGAGCCGCCCGACGCCGCGGTACTGGTCGACGTCGCGTACGAACGCACGAGTATCGTTCCGGTCGCACACCGCGGTTCTCCACTCGTTCAGCCTCAGCCCATACCGCTCGCCGTAGTAGAGCGCCCCGATGCGCGAGAGCGGGAAGACGTGTATGATGTCGCCTGGCTGCCGCTTTTGCTGCAGGTACGCGTACAGCGCACGATTGTTCTCGATCTCGTACGGCGGGTGGCCCTCCGCAAATGCCATGACTGGCGGCGCCAGCGCCGCCGCCGCGACGACACCGCCTAACGGGCGACCGAGCGCCGTCGTCCAGCGTCGGACCTGCTCGATGCCCGCAGCGACCGCCAGCAGAACACCCGGGGCGAGGTAGAACATGAGGCGCCCGCGAAGTGGGTATTGATGCGCGCCTGCGGCCAGGACGGCAAGCGCGAACGGGCCCAGGAAAATCAACGTGACGTCCCGTCGCGTGCGCCACAGGCTCACGACGCCAAGAAGGCTCAGGGCCGCGAACAGAAGCGGCAGCGGATAGCGCAGCAGCGTCGGGTCCGTGAACATCGACTGCGATTGTGCCCAGAGCCACCGAAGCGTCCCGCTCAGCGTGAACGGTAACGGCATGAAGCCCGTGCCCCAGAAGTCATCCATGAACTCGCGCGTCGACGGCGTCATGCTTCGAAGCCCTGCCAGGATCGCGATGAGCGACGCAACCGCCCAGAGCGAAATCGTGATCAGGAGCGCGCGCGCGGTTCGTCGGTCTCGATCGATCAGCCACTCGACGGCGAGTGCGGCCCCGACCCCTGCCATCACGACCACCGAGGCCTGCGAGAACCAGATAATCACCACCGCGGCCAGGCCGGTCAGTACGAGGCGCCTCGTTGGCGTCGCGGGGTCACGCAGCGTGAGCGCGAGATGGACCAGGAGAATGGCGGCAGTTGCGTCGAAGATGTACTGCTTGACCTCTACACCGTACTGGATGAACGGGATGCCGATCGCGAACAGCGCCATTGCGAATGCGGGTCCCCAGCCGCCGAGCGCGCGGTTCGACAGTCGATGAAAGAGGAGCACGCTCACAACGGAGCAGACGAACGGGAAGAGCCGGAGGGCGAGCTCGTTCCTGCCTAACGTATCGACCGCGAGCTTCTCGAACAGCAGGAACCCGCGCGGCGCCACCTGGTCGAGCAGAAGCGGCTTCGTCAGCAGATGGCTGAGCGGAAGGCCAAGGATGTTTCGGGAAACGAGGAGCTCGTCGAGCCACAGCGACACGTTCGACAAATACGCCCAGGCTCGGAGGGCGATACCGAGCGCGATCAGCAGCACCAGCACGGTGGACGGTGCCGGCGCCCAGACGGTCGATGGTCGCCTACCCGTCTCGGCACGACGCTCGTGGGTACACCGCGCATCCGGCGTCGAGATGGTCGTCACGACCTACGCGGTCCGACCACGCCTCGCGCTCAGCGTACTTTCATCCACCGACTGCGTTGGAAGGATGAAAAAGGAGTCTGACCCCATACGTACCATTCAGGTGCGGGGCACGTTCGACTCGCGGGAACCGAGTCGGTAGATCAGCACCGCGGCGCGCTTGGTCAGGCGGGGAAGCCAGTTCAGGTTGGCCGTCTCCTTGTCCGAGTGGTCATCCCAGCCCGCGAGCCCTAACGCGTCGATGCCCATTGGCACGTAGGGCGCCGCGAACGACACGTCCGCCGCGCCGGCCTTCGACGGATCGACGGCCACCACCGACCCGAATCCGAGCGCTCGGCTCACCGAGTCGTGCACGGCCAGGAGTCTGCGGTTGCCATCCGTCGGCGCCATGGGCGGGTACCCGTCGTCGAACGTGAGCTCCGCCGTCGTTTTCGGCAGGTGCTGCGAAACGATCTCCTTCATCGTCGCCATCGCCTGCTCGAGCTGTTCCGGCGAGAGCGCGCGAATGTCACCGCTCACGATTGCCTGCCCGGCGATCACGTTCGTCTTTCCGAACGCGGTGCCACCGCTCTGCGCGGTGTCGTACTTCACCTCCGACCCACCGAGCACCACGCCCGGGTTGATCGTGAGGTACT
This sequence comes from Gemmatimonadaceae bacterium, assembly GCA_036274195.1. Classification (GTDB taxonomy): domain Bacteria; phylum Gemmatimonadota; class Gemmatimonadetes; order Gemmatimonadales; family Gemmatimonadaceae; genus JAJKIV01. The sequence goes on along the minus strand of DASUGD010000028.1, from coordinate 34,022 downwards.
GCTGGCCCCCAAGTCGGGTGCGGAATCCGTCGAGAATTCTCGCGGCCTCGTACAGCGCGCCGGCGCCGATGTCGTCGCGGAAGATCTGCGATGAGTGCCCCGGCGTGCCGGTCGTCCTGAGCGTCCACGACCCCGCGCTGCGGCGCGAGATGACGGCGGTGTGCGGGTCGCCGGAGCCATCCTCGAAGCCAAGTGCGATCTGGGAGCGCTTGGCCGCGTCGATGAGCGTGGCGCGCGCCGAATCGAGCGGCGTTCCGGCATCCTCCTCGTCGCCATGCATGACGACCGTGATGCTCAGCCCATCGAGCACTCCCGCTGCCTTCAGCGCGCGAAGGGCCTCGACGATGATGACGTCGCCGCCCTTCATGTCGATGACGCCGGGGCCGCGCGCCGTCGAGTCGGTGAGCCGCTCGAACTTCTGGAACGGGCTTCTCGGCTCGAAGACGGTATCGAGGTGGCCGATCAGCAGAATGCGCGGGCCTCGCCCGTTCCGCTCCGCGACGAGATGCCCGGCGCGCCGGAACCCCGCGCCGTCCACCCACCTCGTGCTGAAGCCTAACGCGTCGAGCTCCGCCCTGAACGCATCGCCGACCTTGCGGACGCCTTCGAAGTTCATCGTGCCGCTGTTGATGTTCACAACGCGCTCGAGGAGCGCGAGCGCCTGGGCGTTCCGCTGATCCACCGCCGACGCGATCCGGCGCTCGGTGGCGCTGAGCGCGGGAGCCCTGCCCGCTGCCTGACCCTGCGCCTGAACGCCGACCAGGCCAACGAGGGCCGCAACGAGTAGCCGAGCGAGGAGACGTGCCGGCCCGCCCGTCATTTCGGCGGCACCTTTCGCGCGCGCCCGACGACGAGCGTGATGTTGTCGGACCCGCCGCGCTCGAGCGCGAGGTCCAGCAGCTGCTGGCAGACCTGCTCCGACGACTCCATGGCGCCGAGGCGCTGCGCGATCTCGTCGTCGCTGACGTGCTTGGTGAGACCGTCGGTGCAGACGAGGATGACGGACCCACGCTCGGCAACGTTCACTCGACTCACTTCGGGCACGGCAGCCGACGCACCGATCGCGCTCGCGAGCACGTGCTTGAGCGGCGACGACTTGACCTGCTCCGGCTTGAGCACACCCTCGTCCGCGAGGCCCTGCGCGACTGTCTGGTCCTTCGTTACCTGCTGCAGCACGCCGTTCCGGTAGTAGTAGCAGCGGCTGTCGCCGACCTGCAGCACATACATCCACGGCCAGACGACGATCCCGAGCGAGAGCGTCGTCGCCATCTGGCGCCCGCCCAGCTCGGCGACCGCTTCGGCGCGGACGACGTCGTGCGCCTCGATTGCCGCCTTGCGGAGCGCCTCCGTGAACTCGTGCTCGCTCGCTGAACCGGCCGCGTGGTAGCTGCGCAGCGCCGTCGCCAGGTACTGCGTGACGGCTTCCGTCGCGATCCGGCTCGCGCGGCTTCCGGCGGCGCTGCCTCCAACGCCGTCTGCCACCAGCATGATCGTGGCCAGCCGCTGCCCACGAAGCGCCAGCCCGTCCGTAGAAGGCAGACTGGTACCGTGAATGATCACCTGCGGGTGGACCGTGCAGAGAAGAAAGTGGTCCTGGTTCTCCTGACGGACGCGCCCGGGATGCGTCAGGCCAAAGAGGTCGAGCTCGTCGTCGCGCGGACGAATTCCCTGGGCGGCGGCAGAGCGACTGGAGAACGGGGCGGCGAGTCTCATCAGATCATCACCGGATGGCTGGTGCTGCGACTGCATCATTGACGACCGAAGGCTGCGGGTCTCGTAGAATGGACTCCCGGAAAGCCGGACGCCAGCGCCTTGAATCGTGTGGCCGGCGAGGGTTATAACGACAGCTCATATGACCTCTCGGGCCTTCATCGTCGCGGCGCTTCTGTTCGGCGCCTCCGGTTCGCACAATTCGCTGATGGCGCAGAACGAGTCGACCGACTGGCGCGCAGCCGCCACCAAGATCGTCGGCCGCCTGGCACTCGTCCGTGGCGAGCGCGTACTCCTCGTGGCAGTTCCCGGGGCGGCCGACGCGCTGGTCCCCGTGCTGCGCGAGGCCATCCGCGCCGCTGGCGGCACAGACCTCGGCGCCGTGGCCCAGCAGGGCGCACAACCGCCGGCGTGGTCCACGGACTTCACGAACGAGCTCGCGAAGCGGACGGGCGAGGCGTTCGACGAGTACCTGAGCACCGTTGACGCCGCGGTCATGATGCCGGGAGCTGCCGTGAGCGACCCGGCGTATGCGGGGATGCAGCGCGTGCTTCGATCCGGCCGCGGCCGAACGGTACACTTTCATTGGGCCGGCGCGTACGACGAGGCAGGGGTGCCTCTCCCGACGACAGCCGACGTCGCCCGCGTGTATTCTCGTGCGCTGCTCGAGACGGACTACGTGGCGCTCGCCGCCAAACAGCGCGCGTTCGAGGCGGCGATGCGCAGCCAGGTCGTGCACGTGACGACGCCACTCGGCACCGATCTGCAGTTCCGTATCGGCGATCGCCCCGTCACGAAGCAGGACGGCGACGCCTCGGCCGCGCGGGCGAAGCTCGCCCGGAACCTCATCGACCGTGAGGTCGAGCTGCCTGCTGGTGCCGTTCGCGTCGCCCCGATCGAGAGCAGTGTCGAGGGGACGATCGCGTTTCCGCCGAGTGAGTGGGGTGGAACGCGCGTGGAGGGCTTGGTGTTGACGTTCGCGCGCGGCGAGGTGACTGGAATTCGCGCCACGACTGGACGTGAGGCGGTAGAGCGCGAGCTGTCTGGCGGCGGAAGCGGAGCGCGTGCGTTCCGCGAGCTCGCGGTCGGGTTCAATCCGCTGCTCGCGATGCCGGTCGAGGGGCGCCGGTGGATTCCCTACTACGGTTACGGCGCGGGGGTCATTCGGTTGTCGCTGGGTGACAACACGGAGCTTGGGGGTGATGTTGGCGGCGGGTATGTCCGCTGGAATTTCTTTACTGATGCGACGGTTGCCGTCGGGTCGGATGTCTGGGTGCGGGCTGGACGCCTGGTGCGGTAAGCAAGCATCCGTGCGGTCACCCGGTCGGCATCCAGATAAGGGTGTAAACGGATTCAACGGAAACTGCTGATTGATCCGTCACGCGCGTCCGAAATTCGCGCGCCGAATCAGCAACTTCCTTGTCTTTTGTGAACTGCCTTGGCCTCCAACGAATCAGTAGATCCGCTGTTTCCGTTGCATCCGTCATCACCCTTGTTCTGGATGCGTATCACCGCGCGCGACCAGCACTGACCCGAGATCGCACCTTCCATTCTCCGAATATCATGACGAACTCCGCCCCAGGCATCCTCGCCGTTCTTGCGGCAGCCATTCCACTGACCGTGACCGCGCAGAAGCCTGGCAAGACGCACAAGCTCGAGGCGTCGCCGACGACCGTCGCGTACGGGTACTACAGTCCGACGGCGACGCCAGTGCTGCGGGTCGCGTCGGGCGACATCGTCGAGGTGACGACGATGCTCACCAACACACCCGACCGGCTCGAGAAGGCCGGCGTCGCGCCTAACGACATCGAGCCCGAGCTCAGGGAGATCGTCACCAAGGTCACGGACAAGGGGCCGGGCGGCCACATCCTCACCGGGCCGATTTACGTCGAGGGCGCAGACTCCGGTGACGTGCTCGAGGTGCGCATTCTCCAGATCACGCCGAAGCTCAAGTACGCCTACAATGGATGTGCGGGCTTCCTCAGGTCGAACTGCGAGCAGGGTGCGGGCACGAAGATCATCCCGATCGACACGAAGACGATGACCGCGGAGTTCGCGCCGGGCATCGTCATCCCGCTCAAGCCGTTCTTTGGCAGCATGGGCGTGGCGCCGGCGATGAGCGTGGGCCGCATCAGCAGCAACCCGCCGTCGACGCACGCGGGGAATCTGGACAACAAGGAGCTCGTGGTGGGGACGACGCTGTACATCCCCGTTCACGTCGCGGGCGCGCTGTTCGAGGTCGGCGACGGTCACGTCGCGCAGGGCGATGGTGAGGTGGACCAGACGGCGATCGAGACGTCACTGCGCGGCAAGCTGCAGCTCATCGTCCGGAAGGACATGAAGCTCACGTGGCCGCAGGCGGAGACGCCGACACACTGGATCACCATGGGCGCGGACACGTCGCTCACGCAGGCGACCAAGGTGGCAGTGCAGGAGATGGTGGACTATCTCGCAGCCTCACGCGGGTTGTCGAAGACCGATGCCTATCGGCTGGCGAGCGTCGCGGCGGATCTTCGCATCACGCAGCTGGTGGACGGGAACGTGGGCGTCCACATGATGGTGCCGAAGAGCATCTTCAGGAAGCGTTAGGCAACACGCTCACAGATAGTCGAACACGGGGCCCATTTCTTCCTCGGTCACGCCTTCCGGGATTGGTACCGTGTGCGGATCGAGCTCGACAACCTGGCCGTCGCGTCCAGCGACGAGAGGTTGGTTGAGCAGCCGGTGACGGCGGATGACTCGAGCGATCGTGATACGCATCGCTCGGTCGAGCGCGGCGGTGTCGCGGAAGCATCGGGCGAGATGGTCATCGGGAATCGGCGGACGTTCGGCCATGAGCCCCTCCCTGACTCGGGGTATGCGGGCGACCGCGTTCTCGAATCGGTCCCACCGCGCACGGTCTACGATTTCGACGGTACCGCGTCGCGAAGTTGACCAGTCCGCGGTCGTAGCGTCGCCGAATCACGTTCTCCGGCACCGCGAGTCCACCCTGCGTCACACGTCGGCGGACCCGGGCAATCGCGATTTCGGTGAATTCGAGCCAGAGATGCACGATGCGAACGACGTACCCGCGAGATCGCCAGCGGCCGATCGCGGGAAGAAACGCGTTCCCAGACAGTGTCGTCTCAAACGCGAAATCCTGATTGGCTTCCGCGAGCTCTTCGAGACGTCGCAGCATGATTCGCCCAGCTTCCACGTCTGCCGCAGCCGCAGTGAACGCAGACAGGCCGCGTGCAATCACGTCAGCGTTCACGAACTCTGCAACACGGTAGGTATCACGCAGCAATAGAGGCGCGGCCGATGTCTTGCCCGCACCGTTCGGCCCCGCGAGAATCACCACGTTCGGCATGTCGAAATATGCTCGGCCACTCCACCGCCGAGTGACATCGATTCAACGAGGCTACGTGTTCGACTCCAGCAAGCCCGTCATCGCGATGATCCACGTGGGTGCGCTGCCCGGCACACCCGCCAGCTCGTGCAGCGTGCGCGAGATCGTCGCGCAAGCCGTCGCCGAAGCGCGTATCTATCGCGACGGCGGCGTGCACGGCATCGCGATCGAGAACATGCATGACGTCCCGTATCTCCGCGGGAGCGTCGGCCCGGAAATCACCGCCGCGATGACCGCGATCGCGCTGGCCGTGAAAGACGCGAGCAACCTGCCGTGCGGCATCCAGATTCTCGCCGGCGCGAATCACGAAGCGCTGGCGGTGGCGCACGCCGCGGACCTGCAGTTCGCGCGAGTGGAGGGATACGCCTTCGCGCACGTGGCCGACGAAGGCATCATCGAGTCATCCGCGGCGGCACTGCTTCGGTATCGACGGGCGATCGGGGCGGAGCGCGTGCAGGTGTGGGCGGACGTGAAGAAAAAGCACAGCGCGCACGCACTCACCGCTGACGTGGACATAGGCGAGACGGCAGCCGGGGTGGAGTTCATGCGGGCCGACGCGGTGATCGTGACTGGCGCGGCGACCGGGCTCGAAGCCAGCGAGGTGGATCTGTCGGCCGTTAGGCGCCACTGCCGCCGGCCGATCTACATCGGCTCCGGCGTCTCGGCAGAGAATCTCGCGCGCTACGCACCACTGGCCGACGGGTTCATCGTCGGGTCGTTCTTCAAGCGGGATGGCAAATGGAGCGAGCCGGTCGACCCGCAGCGGGTCGAGCGCCTCATGCGCGCGCACGAGGCGATCGACCGGCCCGCTTGAGATCGTCGGTCGTTGCTTTCGGTGGAACATCAGGCAGCCCGAGCGACTTGCAACGAGCGCAGCACGTCACCCCACGCATCCGACGCCTTGGGATACTTCGGCGCCCAGCCTGACGCCTCCTTGAACTTTCGGTTCGAAACCCGTTCCGACCGTGACATCAGCTTGAGCATCGAACCGCCGATCGCCGTCATCCACGCGGGGATCGGCTTTGGTACGGGGATACCCGCCGCCGTGGCCAGCGAACGCGTCCAGTCCTCCCGCCGCATCGGCTCGTCCTCGACGACGTTGTACGTGCCGGCGGGGACGCCGAGCGCCGCGACGACGGCGGTCGCGGCATCGTCCTGCGAGAGCGAGGACAGATACGCGCCCGGATCACCCGGCACAGGCGACATCCCCTTCCGCATCATGGCGAGCATCTCGGCGAGCATCGCGTCCGGCCCGTAGAGGCCACCAAAGCGAAGGACCACGCCGGTTCTACCGCTCTCCGTGAAACGCTGCGCCGAGCGTTCGGCGTCCAGCACGGACTTGTTGTAGCTCGTGGGCGCCACGGGCATCGACTCGTCGATCCACGCATCGCCAGAGTCGGGATAGATGAGCGCGAACGACTCCTGAATCATTCGGCCCACTCCCTCCGCGATCGCGGCCGTGGCGATCGCCGCCGACGCCTCTCGGCGAATGCGATCGTTCGTTCGCCACGCCCAGCGGATCATGATCTTCACGGCCGAGGACGGAATGTGGGTCGCGAGATTGATGATGACGTCGTGACCCGCGATCGCCCGGCGAATACTGTCCACGTCGAAGAGGTCGACGTCCGCGGGTGTGGCACCCGCTCTTCGCAGCGCTTCACGGTTGTGCTCGGAGCGCGACGCGGCCGTCACGGCGTGACCGGCCTGTAGCAGCAGGGGCACCGCGCGAGATCCGATGACCCCGGTCGCCCCGGTGATGAATACGCGCATGGGTTAGTCCTCCTTACTCGTTTTTGCAGCAGGAGACGGACCGTGGACTCGTTGATGGACTCCTTGTGAGAGGCTCTCGCGGTTCAGCGCGCTCGAGCTTTCTCTCGTATCATCACGCCGCGGATCGCACCTTCGATCATGCGGTTCACGGCGGCGATCGAGAGACCGCCTTCGTCGGTCGCGGGGATGGTCGCGAAGCCGATGGCGGACGCCTTGGGGTAGCGACTGAAGATCAGCTCGAACAGCCGTGCCAGCTCCTCGCTCGACGGACCGTTCGGCACCTTGTTCTGATGGCCCTCGACTTCCTTCGGGTCGAGCACGTCCATGTCAATGTGGATGTAGATCTTGTCGGTCGTGCGGCTGAGGCGATCGAGCTGGGCGAACACTGCCGGGGTCGCGCGCCGGAGATCGTCGACGCTCAGCTGCTGGATCCGCGAGCGGTCGAGCAACTCCTGCTCGAGCGGGTCCGTGAGTCGCACGCCGCCCATGACGACCTGCGTATCGGCGAGCGGCGGATCGAGATGCGCGTCGAGGCGCATGCGCTGCAGCGCCCGGCCGGTAGCGACGGCCACGGGCATGCCGCCTAACGAGCCGCTGCGGGTCGTCTCGGGCGTGTTGAAGTCCGGATGCGCGTCGAGCCACAGCATGCCGATACGCACCGGCGCGCCGCCAGTCCCCGAGTGCTGCAGACCGGCGACGAGGCCGGGCATGGACGGACAGGTCGCGAGCAGCCCCACCGTGAAGTAGCCGTCGCGCTCGTTCCGCTCGACGAGCTCGGCGAAGTGGCCTAACGCGTAGCCCAGCCGTTTCCAGCCGCCGTACTCCGTGTCTTCGGCCGGAGTGAGGGCAGCCTCATCGAGGCGGACGTGGGCGCCCTGGTCCGCCAGAAAGCGCTGAATCCCGCCGGACGCCATGGTCTTCGGGCCGGGCGACGTGCCGTTAGGCAGGAACGGCTGCTGCGCCAGCGCGACGCGGAGCCCGCCATCCGGCGCCGTGTATCGCTGAGCGTGCGCCTGCCCGGCCACCGGCGGCATCACGACGAGCGCGAGCGTGCAGAGCGCCAAAGTGCGCATGGAGATCTCGGACGAGGATTCCCGCAAATGATACCGATGTGGCCCGCGTCACGCACAGTCTGCGATCGGTTTCCCTCCCGTCCACCCGATCGTTTCTCTCGGATGACCCGTCGATGTCTCGCCGTCCTCACCCTGATACTGGTTTCCGCGGTTCACGCCGGCGCGCAACAGCCATCGGTCGAATCCCGCCTGGAAGGACTCGACGACTATGTGGCCCACCTCCTCGAGACGTGGAACGCGCCCGGGCTGGGCATCGGGATCGTCGTGAAGGACAGGCTCGCGTTCGCGAAGGGCTACGGGTATCGCGACTTCGGGAAGCGGATCCCGTACACGCCGACCACCACACAGCCGATCGGGTCCAACACGAAGCTGTTCACGGCGGTCGCGGCCGGGCTGCTCGTACACGAGGGGAAGCTCGACTGGGACACGCCCATCCGGTCGTACGTCCCGGCAATACGGTTTGCGAGTGACGAGCTCGATCGCGCCGTCACCATGCGGGACATGCTCTCACATCGCACCGGCATCTCGCGCCACGACGGCATCTGGTATCAGTCCAACCTGACGCAGAAGGACCTCGTCGACCGGCTCAGATACCTCGAGCCCTCGGCGCCGCTCCGCACGACGTTCCTCTACAACAACATCATGTATGCGAGTGCCGGTTACGCCGTAGAGGCCGTGAGCGGCAAACCATGGAGCACCTTCGTCGGCGAGCGACTCCTCCGCCTGCTCGACATGACGTGTACGACATTCACCATCGCCGACATGCTCGGCACGCCGGAGCCGGCAGTCCCCTATACGGAGAGCCGAGACGGTTCCGAGCTGACTCGAGTTCCCTATTCCGACGACGGTGGCGGGGTCGCGCCGGCCGGCGGCATGAACTCCAGCGTCGTCGACATGTCCCACTGGGTGATCGCGCTGTTGAACGGCGGCGTTTACAACGGCACGCAAGTCATCCCGCGCGATGTCATTCGTGAGACACTCACGCCGTCGATCGCACTCCCGAACACCGATCTCGAGACGCGCGGATGGACGGAGATGCTCGGCACCGCGTACGGGATGGGTCGCTACACCGGGTCGTATCGCGGGCACTTCGTCGCGTACCACGGCGGGGACATCCGCGGGTTCCACTCGCAGGTGTCACTCATGCCGCGTGACTCGATCGGTGTCATCGTGATGGTCATCGGCGACCACGCGGCACCGCTCTACAACATCGTCACATGGAACATCTATGAACGTCTGCTCGGACTCTCGCTCACGCCGTGGTCCGAGCGGTTCAAGGCGATTCGCGTCACCGAGAAGCAAGCACTCGCCGCTGCGCGAGCCAGAGCGCTCCACGCGTCCGCCGCGGCCGGCAAGCCGTCACATGCCCTCGCCGACTACGTCGGCGAATTCCAGGATTCGGCATACGGCGTGCTCAGGATCTCGCAGGCCGACAGGTCGCTGCAGTTCGACTTCCATCGGATTCATCTGCCGCTGTCGCGGGTTCGCTACGATCGATTCGACACGCCCGATGACGAGCAGGATGGCCGATGGACCGTGAACTTTCTCACCGGTGTGAACGGTGACGTCGATCGCGCGGAGATGCCGATCGACGGCGGCGTAGTCGTGTTCAGGCGCCGAATCCCTGCGGCGCTCGCGAACGTCGACACGCTGCGCCGGTTCGTCGGCACGTACGGGAGCTCGAGCGGTACGAGCATCGACGTCGTTCTCCGCGGCGACAGCTCGCTCGCGATCAAGGATTCGCGCGGCCACTTCCAGCGGCTCGTGCCCGTACAGCCGAATCGGTTCCGCGTGGGCGAATTGCCCGACGTGCTGCTCGAGTTCTCGGCCCTCGCGGGCCGAGCGACGGCGATCAGGGCGTCGGATCCGGCGGGAGAACTGACTTTCCACCGACAGTAGCAGGGATGAGGGATGGGGGATGGGGGATGAGGGATGGGGGATGAGGCTAACGGCGCCCTCATCCCTCATCCCTCATCCCTCATCCCTCATCCCCCATCCCTCAGCAAGGCGCTTCGGGTATCCCGCATCCAATTCCCAGGAACAGCACGCGAATCTGTGCGTTGCTCAACGCCGCCGTCCGCGAGCCGGATGCCGTATTGCCAGTGAAATCCGCCGGCTCGGACGCCGACACCGTGAACGGCGCTCTGCCATCCTCGTAGCCGCACGAGCCCACATAGCTCGGCATCGTGCCGGTGCATTGCGCGGTGCCGCCGGGGAAGACCGTCCAGCTTGCGTTGCCCTCCGTTGCCGCCCACACCTGCGTTTGACTGTTGGCCAGATAAGCCGTGTTGCCGAACGATGGATAGGTCACGTTCAACACGTTCGGGTTGCCGAACACGGTCGCGATGACCTTGGCTCCCGCGCCGTCCCACACGATGACACCGCGCGTGGTCCGTCGGCCCGGCTGCAGGTTGAACGTGACCGAGTAGCCAAGCACGCGTCGCGTAGCCATTGCCGATGAGGCAGACACGGAATACGACGCCACCCCGGGAACGTCGCCGAGTACGTCGAGATTCGTCGTCACGTCGATCTCGGTGGCGGTGGTCGTGGTCTGCATGACGACGGCGAGCGCGTTGAGAAGCTGCTGCGCGACCACGTCCGACTGGCCGACACGCGTCGCCAGCGCGGCCAGGCTCGCCGCAACGGCGTTCTTCTCGGCCGCCGATGGCGTGACGACCGTCGGGTTGCCACCGCCACCCGGATCCGGGCCCGGGTCAGTCCCACCGTCGCTTCCACCGCACGCTGTCGTGCTCATGGCCATCGACACCAGGATGCCGCACGCGTATCGCACCGGTCGCATTGGTCGCCTCGCTGTGAGCATGCACGCAACAGCCGTCACGCGGCCCTCAACCGGTGAAGATGCAGCGAGCCCTTCAGGATTCTCATCTCGCTGCAATCGGCGTCCGAGGGTGGCCCTTGTGGATTCATGGCTCGCCTGACGAGTGCGCCACCGCGCTACATCGTCGCCCTGAACGCCGTGGCGTGCTCGCGGTCGCCATCGCCGGACGAGCGCAAGTTGATGGGGCGAGCTGAAGGATTGATGCGCTGCCTCGATGACGTTCCCCTGCCGGCGCATTCGTCAGCGCACGATTTGTGAAGGATCGAGACGTCGGACCCTTGGAGGTCTGGCGCGTTCGCTGAGGGAGGCATGGTGGACGCGGGCACGGTCGTGGTCGCTTTGAATACCAACGAAGGTTCGGCGCCGCCGCGCGGTGCGAAGCGACGTTAGGCGTCGGACGAATCCCGAGCGTTTTCCGCGCCACGGCGCGCGCTGTGCACAGGGCACACAAAAGCTGTCGCGAGTCACGCGTGAACACTTCGCGGTCGCCGGGTTCACTGTCTGGGATGGCTGGGATGAAGTCGCTGTTATCGATCGTCGTTCCGTGCTTCAACGAGGCCGAGGTGCTCTGGGAGACTCACGGACGTCTCGTTCAGACGTTGACGCGGCTCACGGAGCTCGACTTCGAGATCATTTATGTCGACGACGGAAGTCGGGATGCGACGCCCGACGTCCTGCGCGAGATTCAGGCACTCGACGCGCGCGTGCGCACGCTGCGCTTCTCGCGCAACTTTGGACACCAAACAGCTGTCAGCGCTGGCCTCGAGCATGCGAGCGGCGATGCGGTCGTCCTGATCGACGCCGACCTGCAGGATCCCCCCGACGTCATCGCCGAGATGGTCGCGCGGTGGCGCGAGGGCTACGACGTCGCGTACGGTGTCCGGACCAACCGCGACGGCGAGACGCGGTTCAAGCTGGCGACGGCCAAGGCCTTTTACCGGCTGCTGAACCGACTGAGCGAGACCGAGATTCCGCTCGACACAGGCGACTTCCGGCTCATGGACCGCGCGGTCGTCGACGTCCTGCGCTCGATGCCCGAGCGCGACCGGTTCGTCCGCGGCATGGTGGCCTGGGCCGGCTTCCGCCAGATCGCCGTGCCGTACCGGCGTGCCGCGCGCTTCGCGGGCGAGAGCAAGTATCCGTTCTTCAAAATGGTGCGTTTCGCGCTCGACGGACTGACGTCGTTTTCGCGCGCGCCACTGCGGCTCGCCACGTGGATGGGATTTCTGATATCCGCCGTGGCGCTCGTGGCCATCACGTACGCGCTGTTTCTCCGGCTGTTCACCAACAACTGGGTGACGGGCTGGACCGCGCTGTTCATCGCCGTGCTCTTCATCGGCGGCGCACAGCTGCTCTCGCTCGGTGTGATCGGCGAATACATCGGCCGCATCTACGGAGAGGCGAAGCGTCGCCCGCTCTACCTGGTCGAGGAAGCACACGGCTTCGCGCCCGCGTGCGAGAGCGCGACGAGGGCGATCGGGCGTGATGCGCCGAGCGCCGCCGACACGTTGACGCCCCGCCGACGACGGCATGATGATGGACGCCGTCGTCCGTACCACGACCGCGATGCGCCCGTCCCGGTGTATCGCGAGCGCTCGTCCGTGCGCGCAGACGGAACGCTCGCCTGACGCCGATGCGTTCTCACCTGCGGACCGTTGCGGGCCTGGCGCTCGCGGCGGCGTTCCTCTGGCTCGCGTTCGGGCGGGTCGACTGGAGCTCGATCGCCACCGTGCTGCGCGCGGCGACGCCGGGCCCGCTCGCCCTTGGCGTCATCGCCCTCGCCGCCGGCTTCTTCGTTCGAATCGTTCGCTGGTGGACCATGCTGCGTGCGCTCGAGCCCGCGGTTTCGCTCCGCAGCTGCGTCCGGCCATTTCTGCTGAGCCTCGCGGTGAACAATACGATGCCACTTCGGGCCGGCGATGTCGTTAGGGCCGTCGGGTTCCGCGACGCGCTCCGGTCACCGGTCATCCGTGTCGTCGGCACGCTGCTCATCGAGCGCGTGCTCGACCTGCTCGTGCTCGTCGCGCTGTTCTTCGTCGGGCTGCTCGCGGTACCGCCCGGGGTTGTCCCGCGGGCGTTCGTCGCCAGTACGGCGTTGCTTGGCGGCGTGGCACTGGCCGCGCTGCTCGTGCTCGTGCTCTCACCGGGCTTGCTGCGCGTCGCGGCCGACCGGGTGACGTCCAGTCGAGTGCTCGAGCACCGCTCCTGGACGCCACGGCTGCGCGAGTCCGCCCATCGCCTCGCCGACACTTTCGCACTCGCGCGGTCGCCGGCGCGTGCGGTGCAGCTCCTGTCCCTGTCCGTGCTCGCGTGGCTGCTCGAGGGGACGATGTACGCGTGTGTCGCCTGGGCGCTCCACGTCGGCGGATCGCCCGTTGCGCCGTGGTTCGCGGCCGCGACCGGGACGCTCGCCACGCTGATTCCGAGCTCGCCCGGCTACGTGGGCACCTTCGACTACTTCGCCATCCTGGGGCTCACCGCCTTCGGGGCACAGCGGGCCGCCGCAACGGCATTCGCCGTGGTCGTCCACGTCGTGCTCTGGCTCCCGGTCACGCTCGTGGGCGCGGCGTTCCTCGTGAAGATCCGCGCGCCTCGCCTGCTCCGACGCCCCGAGCCACAGCGCGTCAACGCCTAACGCCTCACTTCGATCGAGTCACTCATGCAGCATGCACCACGGACCATCGTCATCGGCGCAGGCTTCACCGGCCTGTGCGCGGCTTTCGAGCTCGCACGTCGCGGGCTTCCCGTCACCGTGCTCGAGTCCGAGCCCGACGTCGGGGGCCTGGCCGGGTCGTTCGAGGTGAACGGCGAGCGGCTCGAGCGGTTCTACCACCATTGGTTCACGAACGACCGCCACGTCGGCGATCTCGTGGAGGAGCTCGGTGAGCGCGACCGCATCGTGTACCGCCCCACGCGCACGGGCATGTACTTCGCGAACCGGATCTTCCGGCTCAGCTCTCCGGCGGACGTCCTCCGGTTCACGCCACTGTCCCTCGCCGATCGCGTTAGGCTCGGCCTGCTGGCACTCCGGGCGCGGGCCGTGAAGGACTGGCGTGCGCTCGAGGGCGAGACGGCCGAGGCGTGGCTGATTCGCCTGGGCGGCGAACGCGTGTATCGGGTCGTCTGGCAGCCGCTCCTCGAGGGAAAGTTCGGGCCGTACGCTTCGCGCGTCTCGGCCGTGTGGTTCTGGAACAAGCTCAAGCTCCGCGGTGGAAGCCGCGCTTCCAACGGCGCCGAGATGCTGGCGTATTATCGTGGCGGGTTCGCGGCGCTCGCCGATCGCCTCGCGGCGGAAGTCACCGCGCTCGGCGGTGACCTGCGCCTGTCGACATCCGCGCGCGGTCTCGTCGTCGAGGATGGCCAGGTGCGGGGCGTGGAGAGCGACGACGGCGTTCTCGAGGCCGACGCCGTCATCGCGACGCCCGCGCTGCCGATCGTGGCCGACCTCGCCGCGCCGCACGCGCCGGAGGAATGGGTGGCCTCGCTCCGACGCATCGAGTATCTGGCGAACATCTGTATCGTACTCGAGCTCGACCGAAGCCTGTCGGATACCTATTGGCTCAACGTCAACGACCCGGGCTTTCCGTTCGTCGGCGTCATCGAGCACACGAACTTCGAGCCCGCGTCCACGTACGGCCACCGCCATATCGTCTACCTGTCGAAATACCTGCCGCCATCGGCCGAGCTGTACCGGATGCCTGACGAGCGCGTGCTCGAATATTGCATCCCGCACCTGCAGCGCATGTTTCCGACGTTCGGTCGCGAGTGGGTGCTCGGCTCTCACGTGTGGCGCGCGCGATACTCGCAGCCGATTGTCGGCAGGCATTACAGCCGATTGGTCCCGCCGACCGCCACGCCGATCGCGGGACTCTTTCTGTCCACGATGGCGCAGATCTATCCCGAGGATCGGGGGACGAACTACGCGATCCGCGATGGGCGACGCATTGGGATCGCGGTCGCCGCGGCCGTGCAGCGGCTCGCTCCGGAGGCCCTGGTGACGACCCGATGAGGTATCACGACGACGTGGTTGGGCCACGACGCTGGGTCATTCACGCCCGAGAGTCGGGCACCGAAATGCGTTAGGCGTCTATGGCGACCAGAGGCGTGCATGGCGGCCACATCGAGCGGCTCGATGCCAGCACTGAGGCCGTGGCAGTACCGACGATCGCGACCGGGCCACACCAGAGGGTCAGCGAATCCGTCGCCGTGCGCTGGCGGCTGGGCGCCACGGCATGGCCCGCCATCGCCACGGGGGCCGCCGCCCTGCTCGCGGTCTTCGTGCGCGCGTTCCTCGTCATGTCGCGGAACTTCCCGCTCAACGACGGCGCCCTGTTCTACCTCATGGCGCAGGAGATCGGCGACCACGGCTTTCGGTTGCCGGTGGCGACGGCGTACAATGCGGCGAACATCCCGTTCGCCTATTCCCCGTTAGGCTTCTACCTGGCGGCGTTCCTGCACGTCGCCGGCGGCGTCGACCTCCTCGGGCTGTTTCGCGCGCTCCCGCTGGTGTTCAGCTGCCTCTGCGTGCTGGCGTTCTACCTTCTTGCCGGGGATCTCGCCCCGACGCGGTCCACGCGGATCGCGGCGCTGGTGACGTTCGCCGTGCTGCCCAGGAGCTTCCTCTGGCTGATCATGGGAGGGGGGCTCACGCGATCGATGGGATTTTTCTTCGCGATGCTCACGCTTTGGCAGCTGCTTCGCGTGTACCGTCGTCCGGGGTGGCGACACGTCGCCTTGGCGACGGCGTTTGCCTCGCTCACGGTGCTCAGCCATCTCGGAACCGCTCCGTTCGTTGCGTTCAGTGCGGTGTTGATGCTGCTGTCGTTCGGGCGCACCTGGCGCAGCGTCCGGGCGTCGCTGGCGATCGGCGTGGGGACGGTCGTGCTCACGTCGCCGTGGTGGGTGAGCGTCGCTGCGACGCACGGGTTCGCCCCGTTCCTGGCCGCCGGCGCGACCGGGGGAACGATTTTCGGCACCCATCGGGGCGAAGCGCTGACGAAGCTGGCGTTCTTCGGCCTTGGCACGGCGGAACCGCTGTTCCCTCTCATCGGTGCCCTGGCGATCCTCGGCGCGTTCGCGACCCTCACGCGGCGCGGCGCGTTTCTGCCGCTGTGGTGGCTCACGATCATCCTGCTCGATACGCGCGCCGGCGCGACGTACGCCTCGATTCCGGTGGCGCTGCTCGCTGGTCTCGCGATCACCGAGGTGATCGTCCCCATCATCGCGCGGCCGCCGCTCTGGGGCGGTGTGGCCTCCGCCATCGCGCAGGGTGGCGGCTGGGAGACCGTCGTGCGTGCGCCACGACCGCGGCAGTGGGCCGTGGCGGTGACGTTGTTCGTGTTGGTCGGCTATGGCATCGCGTCGTCGGTCGTCCGCCGCCCCAGCCTGGGGGCCGAGGGGCGGTACCTGACGAGCCTAACGACTGACGATCGGGCGGCCATGGCCTGGGTCGTGCGGCACACGCCGCCGACCAGCCGGTTCGTGATCGTGGTCGGCGGCGCAGCCGGCGGCTGGTGGGCCGACCGTGTCGGTGAATGGTTCCCGGTGTTGGCGCGACGCGTGAGCGTCGCGACCGTGCAGGGCACCGAGTGGCTTCCGGCGGGCACGTTCGAGAGCCGGGAGCGCGAGTACGACAGCCTCCAGGGATGTGCCGTGTGGGGAGGGGCGTGCCTCGAGCAATGGGCGCAGGCGAGCGGGCACTCGTACACGCACGTCTACATCCCGAAGACCCTGGCCTTCCCCTGCTGCGGGCCGCTCGACAGTGCGCTCCGACACGATCCCATGTACCGGCTCCTGTTCGATGGGCCAGGAGCAACCATCTACGAAGTCCGCGCGCCAGCGCTATGGTAACACCACCGAAACGGACGACTGACGGCGCCACCACTGACGGCGCCAGCACTGACCGGCGCCGGCCCGAACGGCGCCGACAATGACGGCGCAGGGCCCCAACGGCGCAGGGCAGAGAGGCGCCGGATGCCAGACGGCGCGTACTGACTAACGGCGCATACGGCCTGACGGCGCAAAATGCCAGACGGCGCGACAACACCGCAAGGCCACAGCGGCGCAACGGCGCGGGCGGCGCGGAACCATCCGCGGTGCGCCGTGGCGCCCCCGGGGCCGTGCGCCCCTGTGGCTGTGCGCCCCTGTCGCGCTCTTAGGCACCATGCGCCCTTAGGCCCCTGCGCTCTTAGGCATCTGGCGCCGTCAGGCATCCGGCGCCTCTCTGCCCTGCGCCTCTCCTGCCGGCGCCGTTACTGCCCGCGCCGTCAGTGCTGGCGCCGTCAGTGCTGGCGCCGTCAGTGCTGGCGCCGTCAGTGGTGGCGCCGTCAGTGCTGGCGCCGTCAGTGGTGGCGCCGTTGAAGAAATTGTTGCCCGGCGGCTGTAACAACACGGCGGATGCGCGACTCGTCCGTTTCCTCCCAGGCGGTTTCGTCGTCAGGCAGCGGCTTTCGCACCTGCAGCCCGGGATGCGGAGGCGGGTTGTCGCCGCGCGTTAGGCGCGTCAGGCGGACGTGCACCTCGCGCACGCCGGAATCGGCGACGATTTCCTGCACGTTATCCTCGCGCACACCTCCCCCTGCCATCACCGCCAGTCGGTCGCCCGCCTGAGCGACGAGCGCCGCCAGCGCCGCCACGCCTTCACGCGCCGTACGCGCACCGCCGGAGCTCAGCACGCGCGTCACGCCGGCCGCGATGATGGTCTCCAGCGCCGCACCGAGGTCGGGCACGAAATCGAACGCCCGGTGGAACGTCACCGGGCGGCCGCGCGCCACGTCGACGAGTGACCGCACGTGCTCCTCGTCCACCGTCCCATCCGGGCGGAGCGCCCCGATCACCACTCCGTCGGCGCCGAGGTCACGAGCGACTGCGATGTCGCGGCGCATGACGTCGAGCTCGGGCTCCGAGTAAACGAACCCGCCACCGCGCGGCCGGATGATCGCGAACAGCGGGATCGACACGCGGTCGCGGCACGCCGCGATCATCCCCGCGCTCGGTGTCGTTCCCCCATCGAAGAGGGCGTCGCACAGCTCGAGCCGCCCCGCGCCGCCCCGCTCGGCCGCGAGCGCGGACTCGACGGAGTCCACGCACGCTTCGACGATCACCGCTGGCCGGGAACGAACTGCCAGCGCACGTGGACGACGGCAGTCACGGTGATCTCACCGGACTCGACGGGCGTCGGTGCGGCCATCCTCGCGTCCATGGCCATCGCGGCCCGGCCCTGCAACGCGATGGGCTGCGGGACGCCGAATGGCTCGGTCGACAGCTCGACGAGCGCGCCTAACGACCCGCCGGCAGCGGTGGCGGCTACCTCCGCGTCGGCACGCGCTTTCGCCACCGCCTTCTGCAGCGCCTCACGACGCGCCGCGTCGGTGTTGGACGCATACAGGCTGAGCGCGCTCAGATTCGTCGCGCCAGCGCCGAGCACCGCGTCAATGATCTTGCCCACCGATTCGAGATTGCGGATCTCCAGTTGCACGGTGTTTTGCGCGCGGTATCCCGTGACGCGCGGCCCCTTGCCGCTCGCCTGCGCGTACTCGGGGAACACGTTGTATCCGGACGTCCGGATCTGCGCCGCCGCCACGCCCGCCGCCTTCACGGCGTCGATCACGCGTGTCTGCAGCTTCGCATTCTCGGCCCCGGCGGCTGCCGCCGTCTGGCCCTGCGACTCCACGGCGACGCTGAGCATCGCCCGGTCGGGTACGACCGATGCCTCGCCCATGGCGCTCGTCGAGATGCTCGGCGGCGGCGGTGTCGGCGGACCCGGCATGGCAGATTGAGCGGTCAACGGCAGCGCGGCGAGAGAAACGGCGAGAAGAGGTGCGAAGCCCAGAGCGGCTTCGCGAATGAACGCTTGCATGAATCGCCTCCATCGGTAGCCAGCATGAGAAACCTAACTACCGATGGTACACCTGACGCCCCCACAGTGCCGCGCAGTTCAGCTGATGCCTGGAAACCAATGACTGATGACCCATGACTCGAGAGCGGCCACGCATCACGAGATGTCATGGCGAGGCATTGGCTATCAGTTGTGGGTCATCCGTACTCGGGCATCAGGATGAACAGCCCGGCTACATGACGCTCACGGGAGTGAACCTCACGCCGCGCAATTTCCGAGCGCGGAAGAACGCGTACACCGCCGGCCGCACGATGATCCGCCGGCTCGCCAGCGAGCGCTTGCCGTTCACCGGTCGCGCCCAGTGGCCGGTGCCAAATCGTTCGGCGGTGCGCGCGAAGTCCGGGATCCGCACGACGCTCTCGCCAACATACGCCGGAATGAACGGCTCGGCCGCCGCGTCGAACCAGCCGTCGCATCCGCACGTCGCGCACGGCGCTTCCGTGCCCGCGCGACCTCGCACCAGGCCGCGGGCCGCCGCGATCATCGGCGGCATCGGGTGTTCGATCAGCAGCTGGCGCCACGGCAGCCGATGCCCCTGCATGTCGACGACATCGCCGAACGCGAGCCCCGTAAACCCCGCGGCGAACATCTCCTCGGCGAGCGAATCGTGCACGAGCACATCGTCATCGATCGATCCGAGCAGACCGCTCTTCGGAATCTCCTTGGCCGTCAGCATGAGCGGCGATGTTTGCCGGAGCCCATCGCCGCACGATGGGCACGCGCCGGATGCGTCGTACGTCATGCCGGGTCGCGGATGGCCCTCGTGGCTGTGGTGGATCCAGACGAACATGTGCAGGAGCCGCGCGGCCGAGAGCTCGCGCGCGGTTGGCTCGAACACGCGGTGCACGGTTGGCGCGGGGAGGGCCTGCAGTCGCGCGGCGAGGCCGAGCTTCGAGACCGTGTCTTCGTTCGGGAGGCAGAGCTTCTGGAAACCGCTGAGCAGGGTGGGGTCGACGACGACGTCCAGGAGGCCTGCTTCGAGGAACATCTGCTGCGCGCGGGCGCGGTCTTGTGGCAGGTAGTTGTATGTGACGTAGATCTTTTCGGGCACGTGACGCGGGGCAGAATTCGCGGTCCCGCGGCGGACGCGTCGCGGGTATTCCAGCGACGAAGAGGAGACTGCGGAGGAAACGCGTGTCGTCTCCTGATGCTGTCACACCACGTGCCGTGTGAGACGGCAGAGCGCAGCGCACTGAAGCCGGCAGACGGCAGCAGGCAGACGGCAGAGGGCAGAGACAGCGCCGAGCATCTCGGTTGTCCTCTGCCCTCTTTGCACTGTCCACCGCCCACTGCCGGCTTCAGTGCGCTCCCGTCTGCCCTCTTACCAGGCTCGTGCCACCTGTCAAGCTCGTTAGGCGCCCGTGCCGTTACGCCCTCGCGGGCTCCGCCGCCGACGCGACTCGCTGCCCGCTCGGCCGGAACAGGAGCGCGAACACCACCAGCACGACCAGCGCCCCCACCGACGGCACGATCCAGATCGACCGCCAGTCATGCGTCACCGTTAGGCACGTCCGCGCCGCCGCGCCGGCCGCGTCGCACGCCGGGTTCGGCGCCGTGTACCGGTTCACCACCGCGCCGGAGACGAACGCGCCGATGAAATACCCCACGCCGTTCGTGACGAAGTTGATGAACCCCTGGGCCGCCGCGCGAATCCGCTCGCCCGCCTGCTCGTCGGTGTAGATCTGGCCCGCCACGAAGAAGAAGTCGTAACACACGCCGTGCAGCAGGATCCCGATGTAGATGAGCCACATGCCATCCGACGCGTTGCCCTGACTGAACGCGAAGTAGCGGAGTGCCCACGCCAGCATGCCGACGAGCATGATCACGCGAATGCCCGCGCGCTTGAGCGCAAATGGCAAGAGCAGCATGAAGCCGATCTCGGACATCTGCCCGAACGTCTGGATGAACGCCGGCTCCGGCGCGCCGATCTCGTTCAGGAACGGGTTCGCGAACGTGTAATAGAACTGGAGCGGGATGCACAGGAAGAACGACCCGAGCACGAAGATCAGAAAGTCCTTGTGCCTGAGCAGCTGCAGCGCATCGAGGCCTAACGCGTCGCGGGCACTGAACTTCGCGCCCGCGCCCTTGGGCGGCGTGTGCGGCAGCACGAGCGAGTAGACCCCGAGCACGAGCGACCCGATCGCCGCCACCCGCATCGGCAAGGCGAGCGCGTCTGCCTTGAGCACTTTCCCGATGATGATCCCGGCGACGATCCAGCCGATCGTGCCGAGCACGCGGATGAGCGGAAACTCCTTCGCCGGGTCGGTGACGTGGTGGAACGAGATCGAGTTGGTCAGGCTCAGCGTCGGCATGTAGCACAACGCGTACAGAATGAGCAGCGGGTAGAACGTGGCGAACGACGTCTGGGTGGACACGAGATAGAGCAGCCCCGCGCCGACGATGTGGAGCACGGCGAGCAGCTTCTCGGTCGCGAAGAATCGGTCTGCCACGATGCCCACGAAGAACGGCGAGACCACCGCCGCGATCGCCGTCGCGCTGTACGCGGCGCCGACCTCCGTCGCGGAAAACCGCAGCGTCTGCGACAGGTACGTCCCCATCGTCACGAACCACGCCCCCCAGACGAAGTACTGCAGGAACATCATGGCCGCGAGCTTCACTCGTGTGGTCATGGCAGCGTCCTGAGCTTGATGTTGCGGAGCGCCAGCGCCCCGTCGTGATCACCCTGAATCGCGAGGTACCCGCTCTTCGCCCGGCCATAGTTCGGCCAGTCCTTGAACTTGCTCGCCTTGACTTTCGCCTCCCAATCCGGACTCCACAGCTCGTACTGCACGACCTTCTGCCCGTTCAGCCAGTGCTCCACGTGCGCGCCATTCACGACGATGCGCGTCGAGTTCCACTCGCCCGCTGGCTTCACGATCCCCGCCGGCGGCGGATACAACGCGTACGCCGCCGCAGCGCTCGTTAGGCGACTCTTGCCATCCGGCGCGTTGGCGTCGTCGAGCAGCTGGTACTCCGGCGCACTCCAGTAGATGTGATCGTACTCCTCGGTCCCGCGGTAAAAGAGCCCGGCGTTACCCCCCTTCGCGATCTTCCAGTCGAGCGCGAGCTCGAAGTTCCCGTACTGGTCGGCGCTCAGGAGGTCACCGACGCTGCCGTCCTTCGTGAGCGTCCCGTTCTCGGCGCGCCAGCCGTTAGGCACGGCGTCCGCCTTGTAGCCGCGCCACCCCGTCGTGGTCGTCCCGTCGAACAGGAGCCGCCATCCGGCCGACTGCTCGGCCGGCGTCAGGGTATTCGGCGCGGGCGTGCCCTGTTCGCTCGCAGTCGCCGCGGATTCGCTTGGAGCCGCCGCGGCCACGGCCGCCGTGTCGGCCTGCGCACTGCGTTGGCTACACCCCGCGAGAACGATGGATGTCGCGAGGAAAACGGCGGATGGTCTTGCCAGGACTCGATCGCGCATTGGGGTGTCGGGTTGGTGAGAGGCAAGAGCGACGTGGCCGCGCCCGACATGGCACGCGGGCCTGGGAGGATCGACGCGATAGAGATGCGCCCCCGCCTTTCCGCGGACAAGGGGGGAAGCGCGTACGGATCCTGCGTCGTCTCAGCACCTCCAACGCATTCCGAGACAGGCCCATGACCACCCAACGCATCGCCGCCATCGCCACCCTCTCGGTCGGCATCGCCATCGGAATCGCTCTGGACCGTTCGGGGCGTCGGATCGTTCCACCTCTCGTCGCAAACGAAACGACAGCCGCCGTTCCTGTTCAGAAGGTCAGCAACGGCAGCGTCGACCCCACGTCGATCGCCGCCACCGAGGACGAAGCGACCGTCATCCGTGTGGCGCGCACCATGACGCCGACGGTCGTCAGCGTTACGCAGGACGAGGGATCGGGTTCAGGCATCATCGTCGACAAGAGTGGCGTCATCCTCACCAACGCCCACGTCGTCGGGGACTCACGCACGGTCGGGGTGGGCCTGGCGGATGGACGCACCCTCAACGGTCAGGTGCTGGGGCGCGACCCAACCATCGACGTCGCCGTCGTGCGCGTGCCGGCTCAGAACCTTCCAGTCGCACCCATTGGCGACTCCGACAAGCTCGAAGTCGGACAGTCGGCCATAGCGATCGGCAACCCTCTCGGTCTCGAGCGCACGGTCACGGCCGGCGTGGTCTCGGCCATCAACCGCAACCCACGCGGGATCTCCCTCGATGGTCTGATCCAGACCGATGCCGCAATCAGCCCCGGCAACTCCGGCGGACCACTCGTCGACTCACATGGCCGAGTGATCGGGATCAACACGGCGGTGCTGGCAGGCGCGGGCGCCAGTGGCCTCGGTTTCGCCATCCCGATCAACCTCGCGAACGACGTGGTTCAGCAGGTCCTCACGACCGGACACATCACGCGTGCCTACCTTGGCGTCGGGTTCGCCGACATCGAACCCGATTTGGCCCGCCAGTTCGGGCTTCCGGTCGAACGGGGAATCATCCTCACGGTCGTCGAGCGCGGATCGCCGGCGGCACGAGCCGGATTGATGCCACAGGACATCATCGTGAAGGGGAATGGGACCACGATCGAGAGTGGCGGGGATCTCCGGAAGCTCCTTCGGTCACTCAAGCCGGGCGAGACTGTGCGGCTCGACGTCATTCGACCAAACGGGCGCACGACTGTCCCGGTCGAGCTAGGGCAGGCACCCACGAGCTGACGAGCGCGCCTTGCCCGAGGCTGTTCCCCATCAAAAAGGGCGTTCGATGGGACTCGTCTCATCATCGGAGCGATCCGCCCGATCAGTGCAGTTTCCGGCTCTTTCCGCTTCCCTCGTGGTTTGCATGCCAGACCAAGCTTGGTTCTAACCCTGGATCTGACCCTGGCTGGTGGTCCGGCAAGAGAACCTTTTGGCGGTCCCTCGTGTCTCAACGACACCGCGCCGAGGCCCGTTCCATATCCAGGTAGATGAGTGGCGCGACCCCTGTCTATCCGGGATGTTCGCCTCGTCCGATGCCGGAGCTTGCGTCGTGCTCCGACTGGAGTGATCGTCCGAGCCCGCCCTCGGTAGGTCTGGGGCGCTCCAGGTTAATCCAAGCAGTCGAGCCTCCCATGATCCGGATCCCGCGTAAACGCTGGGTCGGCGTGCTGGCCATCCTGGCCGCCGCCGCTGGTGTCTCGGCCTGGTATTTCGCGCCCGCAGGCAAGACCGACGATTCCGCCGTCATCGCGCGCGTAAAGAAGGGTGACTTCCACGTCGTGGTGACCAGCGCCGGCGAGCTGCGCGCCAAGAAGTTCGTGCAGGTCCAGGGGCCGCTGAACATGCAGCAGGCCGAGGTCTACCAGACGAAGATCGCGTCGCTCGTCCCCGAGGGGACCGTCGTCAAGGAAGGCGACGTCGTCGCGGAGCTCGATCGGTCCGGCATCGCCGCCAAGATGGCCGAGATCTCGCTCGCGCTGCAGAAGGCCGAAGCGCAGCTCACCCAGGCGCAGCTCGACTCCACGCTCAACCTCGCCACCGCCCGCGAGGACATGAAGACGATGGAGCTCTCACTCGAGGAGAAGCGCATCGCCAAGGAGCAGGCGGCGTACGAGTCACCGAGCGTCAAGCGTCAGGCCGAGATCGACTACGAGAAGGCCACCCGCGCCCTCGCCCAGGCGAAGACCAATTACGTCACCAAGACACAGCAGGCGATCGCGAAGATGGCCGAAGTCGGCTCCGACGTGCAGCGCCAGCGGAACAAGCTCAAGATCGTGCAGGACGTGTTAGGCAACTTCACGATCAAGGCCCCTGCGCCCGGCATGGTCATCTACGTCAAGGAGTGGAACGGCAAGAAGAAGGGCATCGGCTCGCAGGTGAGCGCCTGGGACCCCACGGTCGCGACGCTGCCCGACCTGGGGCAGATGGAGTCGCTGAGCTACGTCAACGAGATCGACGTCCGGAAGATCGCGGCGGGGCAGAAGGTGACCGTGTCGCTCGATTCGGACCCCACCAAGAAGCTGGCCGGCACGGTCATGGCGGTGGCCAACGTCGGCGAGCAGCGGCCTAACGCCGACTCGAAGGTCTTCGAGGTGAAGATCCTGCTCGCCCAGGCCGACACGACGCTCCGCCCCGGGATGACCACGTCGAACGCGATCGAGACGAACACGGTGAAGAACGCGCTGTACGTCCCGCTCGAGGCCGTCGCGGTGGATGGGACGACGCCCTACGTCTTCAAGCGCGACGGCGCCCGCGTCACGAAGCAGCAGGTCGAAACCGGGCTCGCCAACGAGAACGAGATCGTCATCGCGAAGGGTCTCGACGCCGATGACCGGGTGATGCTCACGGCGCCCGCCGACCGTGACAAGCTGGAGCTCAAGACGCTGCCGGGGATCAAGCCGCAGCCACCCCAGCCGGGTCCCGCCGATACCCCATCCACGGCCAAGCCCGTGCCGGTGAAGCCGCCGCCGTCGCCTAACGCGGCACCGGCGACGGCGCGCGCCACGAAGTCCTGACCACCCGACCAGACCGTGGCCCCATGAAGGTCCGTGACCTCGCGCGTGTCCGCGGCGAGCTGACCGCGCACGTCCTGTTCAGCATCAGGACGGCCGTCGAGGCGGTTGGCCACAACACGCTCCGTGCCGCGCTCACTTCGCTCGGCATCCTGTTCGGCGTGGCCTCGGTGATCGCGATGCTGGCCATCGGCAAGGGCGCCGAGGCCGAGATCCTCGAGCAGATGAAGCTCCTCGGCTCGAACAACGTCATCGTCACGCCGCTCGTCGAGCAGAAGGAGGAGAAAGCGAAGGACGAGGGCACGAAGGAGCCGAAGAAGTTCTCGCCGGGCCTGACGGAGCGCGACGCCAAGGCGATCGCCGGGGTGGTGCCTAACGTCACCACCACGAGCGGCGAGGTCGTCTACCAGACGCTCATCACGCGCGAGGGCCGCCGCCGTTCGGGCAAGGTCGTCGGCGTCGACACCGCCTACTTCGACCTCTTCAACCTCAACGTGGTCGAGGGCAAACGCTTTGCCCCGATCCAGGTGGCCGACGGCGCACCGGTCGCCATCATCGGGCACGGGGTCAAGTCGCGCTTCTTCACCACCGAGGAACCGATCGGCAAACCGATCAAGGTCGGCAACGTGTGGCTCACGGTGGTCGGCGTGCTCGAGGACCGCAAAGTCTCGGATCAGACATCGCAGAAGCTCGGCATCCGCGACGCCAACATGGACGTGTACGTGCCGCTCTCGACGATGCTGCTGCGCTACCGCAACCGCTCGCTCGTCACCGAGCAGGACGTGCAGCAGGCGTCGCGCGAAGGCAACGATGACCCGAACGCGACCGCCAACGAGGACACGGAGCAGCGTGCCGAGCGACTCAACTATCATCAGCTCGATCGCGTGATCGTGCGCGTGAGCGACGCGAAATACGTTACCGGGGTGGCCGACGTGATGCAGCGCATGCTCTCGCGGCGGCATAACCAGGTCATCGACTTCGAGATCAGCGTCCCGGAACTGCTCCTGAAGCAGCAGCAGCACACGAAGAACATCTTCAACGGCGTGCTCGCGGCGATCGCGGCGATCTCGCTCATCGTCGGCGGCATCGGGATCATGAACATCATGCTGGCGTCGATCCTCGAGCGGATCCGCGAGATCGGCGTGAGGCGCGCGGTCGGTGCCAGTCAGCGCGACATCCTCGCGCAGTTCCTGAGCGAGGCAGTGCTCATCAGCCTGGCGGGCGGGGTGGCCGGCATCATCCTGGGTGGCGTGCTGAGCTTCGGGATCGAGCGCGTGGCCAGGATCCACACGATCGTGTCAGCGCTCTCCGTGTTCATCGCCTTCGGCGTCTCGATCACCGTCGGCATCGTCTTCGGCATCGTCCCCGCGTGGCGCGCGGCGAAACAGGATCCAGTCGTATGTCTGAGATACGAGTAAGGCAAACTGCCATCGGCCATCAGCCATCAGCCATCAGCTTGACTGCCCTGATTGGATTGGCGGCGCTCGTGGTCGGGGCTCCGCTTCGTGCACAGCAGCCCATGACGCTGCAGCAGGTCATCGCGCTGGCGCAGAAGCAGGGGATGCAGGCGCGGGCGGTGCTCGACACGAGAGACGCCGCGCGTTGGCGAGACCGCGCGTTCAACGCGCGGCTCATGCCGCAGCTGTCGCTCGCGGGCACGCTGCCTGACTACCAACGGCAGATCATTCCGGTGACTCAGCCGGATGGGTCGACACTGTTTCTGCCACACCGGGAAACGATGTCCAGCCTCAACATGGTGTTGTCGCAGTCGCTCCCGATCACCGGGGGCTCGTTCTTCGTTGCGTCCGGCCTCCAGCGCGTGGATGTGGCAGGCGACCAGGCGTCGCGGCTTTACAGCTCATCCCCCGTGACCGTCGGGCTCAGGCAGGACATCTTCCGGCCTAACGCGCTCAAGTGGGATTCGCGCGAGCAGGACCTCTCCACCGCCACGGCCGACCGGCGATACCTCGAGGCGCGGGAGGACGTCGCCTTGTCCACGGCCAACGCGTTCTTCGACGTGCACTCCGCCCGACTCGCGCTCGACAACGCGGTCGCGAAGGTCGCGATCAACGACACGCTCTTCAACCTGAACAAGGGCAGGTTCGAGGTCGGCAAGATCGGCGAGAACGATCTCCTGCAGAGCGAGCTCGCCCTGCTCCAGGCGCGCGCGCAGACGGACGCGGCACGGCTCGCCTTCGACCAGGCCACTGCAGCCCTCAAGCGGCTGCTCAACCTTCCCCCCGACGCGCCGCTCGAAATTACGCCGCCCGCCGAGGTGCCGCTCACGGAGGTCGACACGGCGCTCGCGGTCCAGCAGGCGCTCAAGAACCAGAGCCTGGTGACGAGCAACGAGCTGCAATCGGTGCAGGCGAAGCGTGCGCTCACCGAGGCGAAGCTCAACAACGGCTTCGGCGCGACGGTAACAGCCACGGTCGGCTTCAATCAACGCGCGTCGGTGCTCGATGACGCCTACCGGGATCTCTCTCAGCGCCAGCAGTACGGCGTGAGCATCCAGATGCCGATCGTTCAGTGGGGCAATCGCAAGGCGCAGGTCGAAGCGGCGAAAGCGGATCAGGATCGCGCCAGCGCGAACGCGCGCGCCACTCGGGATGCGGCGGCCGAGGATGCCCACTTTGCCGCCCTGCAGCTCGCGCTGGCCGCCCGAAACCTCGCCTTGTCGGCAAAGGCCGATACGGTCGCGGTGAAGCGGTTCGACGTGGCGAAGAACCGCTATCTCGTGGGCAAGATCCAGATCGACAACCTCTACATCGCCCAGAGTGAGCGCGACGGCGCGCTGCGCGCGTACATCGACGCCCTGCGCGGGTACTGGGTGGCGTACTACCGGCTCCGGCGCTTGACGCTCTACGATTTCGCGGAGAAGCAGCCGATCCGTTAGGATCGGCGGGAACTGGGAACCGGGAACCGGGAACGGAAGAAACCTCGGGAAGCGTCTCTCGCGTAGAGAGGCATCCCGAGGTTGTTTCTGTTCCCGGTTCCCCTTCCCGGTTCCCATGACACCTCTGCTCGAAATGCGAGACGCGACGCGAATGCTGAGGAGCTCACCAGGCGTCTTCATCCTCGCCACCCTCGCCCTCGCCCTGGGAATCGGATCCACCACCACGATGTACTCGATCATGCGAGGCATCCTCCGCGACCTGCCGGTGGACCACCCCGAGCAGCTGATGCACGTCGCCATGACCGACCGCAATGCAGGCGACCAGTACCAGCCCATCCCCGCGGCCGACATCGTCGCGTTGCGTGAGCAGCAGCGGAGCTTCGAGGCGATCGCGGCCTACGACTTCGAGTCGATCCACCTCGGCGACGCGGCTCATCGTGCCGAGCGACTGTCGGCTGGGCGAGTGACCGGGAGCTTGTTCGCGGTTCTCCGCGTTACGCCGCT
Source organism: Gemmatimonadaceae bacterium (assembly GCA_036274195.1). Taxonomy (GTDB): domain Bacteria; phylum Gemmatimonadota; class Gemmatimonadetes; order Gemmatimonadales; family Gemmatimonadaceae; genus JAJKIV01. Next base: position 5,514 of record DASUGD010000028.1, on the reverse strand, counting down.
CCTCGGGCGGACGCTCACGAGTGACGACGAACGGCCCGGCGCTCCGCGCGTCGCCATTCTCGGGTACGACCTCTGGCAGAATCGTTATGCGGGTGACCGCTCGGTGGTGGGTCGAACCATTCGTGTGAACGGCGTGCCGACTACCGTTGTCGGCGTGATGGCGACGGGCTTCGGCTTCCCGCTGCAGGAGCAGCTCTGGACACCGCTCGCTCTCGACGCGCTTCGCGCAACGCCGGTCGGTCAGGATGGCCCCGCGTACAACGTCATCGGCCGCCTGCGGAGCGGCGCCACCTGCGAAACGGCGGGCGCCGACATTGCGAGCATCGGGCGTCGACTGGCCATCGCGGACCCGAAAGCGCACGAGGGGCGAACGCTCGCCGTCCGCCCGTTCTACGACGAAATGATCCCGCGGAAGGGACGCGTGATCTTCCGCGCGATGCTCGTCGTCGTGTCGTTCGTGTTGGTGATCGCGTGCGCGAACGTCGCGAACCTGCTGCTTGCGCGTGCAATCACCCGCGGGCGCGAGATTGCCGTTCGCATGGCGCTCGGCGCGTCCCCGTCCAGTCTCGTCAGGCAGCTGCTGGTCGAGTCGCTGGCGATCGCGATACCCGGTGGGATCCTGGGGCTGGCGCTGGCGCGCGCCGGCGTCGCGGTGTTCAACGGAACGCTCGGCTTCGACCTGGCCTACTGGATGCGCGTCGACGTCGACCTGGGCGTGCTCGCCTTTGCCACCGCACTCGTCGTTCTCGCTGTGGTGGCCGCCGGTCTCGCACCTGCTCGTCAGGCAGCACGAGTCGATGTCGCCGACGCGCTCAAGGATCAGACGCGTGGCTCGTCGTCATTCCGTCTCGGTCGCGCGACTCGAGCGCTTGTCACCGCCGAGGTCGCGCTGTCGTGCGCGCTCCTCGTGGTCACGGGGCTCATGGTGAAGGGGGTGTTGAGCATCACGTCGCGTTATGTGGGCGTAGCTCCGGAACGCATTGCCACGGGGCGAATCGACCTGCGCACGGACGCCTACCCGGATGCGGCCGCACGCACACGCCTGTTCGACGCGCTGGAGGCCCGAGTTGCCTCCGAGCCTGGCGTGACCTCGGTCGCGCTGGCGTCGCATCTGCCGGGCAACAGCGTCGCGAGCGTGCCGGTCGAGATCGAAGGCGCGCGGTACGACAACCGTGATCTCGTTCCGCGAAGTCGAGTGGTTGCCATCTCCCCCGAGTTCTTCCGAACCTTCGGCGTGTCAATTCTCCAGGGACGGCCCTTCAATCGCGCGGACCGCGAAGGCGGACCACTCGTCGCGATCGTAAACCGATCGTTTGCAGCACGGTTCTTCGCCGGCGATGCGGTCGGGCGGCGTGTTCGTGTGAAAGAGAACGGGGACTGGGCGACCATCGTCGGTGTCGCGCCTGTACTCGGCACCGCTGGTGGCAACGGCGATCGAAACTCGGGGACGGACGCCGTCTACGTGCCGCTCGCGCAGTCCGACTGGGCTAACGTTGCCGTCGCCGCACGAACGACCGCGGACGCGACTGCGCTCGTGCGAACGCTGCGCGACATCGTGGCGGCACTCGATCCGGATGTGCCGCTCTATCAGGAAGGCCGTCTCGACGCGGTGCTCGCGCACGCCAGCACGGGCGAGAAGGTGTTCGGCGGGCTGTTCACCTTCTTCGGGCTGGCGGCGCTGCTGCTCTCGGTCGTCGGGCTGGTCGGGGTGCTCGGATTCTCGGTCAGCAGGCGCAAGCGCGAGCTCGGGATTCGTGTGGCGTTAGGCAGCCGGCCGGCCTCGATTCTCTGGCTCGTGCTCCGGGACGGCGTTCTGCAGCTGCTCATTGGCCTGGGCCTCGGCCTTGGCATCGCGGCGCTGGCAGCACCGCAGTTCGGCGACGCGCTGTTCGAGCAGCGGCCGCATGACCCGAGCGTGTACGCGGTGATTGCGTTGGTGCTGATCGTCGCCGGGGCGCTCGCGGCGATCGTCCCCGCCCGGCGCGCTCTGAGCGTGAGCCCGATGACGGCGCTGCGTGCTGAATAGGCGACTAGCGACTGGCGACTACCGGGGACGGGGACGGGCGACGGACGACGGGCGACGGCGAAAGGGCGCCAACACGAAAGGCGCCCATCGTCCGTCCCCGTCCCCGGCAATCACTACACGTTAGGCCGTCGCCCTCGAATACGTTCGTAGAGCTTCGCGATGAATGGCGTGACTACGAGCGTCGCAGCGATGCGCAGCGGTTGTGTGAGCTTCGTCGCGATGTACGCCGCGGCGAACGTCCCTACGCTGCCCGCCGCGCTCGTCGGCTGCCATCCGAGCCGGATGGCGAGCCAGAAGCCGCCCAGCACGGCGAAAAAGATGACGAAGTACACGATGACGGCGACGGTGCCGTACTCGGCCAACAGCTTCTGAACCGTCTTCTTCACGGGCAACCGGGGATGGAAGGCTCGTAAGATAGTCAAATGAGGGATGAGGGATGGGGGATAAGGGATGAGGGTAAGAGGCGGACACCCTCGGGATGCATCTCGCAGTGAGAGGAGCATCCCGAGGGTTCCCTCATCCCTCATCCCTCATCCCTCATCCCTCATCCCCCATCCCCCATCCCCCATCCCCCATCCCTCATCCCTCGGTCCGCAACGCCGCGATGGGATCCGCCTTTGTCGCCCGCCTCGCCGGCACGATGCACGCGGCAAGGCCAGCCAGCGCGAGTGCAACCGCCACGAACACGAACACGATCGGGTCGGTTGCCTTCACCGCGAACAGCTCCGCCGCCAACAGCCGAGTGGCCGCGAACGCGCCGGCCACGCCTAACACGATCCCCACAAGCACCAGCAGCATCCCCTGCCTGATGACCATGCGGAACACTGCCGCCGGTCGTGCGCCGAGCGCCAGGCGAATCCCCATCTCGCGAGATCGCTGCGTCACCGAGTAGGCGAGCATCCCGTACAGACCAACCACCGCCAGGATGAGCGCCACGGCGGCAAACCCGACCAGCAGCTGCGTGCGGAACCGTGGGGCGGCGACCGAGTCGTAGAGAATGGACTCCACCGACTGGATCGCCGAGAGTGGCACGTCGGGGTCCAGCGATCGAACGGCGGCCCGCAGCTGCGACACGATGGCATCCGGATCTCCGCGCACGCGGGTCGCCAGGTTCCCGAACCCCATCCCCCATCCCGCGTTAGGCTGCCGGCCTGTGAAGTACATCATCTCGGGCGCGTCGTTCGCCTGCCCGTAGATGCGAACGTCCCCGACGACGCCAACAATCTCCCCGACGAACGGCTTCCCGAAATCCACGACGAGCCGTTTCCCGAGGGCGCCGCCTCCCGGGAACAGCCGCTTCGCGAGCGCGTCGCTGACGATCATCACGCCGGCGCCGTCGCTGCGATCGCCGGCATTGAACGTTCGGCCGGCGATGAGTGGGATGCGCATCGTCGTGAAATAGTCTTCCGTCACGATCGACGGCGTCGCGTTCATCCTGTCCGCGTCTCTCGCTGGTGGCTGGCCCTCGATATAGAAGTAGGTGTCGCCTCCGCCCCGAAGTGGGAACAGCGTCGTCGCGGCGACGGACTCGACGCCCGGGATTGCCCGCACGCGTTCCAACACCTGATCCCAGAACCGCACCTCGGCGTCTCGCGTCCTGTACTTCGTCTGTGGCAGTGACACCGAGGCCGCGACGAGCCTGGTCGGGTCGAACCCGGTCTCGACGTCTTGCAACCGCCAGAGGCTCCGTATGAGCAGCCCGGCGCCAATGAGCAACACGAACGACAGTGCCACCTGCGCCACCACGAGCACATCGCGCGTCGAAACGCCCGACCGGGTTGTCGACGCCTTGCCAAGCGACTTCATCATCGCGGCGAGGTCCGTTCGCGCCGCGTGGAGTGCGGGCGCAGCGCCGAACACGAGACTCGTGAGCAGCGAGACGCCGAACGTGAACGCGAGCACGGTGCCATTGATCTCCACCTCGGCCAGTCGCGGCAGCATACCGTCGCCCACCGCACGCACCGCGATCAGCAGGTAGTGGCCGAGCACGAGGCCGGCCATACCTGCAGCTACGCCGAGCAGGAGGCTTTCGGTGAGCAGCTGGCGGACGAGTCTCGAGCGACCGGCCCCCAACGCGGTGCGCACGGCCATCTCACCACTCCGCGCCGATGCGCGTGCGAGCAGAAGACTCGCCACGTTGCCGCACGCGATGAGCAGCACGACGCCGACGGCGCCTAACAACACGAGGAGCACCGGCCCCACGCCACCGACCACGACGTCGCGATACGGCACGAGGTTGAGGCGCCAGCTTTCGTTCTCGGGGTACTGGGCAGCCAGGTCGCGCGCAATGTCGTCCATGTGGCGCTGCGCCTGGGCGATGGTCGCACCCGGCTTCAGCCGGCCCACGAGCCGGAGGTAATGAAAGCGCCGCACCGACGTTCCGTCCGTGTTGAACGCCACTGGTCGCCAGATCTGCACGTCCATGGTGCGGTCCAGAACGGGCGGCATGATGCCGATGACGGTGTGGGGTCGGCCGTCGATCGGGATGGTGGTTCCAATGATCCGGGCATCGCCCGCGTAGCGGCGCTGCCAGAGGCCGTACGACAGGATCGCGACGGCGTGGTCGCCCTGCTCTTCCTCGGGGAGGAAGGCACGGCCGCGGTACGGCTTGACGCCTAACGTCGCGAAGAAGTTCGCGGTGGCGATCGAGGACTGTACGCGTTCCGGCTCGTCCGACCCGGTGATCACGGCCGTGCCGTAGACGGTTCTGCCGGCCAGCGACGAGAATACCGAGTTCCGGTCGCGGTAATCGAGGTAGTCGGGCGGCGACACCATCGCCTGGTTGTTGGACCTGAAGGCGCCGTACATGTACACGAGCTCATCGGGTCGCTCGTAGGGGAGTGGCCTGAAGAGCACCGAATTGACGATGCTGAACATGGCGGTGTTGGCGCCGATGCCTAACGCCAGCGTCGCGACGACGAGGGCGGCGAACGCCGGCCGCTTGACGATGCCGCGGATGGCGTACTTGAGGTCCTGCAGCATGGGATCGATCCTCATCTCGTCGGTGAGCGTCCACAGCGCGTGTGGGAAGGCGCCCATGGTACGGACCATCAGGCGCTGGCCGGCGTGACGGCCATGTGTACGCGAACGGTCGAGCAGCAGCGCCCGGTACCACAGCTCTCCGCTCCACTCACGCGTCCATTCGTCGCGTCGCGGCTCGGGTACGAGCACACCCGCGGCGCGCACGATGCGCATGCATCGGTCGTAGACGGCACGCGCGTCGCGCGAGAGCTCGTCGCGCATCATTTGGCCGGTGTTCTGCGAGGCGAAATGCCTAGGCGCGCGCCGAGCGTGCGGTAGTGCTCCGCGGATTCGGCGAGCGCGCGGGCGCCGCTGGCGGTGAGCTCGTAGTACCGGCGTGGCGGTCGCTTCTCCCGCTGGGCGACCACCTGGGACTCCCACTTCGACCGGACGTAGCCGTCGCGCTCGAGGCGCCCGAGCACGGGATAGACAGTACCGCTGGGCAGGCTGGTGGCATCCATGATGTC
>DASUGD010000027.1:0-7443 GCA_036274195.1 Gemmatimonadaceae bacterium | reverse complement strand
CTACGAGCGATCGTTCAAGCCGTGGAGTGCGCGCGGGTCCATCGATTGGAATGCGACGCCCGCGATGCGTATCTCGCTAGGCGCCGAGCACGGTCGAGAAGCGTACTATCAGTACACGACCGGACGCGTCGAGCTCACCTATACCTTCGTCGCCGGCACACAGGGGCGTGGGAATCTCCGCTGACCGACTCATCACTCTGGCGGCATCGCTCGGCCCACCCTGTCCGACCCGTCGACCGCCTCATCATCGCGGCGCTCGCCGGTGTCGGCATCGCGTCGGTCGCCAGGCTCGCTGACTACTGGTTCCGCGCCGAGCACATCGATCGACCGATGTTGTTCGTTCTCTTGTCGCTCGCGTTCTGGTACGCCGTCTCCCGGATCGTCCTGGGCTGGGTCAACTACGCCGCGCTCGCAAAGCCCGACCACCGCGCGCCACCGCCCGGACTGAGCGTCGCGATCTTCACAACCAGCACGCCCGGCGAGCCGCTGGCGATGTTCGATCGCACGCTCGATGCGTGTCGACGCATTCGCTACCCGCACACCACGTATCTCCTCGACGACACGCGTGACCCGCGCTTCTCTCAGCTCGCCGATCGGCACGGCGCCGTCCGGCTCGAGTTGGTGGATGTGCCCGGGGCGAAGGCGGGCAAGATCAATCGTGCGCTGGCGGCAACGACCGAAGAGTTCATTCTGGTTCTCGATCCCGACCACGTTCCGTTTCCGGAATTTTTCGACCGAGTGCTGGGACATTTTGACGACGAGCGAGTGGGGTTCGTGCAGGTCTCGCAGGCGTACTACAACCAGCGCCGATCGTTCACGGCGGCTGGTGCTGCCGAGCAGACGTACGCGTTCTACGGTCCTGGGCAGATGGGCTTGTTCGGACACGGCGCGTGCGTGGCCATCGGCGCGAACTGCACCTTCCGCCGGGCGGCGCTGGAATCGATCAAGGGTCATGGTATTGGGCTGGCCGAGGATCTCGTGACCGCGATTCGCATCCACGCGGCGGGATGGAAGTCGGTCTACGTGCCGGAGGTCGTGAGTCGCGGCCTGGTGCCCGAGGACCTCGGCTCCTTCTACCGGCAGCAGCTCAAGTGGGCACGCGGAGTCTACGAGGTCGCTTTCAGCGAGCTTCCCGGGCTTGGGCGCCGGCTCGCCTGGCGGCAGCGCCTGTCGTACCTGGCGATTGGCACGTATTACCTGTTCGGCGTCACGACGCCGTTATTCCTGGCGATCCCGTATCTCTATCTCTGGTTCGGCGTGCAGCCGGCCGTGCTGCCGTTCGCGGAGTTCATCACGGTGGTGACGCCTGTGGGCCTCCTCGGTGCGTTGATATACCTCGTGGTACAGCGGTGGATGTGTGACCGCACAACGGAGCGGGGCCTCCACTGGCGAGGTCTCGCGCTCAAGATCGCGTGCTGGCCGGTGTTCCTTGCCGGGACGCTGCTCGCGATCGTCCGGGCGAACGTTCCATACATCCCGACCGCCAAGGAAGCCGTGCGCGGTAGGTTCGTTAGGCTCGCCTGGCCGCAGCTCGTGTTGATCGCCCTGTACCTCGCGACGTTGGCGCGCGTGCTGTCCGTGCGGGCGTTCCACACCGCTGAGGGCTCGCTCGAGCTCAGCGCGGAGGCCGTGTGGGGGATGGTCGCCTTTGCGACGGTTCCCGTCCTCGCATCGTTCGGTGCGCTGTTCGCCGCGTGGGAATCGCGCCACCCGCCGGCGACCGCACCGTGGGATGCCATCGAGGTCGCGACGATCGGGGGGCCCGCCGAATGAAGCGGCGGTATCGCATCGCCCTGGTTGTGGCGTTCTCGGTGTCGGGCGCGATCGCCACCCTCGGCCTCTCGGCGCTCGGTGATGCGTCCGAGGGTCCGCTGTCCGCCGCGTTAGGCTGGATCGGGGCGGCGGCCGGATCGATCGAGCATCGCGTGCGCGATCGACTCGGCGGGCCGCCTCGGCGTGAGAGCATGCGCTGGCTGGAGCCGTATCGCGCGTCCGCGGAACGCCTGCGGAAGCCTGACTTCGTCCTGCTCGGCGCCTACGATAGCGGGATTCCGCACACGCTCGATGGTATCCTGGCGCTCGAGTCTCGCCTCGTCGCGCCGTTGCCGCTCGTGCAGGTATACAGCGCGTGGGGCGACAAGCCCGACCAGCAGTTTCCGGTCGAACTGCTCACGGCCATCGAGGGGCTGGGGTCCATCCCGGTCGTGACGTGGGAGCCGTGGCTCGTCGACTTCGAGAACGTCAAGCATCCCGGCATTGCGCTCCGCGACAAGCGTGATTCGCACGGGCTCGCAGCGGTTGCTCGTGGCAACTACGACTTCTATGTCGATGCGTGGGCTCGCGCGGCTGCGCGGTTCGGCAAACCGTTCTTCGTGCGGCTCGCGCACGAGATGAACGACCCGTATCGCTATCCCTGGGGTCCGCAGAACAACACGAAGGAGGAATACATCGCGGCGTGGCGGCACGTCGTGGATCGGTTCCGACGCGCGGGCGCAACGAACGTCGTCTGGGTGTGGTCGCCGCACGTCGGGTACGAGTACTGGGACCTCTACTACCCGGGCGATGCGTACGTGGACTGGGTCGCCACTGGTGTGCTCAACTTCGGCCCTATTGCGCAGTGGTCGAAGTGGTGGACGTTCTCGGAAATCTTCGGGCAGAAATACGATCGGCTCGCGTCGTTCGGAAAGCCGGTGATGATCGCGGAGCTGGGGTCGCTCGCGGTAGGCGGCGACCGCGTACAGTGGTATCGCGACGCACTCACGTCGATTCCGCGAGAGTATCCGGCGGTACGCGCGGTTCTCTTCTTTCATGCGCGCGACGATCAGACCGTGACGTATCAGAAGGTCGACTGGACGATCGCGGGTGACTCCGCGTTGTCGGCTGCAGTTCGACAGTCCCTCCGGTCGAGCGGGCTGGCGCGTCACTAGCTGGCTCATCGTGGCGCGGGGCCGTTCGAGATCATCGCGCCGCGGGGCAGTTCTAGATCATCGCGCCGAAGCGCGGGGGCGCGGCCTCGTCGGTGCGGCGCGCTCGCAGTCGGCGCCGCCGGACCATGGGTGGCGGCCAGGAGTACAGCTCCGCCAGGTCCGGCGATCGCTGCGACGCCGCGCGAGCACCTCCTCTGCCGCGCCCCCGCGCTCTGACGGCACCCGGCTCGACCCAGACAGTGCTCGTCACCGCCTCCAACGATCGCGGCTCGGCCCTCGCGGCGCGAAGCGCCGCCGTGCGCGCCTAACAAGCCGGCGCAGCGTACGCGCTCGGCGGGCGCTGCGCGCCCGTGCTGCTGGCGCCGGACGGTCAGCTCTCGTGTGGCCGGAGGCGGGGCGTCGGGGTGAGGAGGCGGCGCGCGGCGTCGCAGCGATAGCCGGACCTGGCGGAGCGTTACGGCCAACGGCTACACCGGTCCGGCGGCGCCGACTGCGAGCGCGTTCCGCCGACGAACCCGACGCCCCGCCGACCAGACCGCGATGCCGACCGTCAAGCCGTTAGCCAGCAGCCAGCAGCCAGCCTAACGATCCTGAATCACCGCCTTCGTCTCCGCGGCCTTCACCCCTGTCGAATCATCGAGTGTCTTCAAGACATCACGCCACGCGAACTTCTTGCCGCTCCCCCGCACCCAGTAATCCATCCACGCCATCTCGGCCATGGACTTCACGAGCTGGTTGCGCGGATCGGGGATGCCGTGGCTCGCGCCGGGATAGACATAGAACTCCGTCGGCACACCGAGCTGCCGGAGCGCCATGTACAGCTCCTCCGACTGCGGACGCGGCACGCGCGGGTCATCGTGGACGACGTGAATCATGGTCGGCGTCTTCGCGTTCTTGATGTACTTGATCGGCGACTGGTTCCAGTACGCGTCGAAGTTGTCGTACGGCAGCTTGTCGCCGAGGTAGAACTGGCGAACCCGCTGCATGTCGCTCTCGGCGTACATCGAGATCCAGTTCATCGTGCCCGCGCCCGAGCTGATCGCCTTGAACCGGTTCGTGTGCGTGAGGATCCAATTCGACCAGTGACCACCCGCGCTCCAACCCAACACGCCCATCTTCGTGCTGTCCACCAGGCCCTGCGCGATCAGGTGGTTCACGCCCGTCATGATGTCGTCGTAGCCGAGGCGGAAGTAGTCGCCCACGATGTCGGTCTTGTGCTTCTCGCCGTAGTTCGTGGACCCGCGATAGTTCGGCTGCAGGACGACGTACCCCGCGCCCGCGTAGGCCTGCGCGCCGTAGCCGCCGTTGAAGCTGAGAACGTCCGCGCCAGCCGGCCCGCCGTGGATCGCGACGATGAGCGGATACCGCTGGCCCTGGCGGTAGCCCACGGGCTTGACGAGCACACCGCCAACCGACCGGCCGTCGGTCGACTTCCAGGTGATCTCCGCCTCCTCGCCTAACGCGATGTTGCGGATCTGCGGGTTCGCATCGGTCAGCTGCTTCCACGACGCCTTGTTGCCGATCCGGTCGACTGACGCGACCGTGAAGAGCGTCGGCGGCGTCATCGGGTCGGCATAGTTGATGAGGATCGCCCGCGTGTCGTCGTCCATGGTCGCTGACACGGCAGCCTTCTCGTGCGTCAGCTGCGTGACCTTGCCGGACGCGACGTCGAGCGCGAGCACCTGGTGCGTCGCGCGGACCCCTTCGTTGAAGTAGATCGTCTTCCCATCGTCGGACCAGAAGCCGACGGAGACATCACCGTCGAACTCCGACCCCAGCTTTCGCCACTGGCCGCCCTTGTCCGCCACCGCGCGGAGGTACACGCGACGGTTCTTCATCGAGTACTTCGTGAGGTCGTCCGGGGCGGAGAACGCCATCCACTTCGAGTCCGGCGAGAAGCTCGGCGTGCTCTCCGGGACTTCGGAGTTGTTCGTGAGCCGCTCGATCTGACCACTGGCGACGTCGAGGAGGAAGTCGTCACCGTTGATGAACTGCTCGGTGATGCCCCGTTTATACCGGTTCGCCGCGATGCCGCGGAAGGCGACCCACTTGCCGTCGTCGGAGATCTCGAAGTCCGTGACGGTGATCGATGTGTCCTTCGTCAGGCGCGTCGTCTTCCGGCCGTCGACATCGAACGCCCAGAGGCTCGAGAGCGGCGTTTCCGGATTGCGAATGTTGACGGTGAACTTTTTCTCGCGCCGGAGCTTCTCGTCGAGGTCGATGGTGTCCGCGGTGATGAAGTAGATGCGGTTGCCGGTTGGTGCGAACCGCCACACACCCACGCCCGTGGGGTGCCGCGTGATCTGCTCCGCGGTCGCGCTGTCGATGCCAGCCACGGGCATGCGATAAAGCTGTTCCTCACCGGCCTTGCCGCTCCGGTAGACCAGCCATTTGCCATCCTTGCTGAAGGCGAACGTCGACACGCCTTCCTTCGCGTCGGTGATCTTGCGCGCCTCACCGCCGTCGGGGTGCATCATGTAGAGCTGGAATCCGGGGCCACCGACGGGACCGCCGAACGGGCCGCCCTGCGGCTCGGCCGACGCGCCGCCCGGGGGTGTTGGTGCGTCACGATTCGACGAGAACACGAAGAACGACCCGTCGGGCGCCCAGCGCGGCTGTGCTTCGCTCTTGTCTTTCGTGTACGTGAGCTGGCGCGTGGACGGGACGCCCTGGTCCATCGAGACGACGTAGATGTCGGTCTGACGCTTGGCTTGCTTCCAGTCCGGCACGGAGATCGTGTAGAGGAGCCGCTTCCTGTCGGGGCTTGGCGCCGGCGACCCGACCTGCCGCATGTTCTGCTGGTCGAGGAAGGTCATCGGGCGCTTGCCGTCGGCAGGCGTCTGCCCCGTCGCGGTGCGCGCGGAACAGGCGAGCGCGACGGTGAGACCAGTGGCGACGTGGATGGCACCGAAGTGCCGCAAGCGAGAGGACATGACTGCGCTCCGCATTTGCACGCGTGGGTTCGGGTGAGGATTCATCCGACGTTACGCAGGAGGTGAGGGAAGTGCTAGACGGGCGACTGGCGACTGGCGACTGCCGGGGACGGGCGACGGGGGACGGACGACGGGCGAAAGAGCGCGTCGATTCCTCGCCTTCGCTCGGAATGACAAGCGGGCGGTAATAGCAGCAGCTCGTAGCACGCGGCAGTAGCGCGCAGCACTCGGCTACCAGCCCAGCAGCCGCTCGCAGCACGCAGCGAGCAGCTCAACCGCCTTCATCGATTGGACCGGTGGCGTGCTCGTCAGGCAGTACTCGCGCGATATAGTCCGCTATGTCTCCGACGGAGATGGGACGTCGTAGCACATCGGTCCACGGGCCGTTGGCCTGTTTCCGATTTCCCGGCGCCACGAGCACCAGCGGTGCTCCCCACGTCGCACGGCGCAAGCGCTCCAGGCCTTCAGCATCGAGCTCGGCGCCTAACGATGCCTGGTCCACGAGCACGAGACCGATTGGGCCGCGACCCGGCTCAGGTCGCGATGCCCGGACGGCCTCGGCGAGATCCCGAGCGCCAACGGCGTCGTACCCGCGCTCGCGAAGCTCTCCACGAAGCCCGGCGCGCAGCCACTGGTCGCCCGAGACGATCACGATTCGCGGCAGCAGCTGTCGCGCCATGTCGCTCCCTCACGACACCGCCGCGCTCGGCGCGGTAACCGCGCGCGCCGCCTGGGCTCTCACGCGGGACTCGTATCGCAGCCGCCGAAAGACGATGATGTGGCCGATGATCGCCGCCACGACAAACACCGCCGGAAGCCACACCCACGGCGCGTGAGCGATCCACTCGTTCGCCGGCTCGTTGTGGAAAACGCGGATCGGTGTCGGCGTCGAGAGCACCGCGATCGTGAGGACGTTCGCCAGCAGCACGATCCCCGCCACGTTCCAGACCCGCACTACGCCGAGCGCGTGAGGGCGCTTCACGAGGTACAAGGCGACCCCGATCGCCGACAATCCGGTGAGAATGTCGAAGTTGAATCCCGAGTAGCTCATCTGCACGGGCATGAGCCCCTCTCGAAAGGCGCGGTGCAGCATCATTTCGAGCGGAAATCTGAACGCCTGCACACCAACGAGCGCCGCAAGCGGGATACCGGTCGCGATCCGTAGGCCAAGTCGCGAGGCGCCAATGGCGAAAGCGAGCACGATGGCTGCGAGAATGAGAACACCGGCGGTCGGTGGGCGTGACGTGAAGCTCAGGCGTCCACTCGCCGCCAGAGCGAGCGTCGCCGCGAGCCAGGCGGCGGTCCCAATGGCTGCGAAAATCGTGTCACCCCGACTAGATGAGCGCGCGCCACGGACGTGCGATGCGTGCACCGCTGCGATGAACGCCAAAGCGACCAGGATGGCGAGTGCGACGAACGACGAAACGAGTACCGGAGATGCGTTGACCATGGTCCGCGACCGACATAGGTTGAGTCTACTATGAAAAAGTAAAGTACATACTTTATAAATAAGTAGTTTCATGTCCCGGCGGTCCTACGACCAGTATTGCGGCCTCGCCCGCGCCCTCGACGTCCTCGGTGAA
>DASUGD010000026.1:0-6787 GCA_036274195.1 Gemmatimonadaceae bacterium | reverse complement strand
AACGTGCGATTGCACGACTGGCGCGAGGAAGGGCGGCGGCGGCTGGAGGAGACGCGCGAGGCGCTCGTTCTGCTCTGCGAGCCCGTGCCCGCGCCGCGCGAGGTGGAGCAGTTCCTTCACTACTTCTGCGGTGACGTCGCCGACCCGAACGCGCTCACAGCCACGGAACCGCTGCGTATCGCCTTCTACAAGGCCACCGCCGCCTTCGTGCGCGCATACGGCGCCGTGGCGAGCGACCTGTCGGAGCTCGGATACGACGCCGCGAAGACAGCCGCTTTGAAGACGGAGGTGGAGTACTACGTCGACCTGCGCGCCGCGATCAAGAAGCACTCGGGAGAGGAGCTGGACATCAAGCCCTACGAGGCGGACATGCGCCACCTCCTCAACAGCTATGTGCAGGCGGATCCGGCCGCACAGCTGGGCGAGCTCGGGGAGCGTTCGCTGGTGGAGCTGATCGTGGACACGGGGATCAACGACGTCATCGCGCACCAACTCAACGCGAAGGGAAAGCTCTCCAATCGCGCCGTGGCCGAGACGATCGTCAACAACGTGCGGAAGGTGATCATCCGCGACCAGCTCACCGATCCACGGTTCTATGCGCAGATGTCGGTGCTGCTCGATGACCTGATCCGACAGGCGCGGCAGGAGGCGCTGGACTACGAGCGGTTCCTAAGAGACGCCGAGGCGCTCGCCCGCCGCCTGGCGGCGAAGCACCCCAACGATGGCGTGCCGTCGATGCTGCACGGCAACGCGGAGGCGACCGTGCTGTACAACAACCTGCCGTCGATTCCCGCCAGTACCTTCCGCTATCCCACTCCCGAGGAGGCGCTCGCGGCGTTCGCGCTGAAGCTGGACCGTGCCGTCCGCGAAAGTGCACCGGCGGGGTGGAAGGGTGACCAGGCGCGTGAGGCACCGGTGAAGAACGCCCTATACCCACTGCTCGATCGCGATCGGATCGCGACACAGGCGGTGTTCGAGATCGTTAAGAACCAGCCAGGCTACTGATGGTCACGACGACGATCGAGCTCGGTGAGGTGCTGATCGAGCTGACGCTGAAACCCGTACGGAACGTCCACCTCGCCGTACACCCTCCAGCGGGGCACGTCACGTTGGTGGCGCCCACCGACACGCGGCTGGATGTGGCGCGTGCCTATGCGGTGACACGACTCCCATGGATCCGCCAGCAACAGGCGCGATTCGGCGGGCAGGCGCGCGAGGCACCGCTTCGATACGTGGAGCGCGAGAGCCACTACTTGTGGGGCCGCCGCCACCTGCTATCGATCGTGGAGCGTGCCGCGAAGCCTGGGGCGACTGTCGATCACCGTCGCATCGTGCTCACGGTCCGCCCGGGGAGCGGTGTCGCGAAGCGCCGCGAGGTGATGCACGCCTGGTACCGCTCGCATCTTCACCGCGCGATCCCGCCGCTCATCGCGAGCTGGGAGCGCAAGCTCGGCGTCCTGGTCTCGGGCTACTACTTGCAGCGGATGAAGACGCGCTGGGGCGCATGCAATCATCGCGCGGGCACGATCCGGATCAACACGGAGCTCGTGAAAAAGCCGCGGGACCTGCTCGAGTACGTGATCGTGCACGAGATGCTGCATCTGATCGAGCCGACCCACAGCATTCGCTTCCTCGATCTGCTCGACGGATTCTGTCCCACTTGGCGAGAAGCCCGCGCGGAGCTTAACGAGCTGCCGATCGCGTCGGGAACTTGGAGTCGTGAGTGATGACAGGCGTCGCGATTTCGCGGGTCAAAACGAACATCGCGCAGTATTCGGCGCAATTCGTTCAAAGAATTCGCGCGGACTCTCAATTGGGGTGCGTTCTCTGATGAAGGGCGAACAGGCTGATCCGGCGACGCGCGGCGCATCGGAACGGCGTGCTAGAAATTACGATACAAGCTGCCGGGAATCCGACCACCAGGTACGATACGGCGCGCAATCAATTGCGATAGAAATCGCAAGTTGACAGAAAAAGGCAGCCATGGAGTTGGCGGCCCCTTTCCTCGGCTTTCCCCCTGATCAGAAAGTGGTGACGCGCTGCACGCTCACACCAGCGCGCGGTTTCCAAGACGGTCGCGGCCCGATCACGATGCGAACATCGATGTCGAGCGCGTTGAGAAATCGCTCGAGCCGTTCCTGACTGAAGCGCTTGAGCTTCCCGCGGAAGAGATCGGATACGTCAGGGGCGGCGATGCCAAGCTCCTTGGCGGCGCGCCGCTGGTTCCACCCCTTTGTCTCGACGATTCGCCGAATCTCGCGGGCCATCTCCGCCTTGGCCAAGCGATCGTCAGCGTCCGAGAGCCCAAGATCGGCAAAGACGTTGTCTCCGCCGTCGGTAAACGTAATGCCGTCGATCTCGCCCCGATCGAACTGCTCGCCGGCGGGCGGCTTCTTCTTGCGATGCTTATCCATGATGCTTTCGCCTCGTCGTCTTGTTGCGCTTCGCGGCTCGGGCCTCGGCGCGTTTCCCCGCTTCGATTGCCGCCTTCGTGGCAGCGGCAACGTATTCTGCCTTGTTCTTCTCGTAGTCCCTTTTCGCAGCCTGGTACCTGAGCTTCACTCGCCGTAGGTCGTCCTTCGGCGTCGCGATCCCGCTTGTCGATTTCTTCTGAAACACGTCGAGCACGTACACAACGCCCTCGAACGCGATGACATAGGCTGCCCGATAGGTCTCGCCGTCGTCATCTTCAACCAACTTCATCACATCGGAATTGACTCCCTCGCCGAATGGACGGGCTCCATCCGGGTGATCGCCGTACTGCACGAGCATCAGACTGTAGCCGAATGATTCACGCACCTCCTCCGGCATGCCGCCAAGCACCTTCTGAGAATCGGCAACAAACCGAATCGGCCTCCTGAACCTTGGGCTTTCTCCTGGCATTCGGCCTCCGTGAAGATAGCAGATTTGCTATCTACACGCAAATAGACCCTGTTTGTGCGGCAGCGGCGCCCAGTCTTCGAGCGGGATCGCAGGCATAAATTGTTACGTGGCAATAAGATACGTTCGGTTGTCGGCAGCCTGCCAATGACAAAGACCGGTCGAGCGCGGTTTCCGCTTTCGGTGGCGTCCGCGACGAAGGACCAATCTTTCGCCTCCCCATCGCTGGTTGAGCACCCGTCGGTCTCGCGCCGGATTGCGCGACCGCCAACCTACGGCGCCGCGTGGGGACGAGCCCGATCCAGAACAAGCGGCAACTCACCGCATCGCTCCGCGAGCTGCAATGCCAGGAGTCGAACCATTCGAGGAGGTCTTTCAGGAACTGCCGAGCTCTCCAACGGCCTAGAGGACGCGCTTCAAGGAGTTGCCGGTGCTCAACTAGCGGCAGAAGGCTTCGGCGCACTCGTCATTCTCACGGCGCATCACCATACTCCTCCATCTCATACAGCTCGGACGTCCCTTCCCAACCCGGCCAGTACTGCTGGTGAAGCTCCATGAAACGCCGAGAGACCGCGAGGACTTCGTCTTTCGAGCGTCCCTGCATGATCGCCCACCCGCCCACGACTTCCTTGGTCTCGCTGAACGGACCGTCGGTCACGGTGAGCTTGCCGCCCTGGATGCGAATCCGGCTGGCTGACGCACTCGGCTTGAGCCCGCCCGTGTCGGCGAGTACTCCGGACTGAAAGCTCTCCTGGACGAACTTGCCCATGGCCTCCATGAGCGCAGGTGGCGGGCCCTGATGGCGATAGCTCTCGTCGGCCTTGATGAATCCGAGGAATTTCATACCTGCCTCCGTTGAGTGTCGATTTCTGTCGGTCCACAGGGACGACGAACGGCCACCCGGAAGATCGACACTACTGAAGAGCGGCCCCGGGATGGACTGGCGCCACGGGGTTCCGTTGCCGAGCTTCGAATGTCGGGCCCATTCGGCCAACTCCGCGGTTTCCTTCCTCCACTCTTCACACAATGAAGGCCTCGTTTTCGCAGTTCGGCGCGCCACTTGGCGCGGGCGCACTGATGCTCGCCGCGCTCGGTGCGCCTCGCGCATTGCACGCGCAAACTGCTCCAGCCGACTTGGTGCTTCGGAACGGCAAGATCGTTACGATGGACGCGAAAAGTCCGCAGGCGCAGGCGGTCGCGATCACCGGCGACCGCATCACCGCCGTCGGCACGAACGCCGCGATCCAGCGCTACGTCGGACCCGGCACGAAAGTCATCGACCTGCAGGGACGTCTCGCGGTCCCCGGGTTCAACGAATCACACGGCCACTTCTCCGGACTCGGCTCGTCGCTCACGCAACTCAAGTTGATGGGCGTTCCATCCTGGCAGGACATCGCCGCGATGGTCGGCGACGCGGCGAAGAAGGCCAAGCCGGCCGCCTGGATTCAGGGCCGCGGCTGGCACCAGGAGAAGTGGAATCGTTCGCCCGGCCGTGTGGTGAAAGGCTTCCAGACGAACGATCTCATCAACGCCGCGGCGCCGAACAACCCGGTGGTTCTGGGCCACGCGAGCGGACACGCGCTCATCGCCAACGACGCCGCGCTCGCGCTCGCGGGGGTCACTGCCGCTACGCCCAACCCGCCTGGCGGCGAGATCATCAAGGACGACACCGGAAAGCCAACGGGTGTGTTCGTCGACGGCGCGCAATCGCTCATTCGGCGCGCCCTCGACAAGAGCCTCGCCCAGCGTTCGCCTGACGAGAAAAGGGCCGACTTCCGCAACGAAGTCCACCTCGCGGTTCAGAACGCGCTCGAGAATGGCGTGACGACTTTCCAGGACATGGGCGAGTCGTTCGCGACGATCGATGCCATCAAGAAGATGGTCGACGAGGACGACATGCCGCTGCGGCTCTACATCCTCGTCAGCCCGGGCGAGGTTCGGCCGGACAACGTCGCCGCGCTTACTGCGCACCGGATGGTCGACTACGGCAACGGCCACCTCACCGTACGCGCCATCGGCGAGATCACCGCCGACGGCGCCCTCGGCTCGCGCAGCGCCTGGACGCTCGAGCCGTACGACGACGATCCGGCCAACACGGGACTCAACGTCACCAAGATGTCGCGCATCAAGGAGATCGCCGAGCTCGGCCTCGCGCACGGCTACCAGATTTCGGTGCACGCCATCGGCGACCGCGCGAACCGAGAGACGCTCGACCTGTTCGAGCAGCTCTTCGCGGCGCACCGTGTGAAGAGCGACACGCTGCGCTGGCGCATCGAGCACGCACAGCACTTGAGCCCGAGCGACATCCCTCGCTTCGGCAAGATGGGCGTCGTCGCGAG
The DNA here is from genome assembly GCA_036274195.1 of Gemmatimonadaceae bacterium. Classification (GTDB taxonomy): domain Bacteria; phylum Gemmatimonadota; class Gemmatimonadetes; order Gemmatimonadales; family Gemmatimonadaceae; genus JAJKIV01. The sequence continues at coordinate 1,568 of DASUGD010000026.1, read as the reverse complement.
CATGCAGTCCATTCACCAATGCTCCGATGCACCGTACGTGATCCCACGGCTCGGCGTCCAGCGCGCCAGGGAAGGTGCGTACGTTTGGCAGTCGTTGTGGAAGACGGGCGCCGTCGTCACCAACGGAACGGACGTGCCGGTCGAAGACATCAGTCCGATCGCGTCGTACTGGTGCGCGGTGACGCGCGACAGAGTTGGCACCGACTCGGCGTTCTTTCCCGAACAGAGACTGAGCCGGCAGCAGGCGCTCCAGACGTACACGACCAACGGAGCATTCGTTGCCTTCCAGGAGCGAGAGAACGGCTCGCTGGCGCCCGGCAAATGGGCGGACATCGCGGTGCTGTCCCGCGACATCATGACGGTGCGGCCAGACTCGATCCTGGGGACGAAGGCGGTCTACACGATCGTCGGCGGAAAGATCGTCTACACTGCGCCCGGCGCCTCGAAATGACGGCTCGAGTTCAACCATAGCCTAGGAAACGAGAGTCCGGAGCCACGAGCTAGCGGACGGCGCCCGCGTTCGCGCGGACCCTCGAATCGTGTTGTGCTGTGGCATTGACGCGCGGTTCCGGCGGCAGCGAGGCGAGCTGTCGTCGAACTACGGGATCCGCGTCCGTCCACGCACGACGTACCAGGTTGGCATATACCTGTGCGCTGTCCGCCTGCCCGGCGGCTTCGTACGCGCGCGCCGTCCAGAGTGCGAGCTCCGTGCGCGTGACATAGCGGCCGCCGGCGTTCAGCACCATCGATCGCGCGTCCGACAGTGCGGCGAGCGCGCGATCCGGTTTGCCGAGGGCCAGCTCCGCGCGCGCGAGCTCGACCACCGTGCGCGTCCATCCGCCGGTCCGCGTCCATCGCGCCTGTTCGAATTCCGCCGCTGCCTCGGCCCAACGTCTCCCCTGCGCGGCGATCAATCCGCGGACATGGTGATGCAGCCGCCAGTCGCGCGCGAAGTAGCTCTGCGCTCCGATCCGCTCGATCGAGTCGGCGAGAGCGCGCAACCTCATTGTGTCTGGAGCCTCACCCCGCGCCTCCGCACCGACGACGAGAGCGTCCGCGAGGAGCGCGCGCGACCAGGCGAACACGCGAGCGTCCTGCCTCACGACCCAAGTGTCACTGGGTCGACCCTGGCCGCGTCGCGGAGGAGGAGTTTCGTAGGCCCGGGCAGCGCCATCGAGGTCACCGAGGGCCGCGAGCGACGCTCCGCGCACGAGGTCGAAAACGCTGGGCACCTCGCCACTCTTCCGCGTTCCGCTCAGCAGAAGGCGAGCGGCTTCGCGGTGTCGCCCGAGCTCTCGAAGCCGTGTTGCCTCGACGTCGGCAGCGGCGTGGGCCACTCCGTGGTCGGCCACGTGGAGCCATGGCTGCACGCGTCGCGCTGCCTCGTTGTAGCGGCCGGCTTCGACGAGCCGTCGTGCCGCCTCGAGTGCGGTGAGCAAGCTCTGTCTCACCCATCTGCACTCCGACCACATCGTCGACGTCCCGGACTGGCTGCTGTCCGGGTGGGCGGGACTGCCGCCACGCCGCGTCCCGCTCGAGGTATGGGGACCGGAGGGCACGCGCGACAT
>DASUGD010000025.1:0-8956 GCA_036274195.1 Gemmatimonadaceae bacterium | reverse complement strand
AGCTGCTCATCGAGGCCGTTCGTCGCGGACGCGTTGAGCGCGCGCTTGATCAGCCCGAGCCCTCGCGTCGGCCGCGTCGCGAGCTGTCGGGCGAGCGTCGTGGCCTCGTCGAGCAGCTTCGGCGCGTCGATGACGCGCAGGATGAGGCCCATCGCCACCGCCTCCTCGGCCGTCACCTTGTCCGCCAGCATCATGAGCGCCGTCGCGCGTGCCATGCCGACGAGGCGCGGCAGGAAGAACGTGCCGCCGGTGTCGGGGACCAGGCCGATCTTCGAGAACGACTGGATGAACGACGCGTCGGACGACGCGAGAACGAAGTCGCACGCGAACGCGAGGTTGGCGCCCGCCCCCGCGGCCACACCGTTGACCGCACACACCACCGGCTTGTCGAGCTGCCGGATGGTGCGCACGATCGGGTTGTATCCACGCGCCACGATGTCCCCGAGGTCCGGGGCCGGCCCCTCCTTCGGCATCGCCTCGGCCAGGTCCTGACCCGCGCAGAATGCGCGCCCCGCGCCCGTGATCAGGACCGCCCGCACGTCCGCGTTGGAGCCGGCTTCCGAAAGCGCCTGCCGCACCTCGGACGCCATCGCCCGGTTGAAGCTGTTCAGGACGTCCGGACGGTTGAGCGTGATCTTCGCGACGCCCTGGTCCGTCTCGTAGAGAATGTGCTCGAATGCCATGGAGCTCCGGGTGGATACAATGCCCTCGGAACGACCTGCGAGGCGAAACCTAACTCGCCGTCACTTTCTGACCCATCCTGGCGCGCCGACGATGTCGATTCGCTGTATCACGTCGCCTTCCAGCACGGCGTCCACGACGTCCATGCCGCGGACGACTTCCGCGAATACCGTGTAGTCGTGGTCGAGTCGCCAGTTGTCGATCAGGTTGACGAAGATCTGCGCGTCGCCCGTGTCCCGGCCGCGGGTCGAGATGCCGAGCGTGCCGCGTTCGTGCGAGCGCAACCCAAGCTCGTCACGCAGGAATCGGTCGTTGCCGACGTACTCGTTCGCGCCAGGGCTTCCGCCCTGAATCACGAAGTTGGTCACCACACGGTGAAAGGTCAGACCGTCGTAGTAGCCTTTGACAGCGAGTGCGGCAAACGCGCGAATGGTCGCAGGCGCCTCGTCCACAAACAGCCGCAGCTCGAATGACCCGCCGCCCGACGCGGGCGCCATGGTGACCCGAACGCGCGCGTCACGAAGCGTCGAGACCTCCGCGAGGGAAACCGGGATCAGCGGCAGCGGGCGCGGAGCCGCGGCAGCGCTCGCGACGCCCCACTTCCGAAGTATCTGCGCAGCGCGGTCCGCGATCGCCGGGTCGAAATCGGTCAGGTAGGGACGGAGCCGTGACTCACGATTCGGCGCACCCACGGTCTCGATGCGTGCCAGAAGCTCCATGCGCGGGTCACGCGACGTCTCTCGCCGCTCGAGGGAGAGCCGGTCCAGCGTGGCGAAAAGGGCATCAGCAAGCGAGGCGCTCGCGGGCGCGCCGTCGAGCGCCCTCGCTGCCTCCAGAATGAGTTGATAGTCTCGTCGCTTGAGCTCGGCCACGAAGATCGAGTCGATCGCCGGGGTCCGATCGATGGCGGCCGTCGTCGCGTTAGGCTGCGCCGGTCGAATCAGTTCCGACAGCGCCACTACCGCGGCCGAGCGCACGTTGTCCGTCGCGTCCTGCGCGAGTGCCCGGAGCGAGGCCGTATCGGCGAGATCGCCGGCGGCCCGAGCGGCGTACATCCGCACCTGCCAGGTTGGGTGTGTCACGAGCCGCGCCATGACGCCGCGCGCGGAGTCGGGCGCGAGGTGGGCCAGTGAGACCGCGGCGTGTGCGCCGTAGTGCCAGCTTCCTCTTGCCTGCGTGCGAGTCGTCGCGCCGAGTGGCAGCTCTCGAACGAGCGTGGAGAGCCGCGAGACCGCCGCCACGACCGGCTCACAGGAGCCGGCAAGTGCGTCGATGGCCGTGAGCGCGACATGCGCGTTGGCATCGCGCGTCGCACCGATCAGCGGCGCGCATGGGGCGCCGCGACGCCGTCCATACGCCCGGACGGCTTCGACACGCACGCTCGGCGAACGGTCGCGGAGGGCGACGTTCACAACGCGTGCGCGGGTGGAGTCATCGAGCGTCGTCGCGAGCGCGGCGGAGGCGACGACCTGACGTCTCACCTGTGGGTCGGCATCGCCGAAATCGCCGAGGAACCGCGATCGGATCTCGCGCGCCGTGACGCTGTCGAGGCCATTCGCCGCATCCGGCGCCGCAGCCAGCACGCGGCCGCGAATTGCCGCCAGGATCACGTTCGTCTCTCGAGACCAGCCCGTGTCGCTCGCTTGCACCGCGCCGGCGGCCGACGGAACCCGCGGTATCTGGGCGACGCGAAGCACGCCGGGCGCGGTCCGGAGATTCGGGAAGCGGCGGAGCAGCGCATCGGTGCCGTGCGCTATCCCGAACCAGGGCTCGCGAGCGAACGCGCCTTCGGTTGGGACGCCATCCAGCAGCGAGGCGATCGATTCGCTGGCGGCTCGTGCGACGTCTTCGGTCGCGTTCGGAAGGCGGCCCAAGGTTCGCGCGAGCGCGCCCCGTACGACCGGGTCGGTCTCGCTGGCCGTCAGCCCCCGCAGCAGCGCCTGGATCGCCGCGAGCGCCCGGCGCTGCTCATCGTCCATCGCGGCCAGGTTTGCGCCTGCGCCCTTCGAGATCTGGCCGATGGCATTGATGGCTTCGGCTCGCACGAGCGGCGACGAGTCCGTTACCATCGGCTGGAGGGCGGCCACGTTGTCGAGCCGTTCGATTCGGCCAAGCGCCCGCACAGCCGTGCGTCGCGTGGCGACGTCCGGGCTTCGAAGTCCTGTGAGTATCGGCGCCAGCGCCGACGAGTCGCTCACGCGGGCGTCTTCGGCATCGAGCATGCGCTGGAGAGCCGACGGGTCGGGGACGGTCGCCAATGGCGGACCGGCTTGGGCGAGCGCGGCCGATGCCAGCCCACTCCAGAGAAGCCCGACCAGTGTAATGCGGTGCGTCGTCATTCCGATATGAAGGGAGAAAGACATCCCGCAATGATACCGCGCTTTCGTCGAAAGAATGATCGCAATGATCCCGACCGAGGGCCACGGTTCCCCGTTCCCGGTTCCCACGACTAACTTCTTCTCCCATGCCCGTTCGGTCCGCATCGAAGCCAAGGTCGGCTCGTCCCAAGGCGTCCGCCCGCGCCCTCGACTGGCGCTCCATCGCGTACAACACGCTCGTCTCGCGCGCGCTCGATGACGCCGAGGAGGCGACGAACCGCAATCGCGCAACAGTGCCACGCGAGCACGTGGTGCTCTACCAGTTCTCGGCGCGTGGTCACGATGTGGCGCAGTCGATCCTGGGCTCCCTGCTCGATCATCCCCACGATGGCGTCGGGGCGTATTACCGATCGCGACCGCTGCTGCTGTCCGTCGGGCTTACCATCGAGGACGCGCTGGCCAGCCCGCTGGGGCGATCGGGTGGGTTCAGCGATGGGCGCGACATCGGCGTCGTCTGCAACCTGCCTAACAGGAACGGTGCCGTCGTGTTGCCGATGTCGGGCGACGTGGGGTCGCAGTACACGCCGACGGCCGGATGGGCCCAGTCGATCGTGTATCATCGCGACGTGCTCGGCGACGAGACGTATCGGGGCGCGATGGCGGTCGCGCTTGGCGGGGAAGCGTCGGTCGCGACGAACGGATTCTGGGCTTCGCTCACGATTGCGACGACGCTGCAGCTGCCGATGCTCTTCTACATCGAGGACAACGGGCTCGGGATCTCCGTCAGGGGCGACATGCAGACCCCGGGCGGCAACATCGCGCGCAACCTGGCATCCTTCGGCAACCTGTTCATCCGCGACGGCAACGGCTGCGATCCCGAAGAGTCGGCGCGCTTGTTAGGCGAGGTCGTGGATCACGTTCGGGCCGGCAACGGACCCGCGCTCATCCATCTCACGGTGCCGCGGCTGTGCTCGCACTCGGGGCCGGACAACCAGAAGGGGTACCGCACCGAAGCGGAGATCGCCTTCGACGCGAAGCGCGACCCGCTTCCCCGGCTCCGTGCACATCTCGTCCCGGCGATCATGACGGAGCCGGAATGGGCGGGGCTCGAGACCGAGGTGGAGCGCGACGTCACCCGCGCGCTCGACGGGGCGCGCTCGAGGCCGGCGCCCGACCCGTCGACCATCCATCGGTTCGTCTACGAGGAGCCGCTCCGTTCCGGCGATACCCCGGCGTTCGGCGGGCTGACCGACGCGGACCTTGCCGCGCTTCCGTCGACCACCGAGCCTAACGCGACCGGCGACGTCGTCCGCTTCGCCGAAGCCGTCAAGCGGACGCTGCGCGCGGAGCTCCAGCGGAACCCGAAGGTGCTCGTCTTCGGCGAGGACGTCGGCGTCAAGGGCGGCGTCCACCTGGTGACCGAAGGGCTGCAGAAGCAGTTCGGCGCGGGGCGCGTGTTCGACACGAGCCTGTCGGAGGAGGGCATCATCGGGCGCGCCGTCGGCATGGCCGTCGCCGGGCTCATGCCCGTGGCCGAGATTCAATTCCGGAAGTACGCGGACCCGGCCCACGAGCAGCTGAACAACTGCGGCACCATGCGATGGCGGACCGCCAACAGGTTCTGCGCGCCGATCGTGGTGCGCATGCCGGGTGGATACGGGAAAGATGTCGGCGATCCCTGGCACTCGCTGAGCGCCGAGGTGACCTGGGCGCACGCGATCGGCTGGCAGGTGGCGATTCCCTCCAACGCAGCCGATGCGGTGGGTCTGCTGCGGTCGGCCATGCGCAGCCGGAACCCGACGATCTTCTTCGAGCACCGTTCCCTGCTCATGACGAGCGACGGAAGCGCGCGCTATCCCGGCGACGACTACGTTGTCCCGTTAGGCGTGGCGACACGCGTGCGAACGGGCACGGACATCACGGTGGTGTCGTGGGGCGCCATGGTCCATCGGTGCGCGGAGGCGGCGGAGCGGTTCGGCGATCGCGTGGAGTTGTTCGACTTGCGGACGGTGGCGCCGTGGGACCGCGATGCGGTGCTCGAGTCCGTGCGGCGGACGTCGCGTTGCCTGATCGTCCACGAGGATACGCTGACGGCCGGTTTCGGTGCCGAGATCGCGGCCGTCGTGGCGCGCGAGGCGTTCTGGTACCTGGATGCGCCCGTGGACCGCCTGGCCGTAGAGGACGTGCCGATGCCGTACTACCCGACGTTGCTCGAGGCCGTGCTGCCTGACGCCGACCGGATCGCAGACCGCATCGACACGCTTTTGCGCGCCTGACACTGCCGGATCATCGCAACCAAGTTTGGCGCGCGCCCGGCCGGCTTCAACTCGGCGATGAGCCTTTTTGGGGGAACTGCGATGAAGCTGATCGGGCGGAAACGGCCGGATCACGACGCGGGTTGTTCTGGGAGATCAGGCGATAGAAGGATGGGCGTGGACCAAAATGAAAAGCAGGCCTAGCGTAAGATTGCTGGCTCGAAGCCAGTTCTGAAGCTGTTGTCGGTCTTCGGGGACGGTTGTAGGCCCCGCTTTGAGCTCCACAGCGAGTCGGCCTTCGACTAACAAATCGACTCGGAAGTGCCCCACCGGGTATTGCTCGTAGAACGCCGTTACGGTCACCTCACGCTCCACGCGAAATCCTCGCCTCTTCAGCTCGATGTATAGGGCCCTGGAGTAAACGGATTCCAGGAAGCCGTGAGCGAGCGTGTTGTACACCCTGTAAAACGCCCCGATTACTTCCCGCGTGAGCGTTTCGTCGACCAACCCTTGATGGTCGCCGCGTGCTGCCATCGTCGGATCCGGTTGTTTTCGCTTCATCGGCTTCATGGTGGTTCCGAGAAAAGCTGGAACTACCAGCAAAGTGTGCCCGGTCGGCGCAAATCATCGCCCGCGGATCCGCGCCCATGACGTCATCGTGAGCCACACCACACAATCCGCGTAATCTGAACGTGTTCAAAATTGCCTCTTGACGAAACCCGCGAGCATTCCAACAATTGAACATGTTCAAAACGGTAACCGCCAAGGGCGAAGATACCCGAGACCGCATCTACAACGCCGCCCTCACGCTGTTTCGCGAGCGTGGCTTCGATGCGACAACAATGCGGGACGTCGCCGCCGCCGCCGGCATGTCGCTCGGCGCCGCGTACCACTACTTCCCCAGCAAGGACGCCATCGTCCTCGCGTACTACGACCGGGTCTCGCGGGAACACGCCCGCCGCGTCGCCGCGGAGGCCGTCCCGCAGAAATCGCTCGCGGCCCGCCTCGGCGTCGCATTCCGGAGCAAGCTCGAGATCCTTCGCGACGACCGTCCGCTCATGGGAGCCCTGCTCCGCTTCGCGGGCGATCCGAAACACCCACTGTCGTTCTTCGGCCCCGCCACACGCCAGCATCGTCTCGAGAGCATGGCGGTGTTCTCCGTCGCGGTCGGTGACGAGCGCCTGCCAGACGATCTCGCACGCCTCGCGCCGGCTGCGCTGTGGGCGCTGCACATGGGGCTCCTCCTGTTCTTCCTTCACGATAGCTCCGCCGGCGCGCGGAGAACGGCGGCGCTGACGACCGGCGCGATAGACCTCGTGGTCGTCGCGTTCAAGCTGGCGCGACTGCCTCTCCTCCGATCGCTGCGTCGCCGAGTCGTGACGATTCTCGACGACGCCAAACTCCTCCCCAGCCCGCACGACATCGAGCTCGCGAGGGTGTCATGACCGACCACTTCGATTTGGACGCCATGCGCTCGGAGCACGCCGAGCGGGCGGCCCGCCTGACCGTGATGGCCATCGTGGTGACGCTCGTCGTGGTGTCCATCGCCTATCGCGTGCTGGTGATGAAGCATCTCGAGCACACGTCGCTCGTGTTCATTGGCTTGCCAGCGCTCGCCGCGGTGACGCTGCTGCACACACGGCCGCGGACGGCAATCGGCACGGTCAACAAAGTGATCGCCATCCTGCTCTGCCTGTCGGGCATTCTGTTCGGCGAAGGGCTCATCTGCATTCTGATGGCGGCCCCGATCTTCTTCCTCGTTGGCACCGCGATCGGGCTCGTTATCAACAAGCTGACCGGTCGCAACTGGCGCGGCATGGTTTCTCTCGTGGTCGTGCCGTTGAGTCTCGAAGGTGTCGTGCCGTCGCTCGCGTTCGATCGGGAGGAGCGGGTGACGGTCAGCCGGATCGTTGACGCGACACCCGACCAGGTCCGCCTCGCGCTTGCTTCCACGCCGCGCTTCGACCGAGAGCTTCCGCGGTTCTTTCGACTCGGCTTCCCTACCCCGATGCACGTGACCGGCGAGGGACTGCGCGTCGGCGACGATCGGCGCGTGATGTTCGCGCACGGCCAACACCATACCGGTGCCCTCGTTATGCGGGTCACCCGGACCGATTCGGCATCCGCGCTGTTCACCATGGCGAGCGATTCGAGCTACATCACCCACTGGCTCTCGTGGGAGGAGGCGGACGTTCGCTGGACGCCCGTCGGTGCCGGCCACACCCGAGTAACCTGGACGCTCAGGTATCGCCGGCGTCTGGACCCGGCCTGGTACTTCGCGCCGCTCGAGCGGTATGGCGCCGGACTGGCGGCTGGGTATCTGATCGAGACGCTCGCGACTCCTCGGACGCCGGTCACACGTTAGGCACGATGGACTCCACGCTCATTCGCGCCGCGGCGCTGTACGTCCCGCTCGGCGCGACGGTTGCGGCCTGGCTGGCATCGGTCCCGACGCGACGCGAGCGGGCCGCTGCCCTGCTCGCGACCGCGTGGAACGTTCCTGCGTTGCTCGCCGTTCACGTCGTCGCGGGGCGACTCGGGTGGTGGAGTTACGGGGCTATGGACGCAACCGTCGCCGGCTTCCCTGTCGATATCTATCTCGGCTGGGCGGTCGCATGGGGCGCACTACCCTCGCTCCTCGGCCGAGCGCTGCCGGTCGGCGTGATTGCCTTGGCGGCAGTGGCGTTGGACCTGATGGCGATGCCACGCCTCGCTCCCGTGGTGCGCCTCAGTGACTCGTGGCTCGTTGGCGAGGCCGTGACACTCGGTGCCTGCCTCGTTCCAGCTCAGATGCTCGCGAAGTGGACGCGCGACGACGCACACGTGACACGGCGAGCGGCCCTGCAGGCGCTCGCCTTCGGCGGTCTCGCACTCGGCGTCCTCCCGGCGGTGATCCTGCAGCAGCGTGGTGGCTCGTGGTCGTCGCTCGTTACGCGAAGCAGCTGGATCACCGGAATTCTGTTCCAGCTGCTGTTCGTGGCCGCTCTGCTCGGCCTCGCGGCCGTCCATGAGTTCGCGGTTCGCGGCGGCGGTACGCCGGTTCCCTTCGACGCACCCAAGCGATTGGTCACCACCGGGCCGTACGCGTACGTGCGCAACCCGATGCAGCTCTCGGCGGCGCTCGTCATGCTCGGCTGGGGCGCGATCCTCGGAAGCTGGTGGGTCGCGGGCGCGGGCGTCATGGCGGTCGTGTACGGGGCCGGCCTGGCGGCCGGAGACGAGCGCGGCGACCTCGAACAGCGGTTCGGCGAGGCATGGCGTGCCTACTCGGCCGCCGTTCGGCCGTGGGTCCCGAGGTGGACGCCGCTCGATCTTCGAGCGCCCCCGGTGGTAACCTCGTTAGGCGCTGGCACGGTGTTGGAGTCGGGCGTTCCAACGCTCTATGTGGCCGAGCGGTGCGGACCGTGCTCTCAGGTGCGGGCGTGGTTCGAGGGCCGTCACACGATTGGTCTTGCGATCGTGGCGGCCGAGCGGCACCCGTCGAGGTCGTTGACGCGCATCACGTACGACCCTGGTGACGGCACTGCGGAAAGCGTTGGCATCGCGGCGTTGGGTCGGGCGCTCGAGCATGTGAATCTGACGTGGGCGCTCGTGGGGATGTTCGTGCGGCTGCCCGGCGTGTGTTGGTTGCTCCAGGCGGTGACGGATGCGAGCGGAGGCGCGCCGAAGGAGATCAGAGGGAATTGGGGTCAGAGTCGAATT
>DASUGD010000024.1:0-12427 GCA_036274195.1 Gemmatimonadaceae bacterium | reverse complement strand
TCGAGCGCGCGAACGACGCCGGAGAACGAGTTCATGTTCTTCACTTCCGTCTTGGTGCCGAGTTTCGTCGCCCCACGCTCGCGGATGCTGATGTTCGCGTCGACGCGGAGACTTCCCTCCTCCATGTTCAGGTCGCTCACGTCCACGTATTCCAGCACCTGCTTGAGCAGTCGAAGGTAGGAGCCTGCCTCCGCCGCCGATCGGATGTCGGGCTCGCTCACGATCTCGATGAGTGGCGTGCCGGCACGATTGAGGTCGATCGCGCTGGCGCCCGGATACCGATCGTGAATCGACTTTCCCGCGTCTTCCTCCATGTGGACGCGCGTGATGCGGACGCGCATGAGCGAGCCGTCGCGATGCTCGCCGATCACCAGGCTGCCATCGGTCGCGAGCGGTTTGTCGAACTGCGAGATCTGATAACCCTTCGGGAGATCCGGATAGAAGTAGTTCTTGCGGGCAAAGACGGACTCTTCCTGCACGCTCGCCTCGAGCGCGAGCGCCGCTCGCGTTGCCAGCTCCACGGCGGCTTCGTTCAGCACCGGCAGACTCCCGGGTAGCGCGAGGCACACCGGGCATGTGTTGCGGTTCGGCGGGTCTCCGAACTGCGTGGAGCAGTTGCAGAAGAGCTTTGTGCGCGTGCGGAGCTGTACGTGCACCTCGAGCCCGACGACCATCTCGTACTTCTCGAGGACCGGGGCGGCTACAGTGGCGCTCATCGGTGGGCAGCCATACCTAACGCCAGCTCGAGGGCGAATGCGACGCGAAACAGCGTCGCCTCGGCGAAGTGGCGTCCCATGACCTGACCGCCGACGGGCAAGCCATCCACGCGGCCGATCGGAAGCGAGAGCGCCGGGATCCCCGCCAGGTTCGCGGTCGCCGTAAAGATGTCGCTCAGGTACATCTCGTACGGATCGGACTTGGCGCCAATCGGGAACGCCGTGGTGGGGGCGGTCGGTGTAAACAGCACGTCGACACCGCTATCGAACACCTTCTGAAAATCGTTCGCGATGAGCGCGCGCACCTCCTGCGCCTTCTTGTAGTACGCGTCGTAGTATCCCGCGGACAGCACATACGTCCCGAGCAGAATGCGGCGCGTGACCTCGCGGCCGAAGCCCTGTGAGCGCGTCTCGGCGTACATCTCGCGGAGTCCCGCGGCCGCCTTCGCCCGCGCACCGTACCGAACCCCGTCGAAACGCGCGAGGTTCGACGATGCCTCGGCGGGGGCGATGATGTAGTACGTCGGGATGGCGAGGTCGGTGTGTGGCAGCGATACGTCGCGCACGGTCGCGCCAAGCTGCCGGAATGTGTCAAATGCCGCGTCGCATCGCTCGCGAATGCGTGCGTCGAGCGAATCGGGGAAATATTCCCGCGGCCGACCGATGACCATGCCCTTCAACGTTTCGCTGACCGTCGCCGCGTAGTCATCGACGGGGACGTCGGCGCTCGTCGAGTCGTAGCGATCTCGCCCCGCGATGGCGCCCAGGCCTATCGCGGCGTCCTCGACGCTTCGTCCGAACACGCCGACCTGATCGAGCGACGACGCGAACGCGACGAGGCCGTACCGGCTGACCCGACCGTACGTCGGCTTGACGCCAACGATCCCGCAGAACGCGGCGGGCTGCCTAACGGAGCCGCCGGTCTCGGAGCCCAACGCGACGCGGACGATGCCCGCCGCCACACACGCCGCCGATCCGCCGGATGAGCCTCCGGGCACACGCGTCGGGTCGAGCGGATTGCGCGTAGGCCCGTACGCCGAGTTCTCGGTCGACGAGCCCATGGCGAATTCGTCCATGTTCGTCTTACCGATGATGATGGCCCCGGCGGTGCGCAGGCGCGTCACGACGGTCGCCTCGAAGGGGCTGACGTACCCCTCGAGGATGCGCGAGCCACAGGTGGTCGGCATGGTCACGGTCGCGATGTTGTCCTTCACGACGACCGGTACGCCGGCGAGTGGGCCCGGCTGGTTGCCCTGCCTGACGAGGTCCGCGACGGTAGCGGCGGCACCTAACGCGGCATCGCGATCGTGCCACAGGATGGCATTCAGGCCGCTCGGCCCGGCGTCGACCTCGGCCGCCCGCGCGAATGCCTGCTCGACGGTCTTCGTCGCGGGCGTGGCACCCGCCGCGTGTTGTCGCGCGAGCTCGGCCGCCGAGAGGCCCGGCATCGTCACGGCGATTCCGCCTCCTGATCCTCGTGGGTGGCCAGGCGGGGAACAAGGAAGAAGCCGTCTCGCATGGCCGGCGCGAACGCTTCGCGCGGGCGCGCGAGCGGGATCTGGTTACCGCCGTCGACCCGGAGCGGTGTTCCCGCCGTACCGATGCCGGTCACGGCGGAAAGCGCGGCCGTGTCGACCTTCGAGAGAATCTCCATGTGCGCGAGAATCCCGTTCAGCTCCGCCGCCATGGTCGGAATCTGCTCGGGATCGAGCCCGAGCCGCGCGAGCGCCGCGACGTGACGGACTTCCGCCTCTGTGACGGACACTAGTCCCATCCCCGCTCGAGGCCCGCATACGCGACGACGAGTCGCTTCCGTCCGACGGCCTCGTCGTCGAAGTCGACGGTGACCTTCGTATCGCGACCAACGCCCGAGAGCTCGGCAATCGTGCCCGAGCCGAAACGGCCATGGCGCACGCGTTCCCCCTTTACGAACCGCGGCGCATCCTGCGACGCCTCCCCGTCGGCGTCGGCGGCAAACGACACCCTGGCGCCAGGGCGTCGTGAGGCGGCCGATGGATGCGGCATGACGCTCCGGCCCGTGGCCCGAAGTTTCATCGTCGAGCGCTCTTCGAGCATTCCCGCCGGAATCACGCCGAGGAAACTCGAGGGAATGGACGGCATCAATTCACCGTTGCGGCGCCGGGCTCGCGCGTGCGTGATGTAGAGCTTCTGTTCGGCGCGCGTGATGCCCACGTAGAAGAGCCGGCGCTCCTCTTCGAGCATCGGGGGATCATCGAACGCCCGGGACAGCGGGAACAGCCCGTCCTCCATGCCGGCGATGAAGACCACGGGGAACTCGAGTCCCTTCGCGTTATGCATCGTCATGAGGGTCACGGCGTCGGCCTGGGAATCCATGGTGTCGACGCCGGTAACGAGCGTGGCGCGTTGCAGGAAGTGATCGAGCGGCGTCAGGCCGACTTCCCCGCCCTCGTCCGCCACGACTTCCGCCGCACCCTCGACGAGCTCGCGGACGTTGTCCATCCGATCCTGCGCGTCAGGCTCGGTCTTGAGATGCTCGCCGTAGCGGATCGCGTCGATCAGATCACGAAGCAACTCGTCGACCGATGCCTCGCGCGCCGCGTCGCGCAACCGCCCGATGAGCGCCGCGAACTCGGCGAGCGCCGTTCGGGCCGCCGGACGGAGGCCGGCCACGAGGTCCGGACGAACCGAGGCAGAAAGCATTGGCAATCGCTCCGCGTGAGCGGCCGCCGCGAGCGTGTCGATGCTGGTGTCGCCGATCCCGCGCTTCGGGACTGCAATGGCGCGGCGGAATGCCTCGTCGTCGTTAGGGTTCGCGATCAGCTTGAGGTATGCCATGAGGTCACGGATCTCACGCCGGTCGTAGAACCGGACCGCACCCACGAGGCGGTAGGCGAAGCCCTTGCGCCGCAGCGACTCTTCCAGCGCGCGACTCTGCGCGTTGGTGCGATAGAGAATCGCGAAATCGCGAAGCGTGAGCCCCGCGCCCAGCGACTGACCGGGTGCTCGTCCGCCCGGCGATCCGCGGCGGAGCGCGATCTCCTCGACGACGTAGTCCGCTTCGTCCCGGTCATCGTACGCGCCGACGACGGTTGCTCGCTCGCCGGGCGGGCGTGTCGACCGCAGCGTCTTGCCGCGTCGCTCGGTATTCGGGCTGATGGCCACGTTCGCCAGTTCGAGAATCTGGGGCGTGGACCGATAGTTCTCCTCGAGCCTAACGATCGCTGCCTGCGGGAAGTCGCGCTCGAAGTCGAGAATGTTCCGAATGTCGGCGCCGCGCCAGCCGTAGATCGACTGATCGTCGTCACCGACGACCATGACGTTGGCGTGCTCGCCACCGATCAGCTTCACGAACCGGTATTGCGCACGATTCGTGTCCTGGTACTCGTCCACCAGGATGAAGCGGAACCGGTCCTGGTACTGCGCGCGCACGTGGACGTGTTCTTCGAGAACGCGCACCGGCAGGACGAGGAGGTCATCGAAGGTGACGGCGTTCGCCTGACGCAGCGCACCCTCGAGCTCCTTGTACACCGGCGCCACGGCCCTCGAGTGCGGATCCTTCGCCATCGCCTCGTACTCGGCGGCGGTCACGAGCGCGTTCTTCGCGTCCGAGATCGCGTCGAGGATGGCGCGTGGCGCATGGTCCTTCGCCGAAATTCGCTGGCGCTCCATGATCCGCTTGATGACGCCGATGGCGTCATCCTCATCATAGATCGTGAAGCTCGGCGTACGCCCGACAAGGTGCGCGGCAGTGCGAAGCATTCGCGCGCCGATGGAATGGAACGTCCCGCACCACATGCCCACCGGCTCGGTGCCGAGCAGGCGCGCGATTCGCTCGCGCATCTCGCCCGCTGCCTTGTTCGTGAACGTGACGGCGAGAATGTGCTTCGGGTCGACGCCGTGATGATCGACGAGGTGCGCGATCCGTGTCGTCAGCACGCGCGTCTTGCCGGATCCAGCACCGGCGAGCACGAGCATCGGCCCTTCGAAGTGGAGTACCGCGTCGCGCTGCGCGGGATTGAGACCGGCCAACCAGTCCCGGGACACCGTCGTGGACATCAGTGCAAGATAACGTCGAACGTCGCGCCACGAGGTGATGGAACGAGCAGCAACTGGCCGCCGTGGTTTTCCTCCACGATGCGCCGCGCGAGTGACAGGCCCACGCCCCATCCAGAATCCTTCGTGGAGAACCCGGCATCGAACACGCGCGCGCGAATCTCGCGAGGAATGCCAGGTCCGTCGTCGGCAACGCGGATGCGCACGCCCTCAGGGACCCGCGCCACCGTCATGTAGATGCGTCCGCCCCGTCCGGCGAGCGCGTCGACCGCATTTTTCATCAGGGCCTCGAGCGCCCACTCGAGCAGCACGGCGTCGCCCTGAACCGTGATCGGCTCATCGCCGCCTGACGCGGCGATGTCCACAGCGTGCGCGAGCGTCGGTACGCGAGCACGAAAATACCCACCGACCGTGTCGACCAGCTGCCGGACATCCACCGGATCTCGCCGCGGCGGCCGGCCAATGCGCTCGAACCGATGCGCAACGCGCTCGAGTCGGTCGAGATCACCACGCATGTGCTGCACCGCCTGAGCCGCGAGCGGATCTTCTTCGCGCTCGCTCAGCAGCTCGAGCCACCCGCTGAGCGACGACAGCGGCGTTCCGAGCTGATGCGCGGACTCGCGTGCCATGCCTGCCCACACTTTCTCCCGGTCGGCACGGCCCCGGGTACGAACGGCGTAGAGTCCCGCCAGCAGCAGGAGGGCCAGCGTGCCGGCCTGCACGAGCGGTATGAATCGGAGCCCGAGCACGAGCGGCGTGTCGCCGATATGGACCGTGCCCACTCCCGCCTCGACAATGGGCGGGTTCTGGCGGTCGAGCGTGGCAATGTAGCGCCTGAGTCGCTCGTTGCCGGCGACACGCGGGTCAGCGCGCACCCCGGCAGCGGCGAGCTTGTCGAATGGCGTGTTCACCGCGGCGGCAAGATTTCCTTCGGCGTCGGTGACCAGCACCGGGACCTTCGAGTCCGCGATCTGGCGCGAAAGCTCGAACAGCGCGTTCGATGGATCGGAGGCAGGATCCGCCAGGGCCTCGAACACCTGGGCATACATGCGCCCGGAGCGCTCCGCCTCCCGGCGGAGCTCTACGACAACACGTTGGGTGTAGACGATGTACGATCCGAGGAGCAGCACGACTCCAACGGCGACGACGATGAACGACGCGCCGCGGCGCACGGCTCAGCGGATGGAGTCGGCGCCGAGATACGGCCGCAGCGCCTCAGGCATCGTGACGCTGCCATCGGGCTGCTGATAGTGCTCGATGATCGTCGCGATGACCCGCGGGAACGCGAGGCCGGACGCGTTGAGTGTGTGGATGAAGCGTGGCTTCTCGCCCGGGGCGGGCCGGTAGCGAATGTTCGCGCGTCGGGCCTGGAAGTCGGTGAACGTGCTGCTCGACGAGACCTCGAGCCACGCACCGACACCGGGCGCATACGTCTCGAGGTCGTAGGTCTTCGCGCTGGCAAACCCGGTGTCGCCGGCCGCGAGAAGCTTGACGCGGTACGGAAGGCCGAGCCGCTCGAGCAGCGTCGTCGCGTGCTTCGTCATGAGCTCGTGTTCGCTGGCCGAGGTCTCGGGCGTGGCGTAGCGCACCAGCTCGACCTTGTCGAACTCGTGGACGCGAAGCACGCCTCGCGTATCCTTCCCGGCGCTTCCCGCCTCGCGGCGAAAGCACGGAGTGTACGCGCAGAAGCCGCGCGGCAGGCTGGCGCCGTCGAGCATCTCGTCCCGATAGAGATTCGTGACCGGAACTTCGGCGGTGGGGATGAGGAACAGATCCTCATCGCGCAGCCCGTACATGTCGTCCTCGAACTTCGGTAGCTGCGCGGTACCGGTCATCGACGCGCGGTTGACGACGACGGGAACCCATACCTCCTCGTAGCCGTGTTCTCGGGTGTGGACGTCGAGGAACAGGTTCATGAGGGACCTAACGAGCCGCGCTCCGGCACCGCGATACGCGACGAACCCGGATCCGCTGATCTTCGCGCCCCGCGCGAGATCAATGATCCCGAGCGCCTCGGCAATTTCCCAGTGCGGCCGAAGGCCGGCGTCCATGCGCGGGGCTCCCCATTCGCGCACGATCACGTTGCAGCCCTCTCCGCCGTTCGGGACCTCGGGCAACGGTATGTTCGGGATCTCGAGCAGGATACGCTGGAGTTCCGACTCGGAGGACGCGAGCTCGGACTCGAGGCGGCTGATCTCTTCTCCCAGTGCGCGGCTCTGCGCGACCAGCTCGTCAGCGTTCTCTTTCGCCTTCTTGCGTCGCGCGACTTCCTGCGTGACGGCGTTGCGTGCCGCTTTCCGCTCCTCGACTGCCTGGATGCTCGTGCGGCGATCGCGGTCGAGCGCTTCGGCTCGATCGATCAGTGGTCCGATCTGGTCGAGCTTCTCGCGCCGGCGCATAGCGTCGCGAAGCGCGTCGATCTGGTCTCGCAGCGATTTGAGATCGTGCATGGGCCGAGATCAGTTCTTCGGTGTCGCGCCGGGGATGAGGCTGCGATAGCCGCAATTCGGGTCGTTGACGGATCGGAAGTAGATGGACCGGCGTGTGGTATCGATGCTGTCGATGACGAACTTCGAGTACATCACGGTGGAGAACGACAGCGGGCATTCGCTGGCGCTCTGCACCTGCATAACGAGCCCCTGCCCCGGGGTGAGCGTGAACGTCGAGTCGAACTGATATCCGGCCGTCGGAGCGCGCTCGAGGTCGTCGAATGCGACGGTGATGCGCTGAAGCCCCACTGGCTTTCCACCGAGCGCCCCGCCGCAGTTCACCACGCCGGCAACGCATGGCACACCAACGAGCCGCTGCGGATAGACCAGCACTTCGTTGGCGGGGGTGATATCGAACGCGACGTCGAAGTTGAAGCTTCCATCGGCGCGCGTGACGGCGCCCGACGACGCCAGGTACGCAGCCGGATACGAAGGCGGCGTGCCGGTCAGCGCGAAAACCTGGAGCGTATCGGCGACGACCGAAATGAGCGTGGTGGACGTGTTGGGGTTGTCACATGCGGACGCGCCGAACACGACGGCGCCGAGGCCGACGCATGAAACGAGCTGTCTGAACTTCATCTAATGGCGAGGTCGAGCGGAGTCCAAGGGAATCGAAGCATATCGCCTAACACACGAGACTTCAAGCGATTGCTCGCTTGACAAGGCCCTGCGTCGGGTTATGCTTCGCACGACTTTTCTTCGGGAGCGCGCATGCCGACGATCCGCGAATTGGTCGCCGCCATTCGGCAGCGCGATGGCGTCGAAGCGGCGATCGTCCTCGGTCGCGACGGGCTCCTGATCGATGGCCAGGCGGTCACGAATCTCGATGCCGAAGGGCTCGCCGCGCACGTACCGTCCATTATTACCGCCGCCGACGAGTTTGGTGCCGCCAGCCAGCGTGGGCCACTGGTGACCGGTGTCTTCGAGCACCCGCACGGCCTCGTGGTCGTATCGGTGCTCTCGCCCGAGGCCATGCTCCTCGTGCTCGTGCAACCGGAGGCGAACATCGGTCAGCTTCTGTTCGAGCTCCGGCGGAATCGCGAGCAGATGGCGGCCCTGGTCTGAGCGGACCAACAGTCGACATGGAGCCGCGCCACGTGTTGGTCGCCGATGATGAGCCGCACATCGGCCGCATCATCAAGATGAAGCTCGAGCAGGGGCCCTTCCGCGTCACGCTCGCCTACGACGGGCAGGAAGCGATCGACGTTCTCGAAAGCCAGCCGGACATCGACCTCGTCCTGCTCGACCTCATGATGCCAAACCTCAGCGGGCTCGATGTGCTCGCACGCATTCGGTCGAACGAGCGGCTGAAGCACCTGCCGTGCATCATTCTCACGGCGGCGGGTCAGGAGGCACAGCATCAAAAGGCCATGGAGCTCGGCGCGACGGAATTCCTCACGAAGCCCTTCAGTCCGAAGAAACTGTACGCGCGAACGGCGGAGCTCGCGGGCTTGACGCACGACGACAGCGCGGAGACTCCGTGAGTCGATGGGCGGTCGTGCTGGCCGGCGGTGTCGGCTCGCGCTTCTGGCCGCTCAGCACACCATCTCGCCCCAAGCAGCTGCTGCCGCTCGTCGATGAACGGCCGCTGCTCGTCGCGACGCTGGACCGACTGGAGCCGCTCGTTCCGGCGCCACGCACGCTCATCCTCACGAATGCATCGCTTCGCGGCGTCGTGAGTGAGCACGTTCCGCGCGTTCCACCGGAAAACATCATCGCGGAACCGCGCGCGGTCGGCACGGGTGGCGCGCTCGCGTGGGCGGCGAGCGAGATCGAGCGCCGCGACGGCCCGAGCGCTACAATGATCTCGGTTCATGCGGACTGGGCGATCGGCGATGACGAGGGATTTCGGGCCGCGCTCAGCCAGGCGGCGGCGGTTGCGGAACGAGAGTCGGCGATCGTCACGGTCGGTGTGGTCCCCACGCGTCCCGACACCGGCTTCGGTTACATCAGGCCGGGGACGCCGATCGGCGGCGGGGCATTCCGCGTGGATCGATTCGTCGAGAAGCCCGACCGCGCGCTGGCTGAGCGAATGATCACGGAGGGCGCGCTCTGGAACTCCGGCATTTTCGCGTGGCGCGTGGGCGATTTTCTGCGTGACGTCCGCGCGTTGACCCCCGAGCTTGCGCCGGCGCTCGCGTCGGCGAACGGGAACGCCGAACGGTTTTTCGAGGCGGCGACTCCGGTGACCGTGGACGTTGGCGTGCTCGAGCGAAGCTCGAACGTCGTGGTGATGCCTGGCTCGTTTCAGTGGGATGACGTCGGCACGTGGGCAGCGCTCGCCCGCGTGCGCGCACGTGATGAGCGCGGCAATGCGACGAGCGGCTCGGCCGTGCTCGTAGACGCGGACGACAACGTCGTGTACGCGGAGGGTGCCGATGTCGTGCTGTACGGGGTGCGCGACCTGGTCGTGGTGGTGCGAGATGGTCTCATGCTCGTCACGACCAAGGAGGCCGCAGCGGATCTCAAGACCTTGATCTCGAAGCTCCCCGCCGACATTCGGGACCGCGAATGAACACGCTCGTGCTCTATGATGACGAGGTGGCGCGCGGCTTCGAGCCGTTCGCGCTCACGCGGCCGGTCTCGGAGCTGCGCGTCGGCACGGAAATCGTTAGGCGGCGGTGGGAGATCGCGCTCGGCGCCGAAGCCACCGCGTTCGTCGGGGCGGCCCATCTCGCCGACTTCGATGAGCTGGACGCGCCACCCTGCACCGCCGGCACGATCGGCGCGGGCACCATTCTGGTGAACGCGCGGTGCGCGCCTGTACTCGCCCCCGTGGATCCGTGGGCGGACGTCTGGACGTGCCGCGGACGGGTCGCCGCCGTCCGGCTCGCGCGGTCCGTCGCGGCGACCACCATCCGCGATGGTCGCACCGCCATCGAATCGCTGGCTGGTGATGGGGCGACATCCACCGACATCGCCGGGTGGTGGCTCGATGACGTGTGGGACCTCATCCGGCACCTCGGCGAGATCAGTGCGTCGGATATTCCGAGCCGAGTGGAGGGGCTCGACACGATCAGCGGCGCCGAAGCAGGGGGCGCCGTGGTTGGAGCGTACGCCGCGCGCATCGAGCGGGGCGCATCGATCGAGCCGTACGTCGTGTTCGACGTGACCGCCGGGCCTGTCCTCGTGCGTCGGGGCGCGACCGTCGCGTCCTTCACGCGGCTCGTCGGCCCCTGCTACGTGGGCGAGGACACGACGATCGGTGGTGGCAAGATCGCGAATGCGTCCATCGGCGACCACTGTCGCGTGCACGGCGAAGTGAGCACGACCGTCTTTCTCGGCCACGCGAACAAGTCGCATGACGGATTCGTTGGACACTCGTACCTGGGCCGGTGGACCAACCTCGGCGCGAGCACGGTCACGAGCAACCTGAAGAACACGTATGGTTCCGTCGCATTCTGGTCCCCGAAGGGCATGCGCGATACCGGGATGCAGTTCCTCGGGACATTTTTCGGTGACCACGCGAAGACCGCGATCGGGACGCGCCTGACGACAGGGAGCGTCGTCGGCACCGGCGCGAACGTGTTTCTGCCGGTGATGACGCCGAAGGTCATTCCCCCGTTCTCGTGGGGCGGCACACTCGACGCGCCAGCGTACAACCTCGATAGATTTCTGGCTGTCGCCGAACGCGTGATGAGCCGGCGACACGTCGCGCTCAGCGATCGAGCGCGCCGATGGCTGACTGCGGCGCACGCCGCCCGATGGCAGGTAGCATGAAGGTCTGGGTGCTGGGATCGGGAAGTCGCGGCAACGCGACGGTGATCGACAATGGCTCGACGCGGGTGCTCATCGACGCAGGGTTTTCATCGCGGGAGCTGAAGCGGCGCTTCGTGACGGCGGGCATCGCGCCGGAAAGCATCCACGCGGTGATCATCACACACGAGCACAGCGATCACATGTGCGGTGCGGCGAGGTCCGCGCATCGTTGGAACTGGTCGCTCCACGCGACCGCGGGGACCGCGGTGGGTGCACCCGAGCTGGTGGAAGCCGACGTCAGGACGTTCGATGCCGGGGCGACACTCACGTTCGGGACGATGAACGTGCAGACGGTGCTCGTCTCGCACGATGCGAACGAGCCGATTGCGGTCGTGGCGACGGACACGGTGTCCGGCGCCCGGACAGCCGTCGCGATGGATCTTGGCCGCATGACTACACCGCTCCGTGACGCGATTCGCGAGGTCGACATTCTGGTGCTCGAGTCGAACCACGATGAAGCGATGCTCGCGTGCGGCCCGTATCCGCTGTCGGTGCAGCGGCGGATTGCCGGGGCGTCCGGTCATCTGAGCAACAGGGACGCTGCGATCATCGCGCGTACGTGTGCGCACTCGGGACTTCAGCATCTCGTGCTCGCACACTTGAGCGAGCAGTGCAACACGCCGGATCATGCGCTGGCGAGTGTATCGGCGGCCCTGGCGCGGTCGCGCTTCCGCGGGCGAGTGACGGCGGCGCGGCAGGATGTGGTGCATGGCGCGTTTGTCGCGGGGCGGCGAGGTGGTCGCGCACAGCAGCTTGCCTTGGCGCTTTGACTTCGAGTCACGAGTCCAACAAAGCGAAACGGGGACCCGAATGGGTCCCCGTTTCGTTCATCGGAAGGGCTGAGCTCAGTACATCCCGCCCATGCCGCCGCCGCCCGGAGCAGCCGGAGCCGGCTTCTCTTCCTTCTTCTCGACGACGATCGCTTCCGTCGTGAGGAGCAGGCCCGCGATCGACGCAGCGTTCTGCAGCGCCGTGCGCGTCACCTTCGTCGGATCGATCACGCCCGAGGACACGAGGTCCTCGTAGGTGTCCGTCAGTGCGTTGTAGCCGAAGTTCTTGTCCTTCGAGGCACGCACCTTCTCGACCACGATGGAGCCTTCGCCACCCGCGTTCTGCACGATCATGCGGACCGGCTCCTCGAGCGAACGGCGGACGATGTCGACGCCGATCTGCTCATCGGTCTCGTCGAGCTTGAGGCTCTTGAGCGCGGTCTGCGCGCGCAGGAGCGCGACACCGCCGCCGGGGACGATGCCCTCCTCGACGGCCGCGCGCGTAGCGTGGAGCGCATCCTCGACGCGGGCCTTCTTCTCCTTCATCTCGCTCTCGGTCGCGGCGCCAACGTTCACGACCGCAACACCACCGGCGAGCTTGGCGAGACGCTCCTGGAGCTTCTCCTTGTCGTAGTCCGACGTGCTCTTGTCGATCGCG
>DASUGD010000023.1:0-7010 GCA_036274195.1 Gemmatimonadaceae bacterium | reverse complement strand
CGAGACGACCATAACGAGGAATCTGCAGCAGGTGTTTCCGCTCCGCATGGGTCGTTCGACTCACGGTGACGCTCGCGAGGCGCTCGGGAATCATCGAAGGCCGGAAGTTACCGGCGACTGTCCGGTGCACGGCCTTCGCCGGGTGGCCGAATGTGGCACCTTCAGGGCACCTTACAACCCGAGGCCACCAATGCTCACCATAGATGAAGTGCCGCTCTCCCAGTCCGCCCTGCTCGTCGTCGACGCCCAGGACTCGTTCAAGGTCGACCCGAAGTGGGAGCGACGGAACAACCGCGACTTCGAGCGCAACGTCGCCGCCCTCATCGACGCACATCGCGCCGCAGGACTTCCAGTGTTCTTCTTCCTCCACACCGACGGCGATCCAGGCTTCGAGCGCGACGGCCCCCACCTCCGCCTCATGGATTTCATCCGGGTGAACCCCGGCGAGCCCGTGCTGCTCAAGGATACGCGGAACGCGTTCACGAGCACGACGCTTCAGGCGCAGCTCCTGGCGTTGGGCGTCAGGCGGCTCGCGATCACCGGGATTCAGATGGAGCAATGCTGCGAGACGACCGCGCGCGTCGCCGCCGATCTCGGATACGCGGTGGACTTCGTCATCGACGCGACCATGACCTTTCCGATCCGGAACTGGGACAAGCCCGGCGAAGAGCTTGGCGTCGAGGCCGTCGAGGAGCGGACAGTCTATGCGCTCCGCAAGCGGTTCGCTCGTATCGTGACGACCGCGACGCTGGTGGGCGAGCTCGACGCGCTCGCGAAGCCGGTTCGGGAACCCGTCTTCTCCATATAAATCGCCATGAACAACCCGACACCTCGGCGTATCATCTTCGCGCTGTTTCCGGGATGCGAGATGCTCGACCTCGCGGGCCCGGCGCAGGCGTTTTACGAAGCGAAGGTGCTCGGCGTGCCGTACGCGATCTCGTACTGCGCGCCGACGCCCGAGGTGCCGTCGGCGCAGGGCCTCAGGTTGAGCGGACTCGAGCCGCTGCCTCACGTGCGACCCGGCGACCTGGTCATCCTGCCCGGCTACCCCACACACACCATGCCGGTGCCGGCGAAGCTCGTCGCGTGGCTGCGCGAGGTGCACCGGGCCGGCGTGGAGCTCTGCTCCGTGTGCACCGGCGCGTTCGCGTTAGGCGAGGCCGGTGCGCTCGACGGCAGGACGTGCACCACGCACTGGAAGCGGGTGACCGAGCTCAAAGCGCGCTTTCCGCGGGCGCAGGTCGTGGGCAACCGGCTCTTCGTCATCGATGGCGGCATCGTCACGAGCGCCGGCATCGCCGCAGGTATCGACATGGCGCTCGCGCTCATCGAGCGCGACGCGGGGCCGCTCGTCGCCGGGGAGGTCGCGCGCGAGATGGTGGTGTACATCCGGCGTGACGGAGCACATGACCAGGAGAGCGTGTACCTCGACTACCAGACGCATCTGAGCCCCGGGATCCATCAGCTTCAGCAGCACCTGGTCAGCAACCCCGGGTCACGCGAGACGCTCGGCCAGCTCGCGCGCATTGCCGGGATGAGCGAACGGAATCTGACGCGCGTCTTCAAGCGCGCGACGGGCATCTCGATTCACGACTATCGCGAGCGACTGCGGGTCGAGCGCGCCCGGGACCTGATGAAGAATCCGATGATGACCCTGGACGCGGTCGCGGCCGCCTGCGGGTTCGCCGATGGGCGCCAACTTCGGCGCGTGTGGGCGGCGCGTTTCGGCGCGCCGCCGAGCGCGAGCCGCGCTATTCTCCGATCCGTGACTTGAGCTCCTGTGCGGCAGCAAGATGCACGACGATGTGCGGGCGAACGTCGTTCTGCAGTGCGTCGCGCAGCGCGGCCTGCTGGGCTTTGGCGACGAACGCATCGACCAGGGCAAGCGTACGCTGGTGCACGTCTACCTGCAGCGACATGTAGTGGAAGCCGAAGTTGCTGGCGCCAAGCCCGGCGATGGCATCGATCTCCGAATCCTGCAGCTTTCGCAGCGCGTCGTTCGGAACGGTCGGCGTGATGTTCAACTGGGTCGCCAGCGATTCGAGCTCGGTCTTGATCGCGTCATGCTCGGCCAACATGGTGCTCGCGAACGCTTTCACGTCGGCGTTCGACGAGATCTGCAGAGCGAGCTGGCCGGCCTGGAGCTCGGCGCGATTGGCCTCTTGCATGAGGCCGAGGATGTCGGCGTCGGATCGCGCCGAATTGGCGATACCGCCGGCGGTTTCCTTTGGGCTGGTGGGACCGTCGCCGCCTTCCTTGCAGGCGTATGCGGCAATAGCCGAGACGGCGAGGGCGACAGCGGCGGCAGAACGTCGCAGGTGGCGATGCATCGTTACGGCTCCCGAGTGAGGTCACAGCCGATCGCATGCATCGCGATCGAGCACCATAATAAGTGCCGGTACAACGTTGCAGCAGCCCCGGCTTTCGTCCAGAATCCGCCGCCCCGGACCTTTGCCGCCGGCCCTGGCTGCCCACCTCCCTAAGTCATTTTGTCCTCATGCGTTCAGTCCTCTCGCTCACGATCTGCTTGTTCCTGTCCGCGGCGCGGATGGCCGACGCCCAGGGAGCGTTGTCCGCGCAACAGTCGCTCGGCCGAGACATCCTGCAGGAGCTGATCGAAACGAACACCACGTATACCAGCGGCAGCACGACCAAGGCGGCCGAGCGGATGGCGGCGCGCTTCCGGGCCGCGGGGTTTCCGGCGGCCGACGTTCAGATCGTCGGGCCGGACACGGGCCGGGACGCGAAGGACAGGAACCTCATCGTCCGGTACCGCGGGCGAGGGAGCCGGAAGCCGATCCTGCTGATCGGACACCTGGACGTGGTCGAGGCGCGCCGCGCGGACTGGGAGCTCGACCCGTTCAAGCTCACCGAACGCGACGGCCATTTCTACGGCCGCGGCACGCTCGACATGAAGAACGGCGCCGCGGCGTGGGTCGCGGCCCTGCTGCGCATGAAACAGGAAGGGATCGTCCCGGCCGGCGACTACATCCTCGCGCTGACGGCAGGCGAGGAAGGCGGCGGTGGTTACAACGGCATCCAGTGGCTGCTGGCGCATCGACGAGACCTGCTGGACGTGGCCTATGTGCTGAACGCCGACGCGGGCGGCGGCGAGCTGCGCGACGGGAAACCGGTCTCGTTCGACGTTCAGGCAGCCGAGAAGGTCTTTCAGTCGTATCACCTGACGGTGCGGAATCCGGGCGGCCACAGCTCGCTGCCGGAGAAGGACAACGCGATCTACCGCCTCGCAGCCGCGTTAGGCCGCGTTGGCCAGTACGAGTTTCCATTCGAGCTGAACGCCATCACGCGCGAGTACTTGTCACGTACCGCATCACTCGGCGAGCGCGAGTTGGCCGCGGACTTACGGGCGGTCAGCGCCGGCGGTCGCGTGGACACGGCGGCCGCGCGACGCCTGGCAAATCGGTCACCGTTCTACAATGCACTGCTCCGCACGACCTGCGTGGCGACGCTGATCGAAGGCGGTCATGCCGTGAACGCGCTGCCACAGCGCGCGGTGGCGACGATCAACTGCCGCATCCTGCCGGGCGTGGACCCCGCGAGCGTCGAGCAAACGATTCGGCGCGTCGTGGCTGATACCGCTGTCAGCGTGACGCGCGCCGACACAGCCACACCGAGCCCGCCATCTCCGCTGCCGGCGCCGCTCGAGCAGACGATTCGTTCCGTGGTGGCGTCGATCTGGGGATCGGTACCACTCGTTCCCACGATGGAGACGGGCGCCACCGATGGCCTCTTTCTCCGCAACGCGGGCATTCCCGTCTACGGCGTGACTGGCTACTTCGCCGACCCGAACATTCCGGCGGACACGCGGGCGCACGGACTCAACGAGCGGATCGGCGTCAAGGCGTTCTACGATCAGCTGGAGTTCACGTACCGGCTGCTGAAAGCGATTGGCGACGGGGGCGCCATCTGAACCGACCGGGCGCTCTCAGAGTCTCACGAGCGTCTCGATCATCGGCGTCCACGCAGCCACCTGTCTTCGATCGGTCACGTCGGACAGGACCACGAACGCCGCATTCACACCGACCTTGGGGACGCGGACGGGGATGACCTGAGCGCTGACCCACCGGCGCGGCTCGCCGAGCGGCGCGATCGCGAGGTCGTCTTCGCGCACGTTGTCCTCCGTCAGCAGCGCGCGCGTGATCGCCCAATGGAGGGGCTCGAGACTGTCGATGCGAAGCGATCGTGCGGCCGCGTTTGCGAACACGATCTGGCCGTTGGCGTCGACCACCATGAGGCCGAGCGGAATGTGCTCGAGAAGGTCATCGATCACGGGTGAGCTGATCTCGAGCGTTTCCGCGATGCGCGAAAAGGACTCGGCGTGCGTGGGGGTGATCGTCGTCGCCATCGGGGCTCCTGAACGGGTCGTCGTGGAGCGTAGCGCCGGCGAGGTCTTCAGGGAGTAGGAGACTCGCGTCGTCTGCGCGGGGGAATCCCCGACGGACGGCGAATGGAAGAGACCAGGTGCGGTGAACACCGACCCGCCATCACCATTCGCCCGACTGACGGCGTTCACGCCGGCCCGCATATATCGCCGCGTGATGCAGCCTGTCCTCTCTCGCACGAACGCCGACGGTACACCGCTCGACCCGCCGTTTCCGGCTCCCGGGTCTCCTGAAGAGTTGCGCGCGTTCGCCGAGCTTCAGCGAGGCCTCGAGCCGATGTTCAGTCGAGTGTTCTCGAACCCCAGGGCGCGCCGGACCGTCGTCGTGATTCCGAGCATGTCGCTCGATCGCGAGGAGCTGGCGAAGCTCCGAGGCGCGTCGAGGTACGAGGAGCGGTTCCTCTGTCTGCTCATGCTGCTTCGGCTGCCCGCGACGCGAGTGATCTATATCACGAGCGAGCCGGTCGCGCCGCTGATCGTCAACTATTATCTGGGGCTCGTGCGCGACGTCGAATCTCGGGGTGCGCGCAATCGGCTGACGATGCTGACATGCGGCGATCACTCGGCGGCTCCGCTCACCGAGAAGATCCTCTCCCGCCAGGACCTCGTAGAACTGATTCGTCGCCTCATCGATGATCCGGGGTCGTCGCACCTCACGTGCTTTACCGCGACCCCGCTCGAGCGTACGCTCGCCGTGCGACTCGGCATACCGCTCTACGGCTGCGACCCGGCGCTCTGGCACCTTGGCACGAAGAGCGGGAGCCGCGACGTGTTCCACCGAGCCGGCGTGCTTGCCCCGCCGGGCTACGAGCATCTCAGGGGAGACGAGGATGTGATCCGCGCGCTCGCCGATCTCAGGCGAGAGCATCCGGCGGTGCGACGCGCCGTGATCAAGCTCGAGGAGGGGTTTTCCGGCGAAGGCAACGCGATCTTCTCGTATGATGGCGCGCCGTCCGGCCCGGACCTAACGCGATGGGTGCGCGACGTGCTCCCGCGACGCGTGCGCTTCGTGGCGCCGGACGCGACCTGGCCCAGGTACCGCGACGAGCTCGCCCGGCTGGGCGGCATCGTCGAGGCGTTCGTCTCGGCGAGCGAGGTGCGATCCCCGTCCGTGCAGTGTCGGATCGACCCGAGCGGTGCCACGCAGATCATCTCCAGCCACGATCAAGTGTTAGGCGGGGCGACGGGCCAGGTCTACCTGGGATGCACGTTCCCCGCGGACCTCGCGTGCTGCCCGGGGCTGCACGCGGCGGCCCGGCGAGTGACGGACGTGCTCGCGCGCGATGGCGTCGTGGGCCGGTTCGGAATCGACTTCGTATCGACTCGGGTGCATAACGAGTGGCGTCACTACGCTATCGAGATCAACATCCGGAAGGGCGGGACAACGCACCCGTTCCTGACACTCCAGCTCCTCACGGATGGCGCGTACGACCCGGCAACCGGGCTCTATCGCACGAAGGCCGGCCGGCCATGCTACTACGTCGCGTCCGACAACCTGTGCGATCCGGCGTACACGGCGCTTACGCCTCAGCGCGTGATCTCGGCCGCGGCGAGGCGCGGGCTCGCGTTCCACCCCGACACCGAGCGCGGCGTGATCTTCCACCTCATGGGCGCGCTGCGGGAGTTCGGGAAGCTCGGTGCCGTGTGCATCGGGCGGACGCGTGAGGATGCGCAGGATCTGTTCGCCAAGACGATCGCCATGCTGAGGCGTTAGCCGGCGTCGAAGGTGCCGCGACGCATCCCGGCCGCATCGTGCTCGCTCGGCGGAAGTGCCCGTTCGTCCCGTGGATTGCCGGCTGGTCACTCCGTGTAGGACAGTGCCGTCGAACCCGATGTACCATGAGGCAGTCGTCGCCTGTCACCTCGTCTGGAGCCCGCGATGCGCCTCTCGTGTCCGGTCGTCGTCCTGGTCGTAACGTCCGCTGCGGCCGCTGGCGCGCAGCCGGCGCCTAACGGGTATCCGGTGAAGCCCGTTCCCCTGCCCGACTCCCTGGAGATTGCGCTCGCCGTCTCGGCAGCTCCGCCGGAGCTGTCGAATCAGGCTACGGTGTACGCCGTCCGGGATGGCCAGGTGCTCACACTGCGGCGCGGCTCGAACGGCTCGGCGTGCATGGTCGCGCGCGACCTGCACGGCGGCAGTCTTTACCCGATCTGCTACAACACCGAAGGGGCGCGCACGGTGCTCGCGCGAGAGCTGCTGGAGGTTCGGCTTCGCTCGTTAGGCGCGTCGGAGGACTCGGTCGAGCGCGCGGTGGCGGCCGGCTACGCGAACGGTCAGCTCGAGGCCCCGAAATCCCTCGCGATGGCGTACATGATGTCACCGCGACAGGTGCTGTTCTCGAGCCCCCGTCCCGAGGGCCGACGCGTGGGCGCCTGGCATCCCCATCTCATGTTCTTCGTGCCGGGGGCGACGCCGGCAATGTTCGGGCTGGCCAGTGAAGACGCGGAGCCTATCGCCGTGAGCGGGTCGGGGACTCCAAGGGCCGAGGTGGTCGTGAAGGTCCAGAAGTGGTCGGACGGGACGCCCGTGGCGGCGCCGGTCAAGACACCCTAAGCTCCGGGGGGTCAGAGTCGAATTTCATCATTCGAGCGCCGCGGCGCTCGAATG
>DASUGD010000022.1:0-6468 GCA_036274195.1 Gemmatimonadaceae bacterium | reverse complement strand
TCTACGACGGGCGTCCGGAAAAAACGCTGATCGTCCGCGCTGCTGCTGGCGTCCGCTTTCAGGAGGTCGTGACCGCGGTTGACATCGCGAAGGGAGCCGGGGTCGTTGCGGTCGGACTGAAGTAGCTGGCGACTGGCGACTGGCGACTGGCGACTGGCGACTGGCGGGGACGGGAAACGGGAAACGGGAAACGGGAAACGGAAAGAGCGCGTCATTCCGAGCGGAGCGCCGCAGGCGCGGAGGCGAGGAATCGCCGTCCTCCCGGTAGAGGGCCCAGTTCCCGGTTCCCGGTTCCCGGTTCCCGGTTCCCGGCTCCCAGTTCCCGGTTCGCCGTTCCCGGTTCCCGGTTCCCAGCGATTCCCGATTCCCTATTCCCGATTCCCGCGTCAGATTTGGCGGCACCCTTTCGTGTGCAGTGTCGAATGCGTTTCCCTGCTCACCTCCGCCGCTCGGCTTTCGACGTCGCGATCCAGCAGCTACGCGACGGCCGCCCCGGAGAAAACAGCTACGGCCGGCGCCTCGCCCTTCTCCTCACCATCCCCACCTTCGACGACCCCGTCGCGCGCGACATCCGACGCAGCACAACGGGCGAGCTCTACGTCATCCGGACGATCTGGAATCGGGCGCTGGACCTCGCCACCGCGAGTCTGAGTCGCGAGATAACGATCGGCACCGGCGTCCGGGCGGTAACCGCCGGAGTGGAGATCACGAGCGTCCGCGCACCGTCGCTCCAATCGGCCACCGTGCCGGTGGACCCGCGCGAGCTCAGCGCCGTGCTCGACAGCGTCGAATCGGCGACCGTGACGTGCTGCCCGCATCAGCCGGAAGCGCCACTCGACGCCACGGTCTACGAGCTGACGTTCGGGGAGGAGCTGAACGAGACGCGGTACCGATGGTTCGGCGACGCGCCTCGTGGGTGGGAGGCACTCGGCAACTTCGCCTCGCGACTCCTTCGTCTCGTGGACCTCCCGGCGGACGCGGCGGCACCATGACCAATCCCTCCGTCACCACGCTCGGGTCGGATCGCGACGCCGGCAGCGCATTGATCGCGCTCTCGCGCCGCTACCTGCGCGAATACCTCACGAAGATCCGCCTCGCGGTTTCCGTGCTCGATGAGCACGTCGTGTGGGCACGGCCTAACGAGGCGTCGAACAGCATCGGCAACCTGATGCTCCATCTCGCCGGCAACGCGCGGCAGTGGATCGTGAGCGGGGTAGGCGGGGCGCCCGACGTGCGCGACCGGCAGTCCGAGTTCGACCAGCGCGCACCGCTCTCGATCACGATGCTGATCGACCGGTTGGAGCAGGCGATCTCGGATGTCGACCGCGTGCTCGCGTCGCTGACCCCGGCCGATCTTCAGACGCGCCGAGTCATC
This sequence comes from Gemmatimonadaceae bacterium, assembly GCA_036274195.1. Taxonomy (GTDB): domain Bacteria; phylum Gemmatimonadota; class Gemmatimonadetes; order Gemmatimonadales; family Gemmatimonadaceae; genus JAJKIV01. The sequence goes on along the minus strand of DASUGD010000022.1, from coordinate 5,093 downwards.
CAGGCAAACGACGTGAGTGTGCTCGAGGCGATCTATCACGTCGTCGAGCACTTCTCGATGCACACCGGGCAGATCATCTTGCTGGCAAAAGCGGATCAGCCCGATCGCGTACGGTTCTACGAGATGGTGGACGGGCATCCGCGACTCACCGCGGACTTCCATGGCCGGACGCCCATACATCCTCGCTGAGACGAACTGGAAGGCGGTTCGCGAAACACGCTACGAGGTCGCGATCCTCCCCTGGGGTGCCACCGAGGCGCACAACTACCACCTCCCCTATGGCACCGACGTCATCGAGACCGAGGCGATCGCGGCCGAGTCGGCAAGACGGGCGTGGGACCGGGGTGCCCGTGTTCTCGCGCTGCCGTGCATCCCGTTCGGCGTGAACACGGGACAGCTGGACATTCCGTTCTGCATGAACATGAACCCGTCCACCCAGGCGGCGGTGCTCGGCGACGTGGCGTCGGTGCTCGATGCACATGAGGTGGGCAAGCTCGTGATCCTGAACGGCCATGGGGGGAACGACTTCCGCCTCATGATCCGCGAGCTGCAGCCGACGATCCGGATGTTCGTCTGCACCGTCAACTGGTACACCTGCATCGATCCGCGCCCGTTCTTTACGGAGCCGGGCGATCACGCAGGCGAGATGGAGACGAGCCTCGTGCAGCACCTCGCCCCCGAGCTCCCGCTGCCGCTCGCCGATGCGGGCGACGGACGCGCGCGCCGATTTACCGTCTCCGCACTTCGGGATGGTTGGGCCTGGGCGCCCCGCCGCTGGACGAAGGTCACGGACGACACCGGAACCGGGAACCCGCACGCGTCCACACCCGAGAAGGGCGCGCGTTACTTCGACGCCGTGGCGGATCGCCTCGCCGGCTTCTACGTAGAGCTCGCCGCCGCCGACCCGGAACATCTCTATGCCTAACGTCTCGCGCTGCACCTGGGCGCGGACGCAGCTGAGCATCCCCTATCACGACACCGAATGGGGAGTACCGCTGCACGACGACCGGCGGCTGTTCGAGTTTCTGATCCTGGAGGGCGCCCAGGCCGGCTTGAGCTGGGAGACGATTCTCCGAAAGCGGGAGGCCTACCGCAAGGCATTCGACGACTTCGATCCCGAGCGGGTCGCGCGCTACACGGCGAAGAAGCGCGAGCGCCTGATGGCCGACCCCGGGATCGTCCGCAATCGTCTCAAGATCGACTCCGCGGTGACGAACGCAGCCGCCTTTCTCGAGGCCCGGCGCGAGTTCGGATCGTTCGACACGTACATCTGGCGGTTCGTGGACGGCGAGCCGCGCGTGAACAAGGTTCGCGCGTCAGGCGACGTGCCCGTCAGCACGCCAGAGTCGGACGCGATGTCGAAGGACCTCAAACGCCGCGGCTTCAGGTTCGTCGGCACGACGATCTGCTATGCCTTCATGCAGGCCACCGGCATGGTGAACGACCACGCCGTGACGTGCTTTCGCTATCGCGAAGTCGGCAAAGCGTAACTTCGGTTCGTTGGGGGTCCGTTGGGGGTCAGACTCCTTTCGCATCACTTCATTGCCGAGCAATGAAGTGATGCGAAAAGAGTCTGACCCCCAACGGCGCCAAAAAGAGGGCAGAGGGCAGCCAACTGCAGACGGCAGACAGTAGACGGCACGCTACAGAGGGCAGAGGGCCGGTTCCTCTGCCATCTGCCATCTGCCCACTGCCGTCCACCGTCTGCAGTTTTCTGCCGTCTCCCATTTGCCAATTCAAACGAGGGCCCAGGCACCGGCATCTATCGACTCAACGGGCATCCCCGCAACCAACCGCCATGACCGAGCCGACCGCCGACCTCCGCCTCGCGTTCCGCCTGCTCCGCCGCAACCGGACGCTGGCGCTCTCGGTCATCACCACGCTCGCCCTCGCCATCGGCGCCGGCGTTGCCACGTTCGCTATCGCCGAGGCAGCCCTCATCACGCCGCCTCCGTTTCCCGAGCCCGAGCGGCTCGCGATGCTCTTCACCACCCACACCGAGCCAGCCCGCGGCACCGAGCGATATCGCTGGTCGTACCCTCGCTTTCGCCTGCTCGAGAAATCCGTCACTACCACCTCGAACATCGGCAACTACGGCCTCGCCAGCGTGAACCTCGCCGGCCAAACGGACGCCGAGCCAATCAGCTCGGAAATCGTCGCTGGCGGCTACTTCGCGACGCTTGGCGCACGGCCCCTGCGCGGACGGCTCTTCTCGGCCGTAGAGGACCGGTCTCCCTCCGAGCCCATGGTCGTGATCCTGAGCCATGCCCTCTGGCAGCGTCGATACGGTGGCGATCTCGGAATTCTCGGCCAGACCGTTCGCGTCAACTCGCGCGAGCTCACGGTGATCGGCATCATGCCGCCCGGATTCCGGGGCCTCACCGGACGCGCGGAGATGTGGATTCCCGCCACACAGGCGCCGCGCCTGACGTATCCCGAGTACCTCACCACGAACCAGGATTTCTCGAGCGTCATCGCCCGGCTCCGTCCCGGCGCCTCCATGGAGGCCCTCCGGGCCGAGCTGAGCTCCGTCGGTGCTGCCATCCAGCGTGAGTTGCCCAGCGAATCGGAAATGCCGGGGGACAGCTTCGGGGCGACGGCGGTTCCGATCAGCGACGTGCGCGTGAGCGCCGCGACCCGGCGCGCCATGTTCGTGCTGCTCGGCGCCGTGGGAGTCGTGCTGCTCCTGGCGTGCGCGAACGTCAGCAGCCTGCTCCTCACGCACGCCGCCTCGCGGCGGCGGGAGATGGCGATCCGGCGTGCGCTGGGCGCGTCGCGCGGGCGACTCGTCACGCAGCTCCTGACGGAATCCGCCGTGCTGGCCGCGTTAGGCGGCGGGATCGGTCTCGCGCTCGCGTGGTGGGCGACGCGGGTCATCGCCGCGCCCGCCGGGGCCTTGAGCCCGGCGAATTTCTGGGGCAGCGTCGGCGAGTTCGCGCACCCGAAAATCGACCCGGTCCTCCTCGCGTTTGCCGCGGGCGTCACCATCCTCACCGCGCTGTTGTGCGGTCTCGCCCCCGCGCTCACGGCCTCGCGGACGGACATTGGCACGACGCTGCGTCAGAGCGGCGCGGTCACGCGCGTCGGCGGCGCCTCGCACCTTTCCCTGCGGGGCGCGACAGTGGCGATCGAGGTGGCGCTCGCGCTCGTGCTGCTCACCGGCGGGAGTCTCATGCTGGCGACCCTCGCACGCCTGCGTGGTGAGTCCATCGGGATCGACCCACGCAACGTCATCACGTTCTCGGTAAGGCCGCCGGAGCCGCAGTACAGCACGGCGTCCGCACCCGCGTTCATCGAGCGACTCCTCGCCGAGCTTCGCGAGGTGCCAGGCGTCACCGGCGCGACCGTCGACGGCTGTGCGCCACTCACGACGTCGTGCGCGAACAGCTCGCTGTACATCGTTGGCCGCCCCATTCCGCAGCCGGGCAACGCGCCGTTCATCAGGCGCCACTACGTGGGACCGGATCACTTCAGCGTCCTGGGCATCCCACTGCTGCGAGGTCGCGCGTTCACGAACACGGATCGCGAGGGGAGGCCGGCCGTCGCCATCATCAATGAGACCGCGGCGAAGCGGTTCTGGCCGAACGAAAATCCCATTGGCGCGCGCGTGTGGTTCGGCGGCGGCAGTCGTCCCGACTGGAACGTGCCTGACCCCGGAGTCGAAATAGTTGGCGTCGTCGGCGACGTGCCCTACCAGGAAGGCGACGATCGGCGCCTGATCCCGGCCGTCTACACATCGTACCTGCAGTTCACGTACGCATTCCGCACGGTGATGGTGCGAGCGACCGGCAATTCTGCGGCGACGATGCGCGGCGTCCGTGATGTAGTGAAGCGCGTCGACCCCGACCTCGCGCTCTACGATCTGGGCCTGCTCACCGAGCAGCTCGGCGGCGCGTGGGCGAAGCAGCGGTTCACCAGCGCCGTGCTGACGGCGTTCGCGGCGTTGGCACTCATGCTGGCCGCGACTGGTGTGTTTGGCGTGGTCGCTAGTCTCGTCAGCGAGCGCACCCGGGAGATCGGCGTTCGCATAGCGCTGGGCGCCACGCCGGTCGCGATCGGCCGGCTCGTCATCGCACAAGGAATGCGGTTGCCGCTGCTCGGGCTGGCGGTGGGGATGGTGCTCGCAATTCCCGCGGCGCAAGCGCTGCGCGGGCTCGTGTACGGGGTCAGTCCGCACGACCCGCGTGTGTTCGCGGTCGTTGTCGCGGTGCTCGGCCTCGTGGCACTCGCCGCGACGGTCATCCCGGCACGGCGGGCGACGCGAGTCGACCCGCGCATCTCCATGGCGGCGGAGTAGCTGCTCCCGACGCCATTGGGAGGCGACTAACTTCTTCGCGGACTCTCTCCCGCCGTCGAAGGAGCTCAGGCCATGTCGCTGTCGTTCGTTCCGCGTCGCCACATGCGCGCGTTGATCGCTCTCACGTGCTGTGCGCTGGGCGCGTCCTGTCGGTCCGACTCGGGCGGAAGCGGCGGGGCGCCGAGCGCGTTGACGAATCCGGACAAGAACGCGCTCGCGACCGCGGCGCCAGACTCGTTCAAGGTCGCGTTCGAGACGAGCAAGGGCAATTTCACCGTCGTGGCGCATCGCGACTGGGCGCCTCACGGCGTCGATCGCTTCTATCACCTCGTGCAACTTGGCTACTTCGACGATGCGCGATTCTTCCGCGTGCTGAGTGGCTTCATGGCGCAGTTCGGCATGAACGGGAATCCGCGCGTCACCGCCGCCTGGGAGCCGCTCACCATCCCGGACGACTCGGTGAAGCAGAGCAACGTGCGCGGGATGGTCACCTTCGCTGCCGGCAGTGCCGCGGACACTCGGAGCACGCAGCTCTTCATCAACTACGCCGACAACAGAAATCTCGACGAAATGCGCTTCGCGCCCATCGGCCAGGTCGTGGACGGGATGCCGGTCGTGGACAGCCTGTACTCGGGCTACGGCGAGGGCGCGCCCGATGGCTCCGGCCCGAGCCAGGAGCGCGTCGCGGCCGAGGGGAACGCGTATCTCACGAGGAACTTCCCGAAGCTCGACTACATCAAGACGGCACGCATCCTCCCCTAACGAGTCCTTTGTCATTCCGAGCCGGCAGGCGAGG
>DASUGD010000021.1:0-3431 GCA_036274195.1 Gemmatimonadaceae bacterium | reverse complement strand
GGCGTCGTCGTAGGTCGGTTCTTTTTCCTTTGCCACGTCGGTCTCCTCCGGAGAGTGCGGACTCACATCACGACGCCGCCGCCCACGAGCATTGTCTGCCCGGTGACGAAGGCGGCGGCGGGCGACGCGAGATAGACGGCGGCACCCGCGACGTCCTCGGGCGTGCCCCACCGCTCGAGGGGGGTCGACGCGACGACCTGTCGGCGAATCGTCTCGTCGACCTCGTTGCCGTACGCGGTTTCGATCCATCCGGGCGCGAGCACGTTCACGCGCACGCGAGGTGCCACCGTTCGCGCGAGCGACTTGCTGAACGCGAGGATCCCGCCCTTCACGGCCGAGAACAGCTGGGCCTCCAGCCCGGGCAGTCCGCTGAGCACGTGGTCCCAGCTCATGTTGATGATGACACCGCCGCTTTCCTGGGCAGTCATGAGCTCGGCGGCTTGCCAGGACGCCAGGACCGTCCCGCGAAGATCGACGCGCATGAGGAGGTCGAGCTTCTGGGTGGCGGGCAGCGCGGAGGCGGGACCGGTGAGCACATCCGCGCCGGCGTTGTTCACCCACACGTCGACACCGCCGAGGACGTTGCGGAGAGCGGGCACGAGCGCGCCGATCGAGATGGGATCGGCGAGGTCGAGTCGGATCACGCCAACGCGGCGGCCGAGCGTCTCGATCTCACGAGCGACGTCGCGGGCGCCGCGCTCGTTCGACCGGTAGGAGAGGGCGATATCGGCGCCCGCACGTGCGGACGCGATGGCGATCGCTCGGCCAATACCGCTCGATCCTCCGCTGACGAACACGCGCATGCCGGCGAGCGGAGGTGAAGCGCTGCTTGGCGTCGCCAACTTCGGCTCCGGGTGAAGGTCTGGGAGAAACTGTCATGCATGAGCGACGCAATCAACGACACAACCAAAGGCGCAACTGACCACAGGTTACAGGTTACTGGAATTGGTTACAGGTTATCGAACCCTCGGGATGCTCATCTCGCTGAGAGAGACATCCCGAGGGTTCAGATAACCAATAACCCGTACCAGTAACCTGTAACCTGTTCTGTTGCGCCCTTTCGGTTTGAGTGCCTACACTGGATGGATGCAGCTACTCGTGAGTGTGTCAGACGCCGATGAAGCGAGGGCGGCGGTGGACGGTGGCGCGGGCATCATCGACGCCAAGAACCCCTCGATCGGCGCGCTCGGCGCCGTGCGTCCCGACGTGCTCTCGGAAATCCGCCGCGAGGTCGACTCCCGTCGTCTGGTAACGGCCGCTCTGGGTGACGCTGACGCCGCGAACTCGGTCGAGGAGCTCGCGCGGGAGCTGGTGGCGCGCGGCGCTCGGCTCGTGAAGGTAGGATTTGCTGGCGTCGCCGATCCAGGACGGGTCGAGGAGATCATCGAGCGGCTGGCTCACGCATGCGCGTGGGCGAACGCGACGAGCGGGGTGGTTGCGGTGGCGTACGCGGATGCCGAAGCCGGTGGCTGCATTGACGCTCACGAGCTTCTCGCGCCAGCGGCTCGTTCCGGTGCGTCGGGCGTGCTGGTCGACACGGCTGACAAACGCGGCCCGGGACTGCTCGAATTGTGGAGTGTGCTCACGCTCGAGTCGTGGATTGCCGAGGCGCACGCACACGGCCTGATGGCGGCGGTTGCTGGAAAGCTGGGACTCGATGATCTCGCTGCTGTTGCCGACACAGGGGCCGACGTCGCTGGCGTCCGTGGCGCGGCGTGCGTCGGCGGGCGCGCTGGACGCGTCAGCTCCGAGCGAGTTCGAGCTCTGGTAGAGAAAGTGGCGCTGCAGCGATCGACCACCTGAGATTCGGCGCAACGGCGCGAGAGAAGTACGAGTCGACGGCTCCCTCGCCAGACGCGCCTGGCGACTTCACGAGGACGAGCTGGGTTGCCCCAAGCGCAGACGCGAGCCAGGCGCTGATGCTGTCGCTCGTGACGTCCCACGTGTGGGGAAGCGGATCCGAATCGCGGAGCCAGCGGTAGGGCGCGATGACCGGAATGCGCGCCGACTCGACAGCCGATTCGATATCTCTCTCGGAGGTGGCAACCGTGAGCTCGGGCCGCATTCCGGCGAGCAGATGCGCGTGTTGGTCCATCGCGAGCACGGCCATCCAGTGAGCGGTGTCATCGGCCAGATGGAACCGATGATCGGCGTCGCGAACCGCCTCGGCGAACGGACCGCCCCCGGGAACAATCGCGACGCGCGTGTGCAACGACGCTTCAACGATGGCGGCGAGCGTGGATTCGAGCAGCTCCGGGTAACCGAGCAAGCTTCCTCCGACCTTGAAGACCGTCTCGACACGACCGACCATGGTGCTGGCCGGAGCGGGCATTTTGTTAGGCACGACATCAGCGCGAACCGGCGCCGGGCCTCCGCGCTGCTTCTCGAGCATCAACGCCACGGCCGCCGCGGGGGCGCATCGAGCCCCATCGGGGCCAAGGGCATCGGCGAGCTGGATGACCGACAGTCCCGCCTGCCGAGCGGCGCGCGCGGCGATGAACGAACCGAGTCCGGTGACGACGGCCGCCCGCAGTGTCGGGTGGCGCCCGCGGACGCGAGCGATCGAGCGCGCTACGAGGTGCACCTGCGCGTCGGCGACCGCGTCCGCGATCGCCGAGATCGCGCGGTCGTCGAGCAACTCGCGGTCGGCGCAGACCACGCGTGCGATGCGCTCGCCGGCGAACTCGCGGGAGGCAGGTCGTCCGTCGGGCGCGGTAACGGAGTAGTTGTCGGGAGCGAGCTCTCCGCGCCAGACGTGGACGTCGCCGACGAGCGTGAACGACTCGGCCGAGACGCCGGCGAGCGACGCGCCGAGTGGGACGTGCTGGATGATTGCTTCGACCGGCGTCCTGAGTGCGCCAGTGTAGACCAGCTCTCCGCTCGCGAGGCGTGCCGGATCGGTGGTGCCGCGTGCCGCCAGCTGCCCCTCGACGATGGGAATGATGTCGGTGGAGGTAGTGCCGATGTCGATGAGGATGGCGTTGGGGTGGTCGAGGGCGACGATGCTCGCTGTGGCGGCCCAATTGGAGGCGGCGACAGCGAGCGGCTCGTTCAGCGCGTCCGCGGGCGACAGGAAGCGGCCGTCGACGGTGAAGACATGAAGGCTCGCGGAGGGAAACGCTCTCGTGACCGCATCGAGCACGAACGCGACGCCCTCGCGCTTCGTGCGGAACATCTGTGAGAGCTCCGCGGTCATGGTCACGGCATGGTGGTCGCCGGCGGATGCGCCGACGGCGTTGGCCAGCGAGCGGAGCAGCGGGGCGAGCGCGAGGGGGTCGCGCTGGATCTCGTAGGGGTGCGAGCGCGCGTGCAGCACGGCCCCGCTCTCGATGCGGGCGACTTTCGTGTTGACTCCGCCGATGTCCCAGCCGATCACGTTGTTTTGGTGCGTAGGGGGTCAGAGTCATAATTCATCGTTTCCTCGCGGCCCG
>DASUGD010000020.1:0-3676 GCA_036274195.1 Gemmatimonadaceae bacterium | reverse complement strand
GGCCCGGATACGCCAAGGGTACCAGGAAGGCTACCGAACCAGCTTCTTCGACGCGGGTGGCAACATCCTCGGTCTCCTCCTCGTGCTGTTCGCCATCAAGCTCCGCGTGGGTCTCGTGTGGCTCGTTCTGGCGATGGCGGGAGCCCCCGTCATCGCCAGCCTTGCCCACATGGCAGTGCTCTTCGGACACGACCGACCGTGGCTTCGCGTGGACCCCAAGCGGTTCGACCGCCCGACGGCAGCGAGGCTGCTCCACCACGGTGGACTTTTCTTCGCCCTGCAGATCGCGGCGACGTTCGCCTCGACGCCCGACAACGTTATCATCGCGCAGACACTGGGGCCGACGTCGGTTGCCCAGTACGCCGTGGTGGCAAAGCTGTTCAGCGTGTCGGTGCTGCTCTCCGAGGTAGCGCTCGCGCCGCTGTGGCCGGCTTACCGCGAGGCCATGGCGCGAGGCGACCATCACTGGGTGAAGCACACGCTCGTGCGATCGGTTCAGGTGGCCGCGGTTGCCAGCTTTCTCTTCTCGCTGCTCCTCGTCGCCGGCGCGAACGAGGTCCTCGTCCGGTGGGTGGGACCCGGGTTCAGCGCGCCGCTCGCGCTCCGCCTCGGCTTCGGAACGTGGGTGATCGTGGCGACGCTTGGAATGGCGGTGGCGATGTATCTCAACGCCGCGAACCGCATTCGAGTGCAGGTCGCATGCGCCGTGGTGTGGGTGCCGGCGAGTCTCGTGCTCAAGGTGGCGATGGTCACGCATTGGGGACTCGCGGGCGTGCCATGGGCGATGCTGGTTGCCTACGTCGCGTTCGCGGCCGTTCCCCTCGCCGCGTTAGGTCTCCGTGGCCGGCTCGCGCCCGCCTGAGCGCCCGCTCCGCGTCGCGATCGACGCGCGACGACCGGCCGAGGGGCTCGCGGGTGGCGTCGAGCAGGTGGTGATCGGGCTGGCTCATGGGCTGTCCAGTCTCACCGACTCGCCTGACGAGTACCTCTTCCTGACCGCGCCGCCCGACGACCGGTGGATCGCTCCGTATCTGTCTGGAGGGTGCCGCGTGCTGCCGAGCGCCACGTCGTCCGCCCGGGCAACGTGGCGCGGACGGCTGAAGGCGATACCAGGCCTCCGAGCCACGTGGGACCGAGTGAGCCCGGTGCTCGGCCGTCGGACCGTTCGCGTTCCGCGCAGCGATGGAACAATCGAGCAAGCGGGCGCCGAGGTGGTGCATTTCCCCCTCCAAAGCGCGTTTCTCACCGGCGTGCCGAGCGTGTATCAGCCGCACGACCTGCAGCACCTGCACCTCCCTCAGTATTTCACGGCGCGCGCCCGGCTCGGCCGCGAAGTCAGGTATCGGGCGTTCTGCGCGCAAGCGCACACCGTCGTGATGATGACCCGTTGGGGAAAGGAGGACCTTACGAGGCGGTACGAGCTTCCCCGTGCGAAGGTGTGTGTGGTCCCGGGGGCGTCGGTGCTCGATGCCTACGCCGAACCGACGCCCACGGACATCGACGCTGCGCGCGCGCGCCTCGAGCTCCCCGACCAGTTCGCGTTCTTCCCCGCACAGACGTTCCCGCACAAGAACCACCTGATGTTGCTGGAAGCGCTGGCCATCGCGCGCGACCGCATGGGGGTCACGATTCCGCTGGTGGCTTCGGGGTATCAGAACGAATTCTTTCCGCGCATCGCCCGGCGCATGAGCGACCTGCGTCTCGAGCCCCAGGTGCGGTTCGTCGGGTTCGTCAGCCCGGTGGAGCTTCGCGCGCTCTATCGCCTGGCGCGGTGCATGGTGTTCCCGAGCGCCTTCGAAGGGTGGGGGTTGCCGGTGGTCGAGGCGTTCCACGAAGCAACTCCGGTGGCCTGCGCGGACGCGACTTCGTTGCCCGAGGTTGCGGGTGACGCAGCGCTCCTCTTCCCTGTCGACTCGCCGGCCGGGATGGCCGAGCAGCTCGTGCGATTGTGGCGGGATGAGAAGCTTCGTGCCGACCTCATTGCGCGCGGACGTTCACGCGCCACCGCCCTCTCCTGGACACGTACCGCGCGAATCTTTCGCGCGCACTACCGCCGGATCGCCGGGCGGCAGCTCGACGAGACAGACAGCGCTCTGATCGCGGAGAGCTGCGGGTGCGCAAACGGCATCAATCCAGGCGCTCTCCCGTGAGCTGCTGAAAGTCAGACGGCGTGAGCGATGGGCGCCGGCGAAGCCGATTGAGGAGGGCGCTCAGCGGCGCGCGGCTGACGAGCCTGAAGCGCCGCTCCGACACGTCACGTTCGGTAAAGAGGTGGATCGACTGGCCGTCCGTTACGAGACGGCGTCCGAAGCGGGCGGCCAGCCGGCGGAGGGCGTCGAGCGTGAACAGTGAGACGTGCTGGCCGCCGGACAGGGCGTAATACCACCACTCGTTAGGCTTCGGGTTCGACGGTGGGAGGACTCGCGTGGTGCACAGGAGCGAGCTCCCGCGGCGGAGCATGTCGGCCACTTCGGGAACGGGGTCGACGAGGTGCTCGAGGACCTCGAAGGCGGTGACGAGCTCGAATCCGTCAGCGTCGGCCTCGGCTTCGAAGCCTCGGCTCAGCAGGTTCTGCGCGTAGCGGTCGTGCCAGCGAAAGTCGAAGCCGCGGTCGCGCATGAGTCGGACGAAGAGTCCGTAGCCGCCGCCGTAGTCGAGAAAGCGTGCATCGGCGCGAAAGAATTGTTGGATGATTGCCTGCGTGACGGCGGCGAGCTCGATGTTGCGCTGAGCTACGCCGACGTCGGCGGCGATCAGGGCGGTGCCGTATGCTTCGTCGAGCCAGTAGGGTTGCTCGGTCTGCACGAATCCGCAGGTGTCGCAGCGGTAATAGCGAACGTCGTGGCGGGCGAGGACACGAGCATTCGCGAATGGCCGCGAGACGGAGTTGCAGATCTTGCACGGTTCGTTAGCTGCCGCCGGCGACGGGATTGACACGATCCGAAGTCAGTTCAGTTCATTCACCGGGAGGCGTCGGCAAACCGTGGCAGTGCGAGAGACAGAACCATCAGCCTTAATGATAAAAGACGCGTCCGAATATTGGACCGAGCCCCTTGTTGATAGCTTGGGAGCTCCGGTGCCCTTGTCACTGCTCCACGAGGCGATGTTCGGGACATAGCACCGTATCACACGAAGGTGTTTGTGCTAGAGCGTCCATCGACGACGCGAGTCTCAAGCCGCCGATGGTCCTGCTCGATCAGGCTGCGCGGGGTCGCGTCAGGTGTGGCCGCCGTTGCAGTTCGGGACGACTCGAGTAAAGGGAACGCTTGTCCAGCTCAGAGCGTGACGAGCATGCGCACCCCGACCCCTAACGCAGCGGCTGCAACGAACCACGTGAGGGCGCCGACGCGGTCTCGGCGGATCAGCAGATCCACCGCGACCCCGAGCGTGAATAGCGCCACGAGCCCGAGGGCTATTGCTGCACCGGTCATTGGTTGAATACCGAAACGAGCCACGCGTCTGCTTCGTTGACTGGATCGATGAAGCCTAACGTCGTGGCATGAACCATCGGAGAGAGCCGGGCGCAGGCGGCCACGACCGCGAGGCAGAGCGAGGTCACCCACCACCATGACTGCGCGCCCCGCGCGACCGCGACCGTGAACGCGATGAGCATCGCCGTGAGGCAGACCCCCACCGCGACAGTCATTGCTGTCGGAAGAGGAAGACGAGCCGCGCC
>DASUGD010000019.1:0-3123 GCA_036274195.1 Gemmatimonadaceae bacterium | reverse complement strand
TCGGGAATCGGGAAGCGGGAATCGGGAATCGGGCTTACCACGCTGTTGAGCCGATTCCCGATTCCCGATTCCCGATTCCCGAGGCGTTCGAACTCCGCTTTGCACCGGAGTAGCCACCTCACGCTGCGCTCACTCGCATCGCGAGCCTGGACTTCCGCCGATTGCCCCGGAATCACGTGATCGAATTGCATGATCACGTCGGCGCCGAGGTTGCGCTGGATCTGCATCACGGACTCCGGGGTGAAGCGATGGCGCGACCCGTCGATGTGGCTGCGGAACTCGACGCCATCCTCGCTCACCGTTCGCAGGGACTCGAGCGAGAAGACCTGAAAGCCGCCGGAGTCGGTGAGCACTGGCCCGTCCCATCCCATGAACCGATGCACGCCACCGAGCGACCGCACGACGTCAGCCCCTGGACGGAGGTGCAGATGATACGTGTTCGCGAGAATCATCTGGCATCCCACCGCCTCGAGCTCCAACGGATCGAGGGCCTTCACCGTGGCGGCTGTGCCGACCGCCATGAACGCCGGCGTCTCGACCGTCCCGTGCGGAGTAGCGAACGCGCCGGCGCGGGCAGCGCCCACGGTTGCGATGCGCTCGAACGTGAACGTCATGCGCCAGAGCGCGCGGTCGAGCGACGCGGCATCAGGACCGCAGCACCTCGAGTGTCGCGACCCCGTTCTGCGTGCAGTCGTAGCCTACGCGAACGTGGCCGGTGGTCGACGACTTCTTCGTCGCGCGGAGCGAGTCGACCTTGAGCTGGGCGGTGACGGCCCCGAACAGCCCGTCGAGCATCGCGTCGCCTGACGAGGACACGAGCACCGCGCGCGTGACGGCGCCGCTCGTGTCCAGCGTGATCGTTAGGCGGGCGTCTCCGCGCGGCGCCTTGTTGGCCGCCTTGCGCTCGGGGCACTGAACGCCAAGGTACTGGTCGAGCACCCGGGTCGCGCCGTCGGTGTCGAATCGCGGGTTGTGCTCGTCGGGCAGGTAGTACGTCGTCACCGTGTGCACGCAGGCCGCAAACAGCGTCATTCCGAGCGCTCGGAACGACACATCAGAGAATGGCCATCGCATCGCCATAGGAATAGAACCGGTACCCTTCCTCGAGCGCCGTCCGATACGCGCGCATCGTGAGGTCGTACCCGGCGAATGCGGCGACGAGCATGATCAACGTCGAGCGCGGAAGATGAAAGTTCGTGATGAGTTTGTCCACCGCGCGGAACTCGTAAGGCGGACGGATGAAGATGCGAGTCTCTCCGCTTTGCGGCGCGAACGTCCCGTCTCGACTCACTACGCTCTCGAGCGTGCGCACCGACGTGGTGCCCACGGCCCAGATGCTGCCGCCGCGCGAGCGCGTTTCGTTGAGCGCGAGAGCGGCGCGTTCATCCAGACGATACCACTCCTCGTGCATCACGTGCTCCGCGGGATCGTCGGTTTCCACCGGCTTGAACGTCCCGGCGCCGACGTGCAGCAGCAGATTGACACGGGTCACCCCGTTGGCCGCGAGCGCGTCGAGCAGCCCAGCCGTGAAGTGCAGTCCGGCCGTGGGGGCGGCCACCGAGCCCGACTCGTTCGCATACACCGTCTGGTATCGCTCGGCGTCGGCTTCACTGTCGGTGCGCGCGATGTATGGCGGCAGCGGCACGTGGCCGAAGCGCTCGATGGCCTCCGTCACCGGCAGGGGAGAGCGCAATCGCACGATGCGCGAGCGTCGCTGCGTCACCTCCAGGATCTCGACGTCGAGCTCCGGCGCCACGTGAACGATGCGGCCGGGCTTGAGCTTCCCGCCTGGATGAACGAGGGCCTCGAAGCGGTCCTCTCCGAGTGGCTTGAGGAGAAACACCTCCGCCTTTCCACCGGAATCGCGCCTGCCGAGCAAGCGGGCACGCAGCACGCGCGTGGTGTTTACGGCGACGGCGTCTCCCGGGGATACGAGGTCGACGATGTCGGCGAACCGCCGGTGCTCGATGGACCCGCGCGCCCGGTCCACCACCATGAGGCGACTCCGGTCCCGCCTGTCGGCGGGCATCTGCGCGATGCGGTCGGCCGGCAGGGCGAAGTCATAGTCGGCCGTGCGCGAACCGAGGATCAGAACAGGGACGGTTGGTTCGGGTCGCTGGGCGGTGTGTACCCGAAGTGACGATACGCCGTCGACGTCGCCACACGTCCACGAGGCGTGCGCTGAAGGAATCCATTCTGCACGAGGAACGGCTCGTACACCTCCTCGATCGTGCTCGCGTCCTCGGCAACCGCCGCGGCGATCGTGTTGATCCCGACCGGGCCGCCGTCGAACTTCTCGATGATCGATCTCAGAATGCGCGAGTCCATGTCGTCGAGCCCGAACTGGTCGACGTCCAGCAGTTGCAGCGCCTCGTTCGCCACATCCCGCGTGATCGTACCGTTGCTCTTCACCTGCGCGTAGTCGCGCACGCGACGCAGGAGGCGATTCGCAATTCGCGGCGTGCCTCGCGACCGGCGCGCAATCTCCGCTGCCCCCTCGACCACGATCGCGACCTTGAGCACCTCGGCCGTCCGGTGGACGATCAGTTCGAGGTCCTCGGATGGGTAATAGTTGAGTCGCTGCTCGATCCCGAAGCGCGCACGCATGGGCGGCGTGAGCATACCGAGACGCGTGGTCGCCCCGATCAGCGTGAACCTCTCGATCGGCATCGTGATCGTCTGCGCCTTCGGTCCCTCGGACAGGCGGATGTCGATCTTGTAGTCCTCCATCGCCGGATAGAGGAACTCCTCGATCACCGGCCGCAGGCGATGGATCTCATCGATGAACAGGATGTCCCCGGCGCGCATGTTCGTGAGCGTTCCCACGAGATCGCCGGGCTTCTCGAGCGCAGGTCCCGATGTCGTGCGTATGTTCACGCCGAGCTCGCGCGCGATGAGCTCGGCCAGTGTAGTCTTGCCGAGTCCGGGCGGCCCAAAGAACAGCGTGTGGTCGAGCGGCTCGCGCCGGCTGAGCGCGGCGTCGATGTAAATGCGAAGGCTGTCCTTGACCTTCTGCTGCCCGATGAATTCCGCCAGCCGTTGTGGGCGGAGTGAGAGTTCTACAGGCCCTTCCTCGGCGAGCTCTTCCGGGGTGGTGACTTCGCGTGGGGACATCGGCTCTAC
>DASUGD010000018.1:0-4177 GCA_036274195.1 Gemmatimonadaceae bacterium | reverse complement strand
CTGCGTAGACGGGCGTGGTGACAGCCTTCGGATTGATCGGGCCGCCATGAAACACGTCGTTCGGGTACCTCGGATAGAAGTGCATGTGAAGGTGTTGGATAGTGTTGCCGTGCACTTCGTAATTCATCTTCGCCGCGCCGGTGACGCCCTTGACGGCGCCCGACAGACGCCGAATGTCGCTCATGAACGCCACGCCCTCGTTCTGGCTTAGGTCGTGCAGTTCGACGGCGTGACGTCGGAAGACGAGACACGCGTACCCGCGAAGTGGCGCACTGGCGCTCATCGTCACCCACGAGCTGTCGAGTTCCGCGACAACGTCCATTAGTGTGCCGCGCCGACAGATAGGACACGCCGATTGATCCGTCGTCATCGCTTCTTCGCCGCCTTCTTCTGCCGCCTCACCATAGGCGCGCTCTCGTATGCATCGATTGCCCTTGGGCGCCTTGCCGGCGCGCAGAGCGGACAGTCGTCTGAGCCCGGGACCGCGGCCCGTCGCCATGGATTTGTGGCCGATGCCGCGTAGATTGTCAGGCCGAACGCGGCGTGGCATTTCGCATGCGGATCATCGAGTACGCGAGCGTCGACCTGGCGACCGCGTCGTGCAAATCCCATAGATTCGGCAGCACGCGGACCTCGACGCCTCGGTTGACGAGCTCGCTCAGGCAATCGTCGACGACGCGAACGGACAGCGGCTTGACCGAACGGCGGCTCACGAAATAGCCGGCACACGCATCAGCCAGCTCGAAGCCCTCTGGCGGGAGCTGATAGCAGAACAGACGCGTGGACCGCACGCGCGCGAGCCATGCGTGCTCGAACGCGATCACGGCGTGGCTTGCTCCCAGAAAGCGCTCGACATCCGAGGCCGATGTGTTGGCGCCAGCGTAATAGGTCACCCGCGGGCAATCCCGGGGAACGAGGTAGTTTCGTAGCCGGTCGTCATCGATGGCCCACACGCGCGGCTCGGACGACTCATCGGCGTGTCGCAGCTCGAACCCTTCGATCTCCCCGTGTTCGCTGACGTGAAACAGCATCTGTCGGCACCTCCGGCGGCCGCTGGTCATTGTAGGGGCTGGATCGACCTTTCGACGTGAACTCCCCAGTAGTCGCCCAGGGCGGCTCGAAGCATCCGCCCTGGGTGGTCCGGTCAAGCGGCATCAGGTTCAATTCCCAAGCGGTCGTTCACGGCAGTTCGGAGCTTCTGCTTACATCCAAGGTAGCGCCGTCTCCCCAGACGCGGCCGGCTTTGTTGATGGCGCGGACACCGGACCGTGCGTGATCGCCGCAGTCGTCCACGCGCCAGTGCTCTTCGCGACTCAAGCTGCAGGGCCAACAACTCAGCGCGGCGCAAGCCGCATCGCGACGGACCGACACAATAATACCCGGGTGATATTGACAAGTGGTTTTTACCCGGGCAATATTGCGGCATGGAAACCGCCGATCGATTCGTGGCTTTCTCGGGGGTCCGGAAGGTAGCGGACGGCGTCCTCCGCGACGTCCTCCCCGTGCTGAAGGACCGCTTCGACCGGGATCGCTCGGAGCTCGTGCTCGTGTTCGACGCGGGGTCGGGGCGGCAGGTGGACTTCGATCTCCGCGGCACGCTGGACCAGGTGCTCGAGCGCGCGGCGCCTGGGCCAAGGCCGGGTCGGCCGAAGCTCGGGGTGACGAGCCGCGAGGTAACGCTCCTGCCCCGGCACTGGGACTGGCTCGAGCAAAAGGACACGGGGATCTCGGGCGCGCTCCGGCGGCTCGTCGAGGACGCGATCAAGGAGCGCCCCGGGGACGAGCGCGTGCGGCGGATCCATGCCGCGCTCGGACGCTTCCTCACGAGCATGGCCGGCGACCGGCCGAACTACGAAGAGGCGACGCGCGCACTCTTCCAGTCGGACGCGGCGCGATTCAAGACGCTCGTTGCCAGGTGGCCGAAGGACATCCGGGCGTTCGCGCTCGAGCAGATGCCTCTCCTCCGCGCGCGCAACGAGAGCAGCGCCGCCCGGAGCCCGAACGAGGAGCTCGTCCGAGAGCTCTACGACGCCGTCTGGACCCGCGGCGACTTCGACGCGATCCCGCGCCTCGTCGCGCCGGAGTACGTCGTCCACTCGGATCCGGGGGACGCCTGGGACGGCAGGACGCTCGACCCGGACGCCTACCGAAAGCGCGTCGAGTACTCGCGCCGGGCGTTTCCGGACCTCGCCTTCACGGTGGACGACCTCGTCGCCGCGAGCGAACGGGTTGCGGTGCGGTGGAGCGCGACCGGGACGCACCACGGAGATCTTCGCGGCTTCCCGCGGACCGGCAGGCGGCTCGCGTTCGCCGGACAGACCTTCTACGAAGTGAAGGACGGCAAGATCCGGGGCCACTGGCAGGTGGTGGATCGGCTCGGGTTCGCCGATCAGCTGCGGAGGTGACCGGCGCTCCAGGGCTGCTGACGGACCTTCACTCGAGCGGGCCGAAGAGATCGCTGCGCGGAGGGATCTAGGGCGGTACCCGCTTCGGGCAGCGCGCCGCGCGATCGAGCGGAAGATCCGAGAAGTCGAGCCCCGCGCTGATCCTTCCTCTCCTGGTGCCTCGCAAAATTCGTCTTTCGCCAGTTCGACGGTTGATGATGAGTGTCCGCTCAGTCGCTGCTTATCGGTCTTGGCGGTGCCGTGGGCGAGAGGCGAACCGTACATCCTGCGCGAGCCGATCGAGCCAGCCGGGCCACACAAAGTGCTCATACGCCTTGCTCATCGACGGGCCTTCATCGACGGAGAGCTCTTGCGAGGCCGTGCTCTCCTCTTCGCCGTATCGGTGGCAAAATGCAACGCCATGTCGAACAGATCACGCAGCGCGTCGCGATGCACGCGAGACAGCCGCACCAGGACCGACGGATAGTTCACGTAGTGATCGGTGACGTAGTACACGTCGGGCTCTGCTGCGATCAGCTCGTCGCGCGCTTCACACGGAATCTTCACCATCAGGCAATTCGGTTCCGCGGACTTGTTGATCGCCTGGCAGGCGATCATCTTGCCGCGAGCCTTGAACGACGTTGCGCCGTACGCCGTGCTCTCCTCGACCTCGGGCAGCGCCAGGGCTAGGCCACGAACGTCATCGAGAGTGAGGGACTTTCGCGACACGCGAGCTGGCATTATCAGTTCCCTCGAATGCGCATCATCTCGTTGCCTCCTCGCTGGAACTCGTACGGCACGCGTTCGATCGAGACCTGGTAACCAGCCGCCGCCATCTCCTCGCCGACGCGGTCGACGTACGGAGAGCGCTCACCGCCGAGCGCGAGCAGCGGAAAGACCCGCAGTTCACGCGCGACGCGGCATAGTTCCCGGACCGACCGGCGATGAAACTCCTCATCGAGGTGAAGGCTATAGAGAAACAGCAGGTGCGAACACACCGCGAGATCGAACGACGCGTCGGTGAACGGGAGCTCCGGCAACTCCGCCGTCACGTATCGCCCGGCACTCTTCCCACGACCGTAGTCGCCCAGGAAGTCTTCCATCGCGGCCATTCTGATGGCGCCCAATTCGTCGACCGAGCCGATCGAATCCCACACGAACTCGTTGGCATTACGCCGAGTCTGATCGAGCACCTGGTCGTAGGTCGTGGCGATGCGCTCTCGAATCTGATTCGCGTCCCACTGATAGATCGGATCGCACGACGTCACGGCCGCACCGCGACGCGTCGCGTGAGCGTTGAAGCTGGCCGGCCCATCACCGCAGCCGAGGATCCGCAGGGCCAGATCGTCGCTGCTCAAGGCGAACATGCGGCAGTACTCGTCGAAGGACCGGCCCCACGGAACTACCTGCTCAAGCGTGAACATCGTATTTGAGCGTCGCCGCCAGCATACCGCCGCCCGGTTGCGTCCGCTCCCCAATTAGCAGAACATTAGGGCGAACCAGCCAAGGGGCTCCGCCCCTTTGATATCCCTACGGAGCCCCTCGGCTGGGTTGCCAGCGTCTCTCGCCGCGCTTCGCGCGGCCAGGACCGCGATGCGCGTCACAACGAGTAGAAGATTCTCGCAACGAGCCGCCTAGCGGTCCAAACGCAGGGAGCGAATCATGACGATGCAGAGCACACGCCGGGGACTCCTCAAGGGCGGATTGGCAGTGGCCGGGCTGAGCGCTTTCAACCTGCCTGAGTGGGTATTACCCGTGATGGCACAGGGCGAGACCGTCGTTCCCTTTACCGA
>DASUGD010000017.1:0-13708 GCA_036274195.1 Gemmatimonadaceae bacterium | reverse complement strand
CGGAGTACTCCCCAGCCTCGTCGCGTCGCGGATTCAGTCGTATGGCGTGCTGCGGTCCGATTCGCGGTCGGGCGCGGAAAGCCGGTCATCCCGCCACGCGCGGCAATGGCTGGTCGCGATGCAGATCGCGCTCGCGATCGTAGTGCTCAACGGCGCCGGGCTGCTCGTTCGCACGGTCGCGCGGCTGGAGTCGGTGGATACGGGCTATCGCGCCGAGCACCTCTCGCTGCTCGCGTTCACCGCGTCGCCAAACGCCATTCCCGCCGGCACTGCCGGCGGCGGGCCGGGGAAGGAGCTCATCCGTCGCCTCGAGGCCACGCCCGGCGTCGTTGGGGCGACACCGATCCTGAGCGAGCCGTTCATCGGGCAATCACTCTTCATCCTGAAGTTGGCGCGTGCCGATCAGCCAGTGAGTGAATGGTCGCAAAATCCATTCGTCCCGTTCGAGTTCGTGGGCACGCACTACTTCCGAACGCTCGCCATTCTGATTCGCCGCGGCCGAGGCTTCACGGACGCCGATCGGGCGGGCTCCGAAAGAGTCGTCATCGTGAACGAGACGCTCGCCAGGCAGCTCTGGCCTGACGAGGACCCACTCGGGAAACGCCTCGTGCAGGTCACCGGGCATGTCGGCGACAGCACGTTCACGGTTGTCGGGGTGGCGAGTGACACGCGCTACCGCGAGCTCGAGACCGTCGGACCGGTGGCGTACTTCGCCTGGGATCAGGTGGCGGGAGATTTTCCCGACCTCGTCGCGGTGCGCACGACGCGGCCGCTCGCGGCGGTGCTCCCCGCGCTCCGCGCGGCGTCGCAGGACGTCAACTCCGCCCTCGTCGTGTGGAAGGCGGAGACGATGGATGAGCTGCTCGACGCGCCACTCGCGCAGCCACGACTCAGCGCGCTGCTGCTGTCGGGATTCAGTGCCGTGGCGCTGCTGCTATCGGCCATCGGCCTCTACGGCGTCATCGCGGCGAACGTGCGGCGACAGACCCACGAGATTGGCGTCAGGCTGGCGCTCGGCGCGATGCCGGGCAACATCCGCCAGCTCGTGCTCGTGCAGGTGGTTGGGTTGGTCGGCGCCGGTGTCGTTGCCGGGCTCGCCGGCGCGCTGGGCGTCTCGCGGCTGGTGCGGTCGCTCTTGTTCCAGGTGAGCCCGACGGACCCGCTGACGCTTGGCGGTGTGTGCCTTCTGCTCCTGGCGGTCGCGACGCTCGCGAGCTACCTCCCCGCGCGTCGTGCCGCGCGCATCGATCCGGTCGAGGCGTTGCGGGCGGATTGAGCGACCTCCTTCCGCCTGCGCAACGCACGCGACGTTATGTGTCAGTCACGTCACCGGCCGCGACCGATGGCGAGCCCATAGCCGACCACGGTCGTGCTGTTCACGAAGTCGACGTAGAACTTCGGGATGATGAACAGCTTACGGGCCCGAAGCTCGTATTCTCCGCCGACGCGCCAGAAGAAGTTGCTGCCCCCATCGAACTCCATGCCGGGACCTGTCTCCAAAAGGAAATGGTTGACCGGCATGATCTGGAACAGCGCACCCACCAGAAACTGGGTTTGATCCCCGAAGGCGACCTCCGCCAGTCCAGCGGCGGCCATGTTTCTCGTCGACGGTATTCGGCGCGAGAACTTCGCGCCAAGCATGACGTCGGTGTTGCCGCCGCCGGATCTGAGGCCCGCATAGAAATCGAGGCTGCGCGTGGGAATCGACCATGTCGGCTCCTGCGCCGCGCTCGCCGTCTTGGTTGTCGTGTCGGTCTGTTGAGACAATGCCACTCCCCATGGCAGTAGCGACGCGGCAAGCAGAAGTCGTCGGATCACCGTATCGGCCTCCTCTCCCAGTGCACGGTTCTTCCCCCGAATGAGGACTGCCGTATTTTCACGCCTCGTCCCGCGCGGACCAGTTGGACTTTGATAGCGTAGCCCGGCATTCGAGAGCCACCATGCACATAGCCGATCCGCGACAGGTTCCGACGGGCCTGTTTCTCTACATGCTCCGACCCGCCCGTCTCGCAACGCTCACCGACGGCGCTACCCCGGATGAGCAGGCGCTCGCCGCGCGCCACTGGGTGTATTCGCAGGAGCTCCTCACGCAGGGCACGCTGATCTTCGCCGGTCGCACCCCGCAGCGTGATCCCACGACGTTCGCCTTCGCCGTCATCCGTGCTTCTTCAGTCGATGCCGCGCGCGCGGTCGCCGAGCGAGATCCGGCGGTCGCTGGTGGCGTGTTCGCCGCGGAAGTCTTTCCCTTTCAGCCGATGCTCATGGGCCCGTGGCCGGCGGAAGCCGCGACCGTCCCGCCCGCGGCCTAGCGAACATCGAACCTGATGGCGTAACTCTGATGCAGCGGTCTTGCACGCAGAGGTAGTGCCTTGGATGCCTCGCCGAGTTACCGTACGACGATATCGGCCGCGAGCCTGATCGTCGGGCCGGCGCTGATGAGCGTTGGGGACCTCTTTCATCCGGCAGAGGATTGGGACCCGGCGGTTCAGGTCGCGATTGTGGCCGAAGCCCCCATGCGCTGGTATGCAGCCCACCTCCTCCTGTTCGTCGGGCTACTTCTGTTCGTTCCAGGTATCGCTGCCCTCACGAGCTTGGTAGCGAGTCGCCGACGTCGCGCCGGTTATGCGGCACGCATGCTCATGTTCGCTTCGGTGGGCGCACTCTCGGGCGTCTTCGTGTCCGAGATGCTGCTTGGACGCTTCATTTCTGCGGGCGCGAACCAGGAAGCCGCGATCACGCTCTTTAAAGTGTTCCAGTCGCCCGCCGTGTTCGCGGCGCTCGTACCAGGCCTGCTTGCGTTCTTCGTGGGAGTCGCGCTTGCGGTATTCGCGCTCGCGACTCCCGCCGGGCCATTTCGCTGGCCGGCGGTCGCCCTCGGCGTTGGCGCAGCATTGATCATGGGCGAAATCATTCTCGCTCGAGTCCTTCTGAGCCAGATCGGAAACATCGTCATGCTGATTGCCGGTGTTGGCTTTGCACGGTTGCTGCTGAGAGCTCCGGCAGGCGCCTCCGATGTGACTTAGTTGCTCCTTCTGGATTAGCTTGGCGCGCAAACCGAGGCGTTAGGTGTATGTCAACGGCTCGGATGATGGCCGCGAGAGCAACGTCAGCGCGAACGAAAGCTCCCGCTGTTAGTCGGCGAGACCATACTCAATCCGCGCGCAACCCCTCCGTCGCGCGGTCATCCCCACGCGGGCTGGCCAGGCTCCAGCGGCATGCAGCCAACGTACTTCCCGGGCACGCGCACGTAACGCAGTGCCTTCGTCATCCCTGTCTCGGATGAGAAGTACGCGCCGAGCGCGAGCTCTCGCACCGGTCCGAACCACTGCTCGTTCGCCACGTTCCGCACGAACGACTCGCGGTCCGTTCGCGTTAGGTCGACGAAGTCCTTGCCGCGCTTCGAGCGACAGGTTGTGCGAAACGTCTCGAGGCCGCTCAGCACCTGCTGCCGGTCTTCCGCCTTGTAGCAGTCGCTGACGATCAGATTCATGGCGGCGCCGACGCCGGCTGCCTTGGCACCCGGCGACGACGCCGTCGTGGGCAGCAGGGTGTCCGCAATCTCCTCGGCCAGCGTCTGCTGGTCCGTGTCGAGCAGTCGATCCCGTGGCCGCTCGCGCGTCTCGCCACGGCAGGCGGCGAGGATCGCATCGGATGCCAGGAAGGCGCCGCCCGCGATGAAACCCGCGGCCTTGAGCGCTTCACGCCTGTTCATCGGCGGCATCGTCAAAGCTCCCGGCGCTTGAGCAGGTCCACTGCGTGGTTGGCCGCGCGTGCCGTGAGGGTCATATAGAGGATGGAGGGACTCTGGTTCCCGGTCGACGTCATGCACGCGCCGTCGGTGACGAACACGTTAGGGCAACCGTGCACCTGGTTCCACTCGTTGAGAACGGACCGATGCGGATCCTTGCCCATCCGCGCGCCGCCCATCTCGTGGATGTCGAGCCCGGGTGCCCACCCCTTGTCGTGAGTCTCGATGTCGTGGCACCCCGCGACCTCGAGCATCTCGGCGGCCTGCGTGCGCCAGTCCTTGATCATGCGCGCGTCGTTGTCATCGTAGTCCACGTTCACGACGAGAAGCGGGATTCCCCACCGGTCCTTCTTCGTTTCGTGCAGGCGGACGTGGTTGGACTCCTTGGGGATGGTCTCGCCCTGCATATACATGTAAATGCCCCAGGGCCCAGGCTTCGTCTGCGCGTCCTTGAAGGCCTCGCCCGCGAGGTCGTCCGTTTCCACGCCGCGCTCGCGATACGCGCCGGTAAATGTCGTGTAGCCTCCGACGAAATCCGTGTCCTGCCTTCCGAGGTTCCTGAAGTTCACCAGGATGCACTCGGTCGGATTACGTCCGAAGAAGTATTTGTCGGTGAAGCCGTCGATGCGTCCGTGTCCCTCCACGCGATAGTTGTGGTGCATGACATACTTGCCGAGGAGCCCGCTGTCGTTGCCCAGGCCGTTGGGGAATCGCGACGACGTGGAGTTGAGCAGCACGAGCGTGGAGTTGAGCGCCGAGCCGTTCACGAAGATGACGCGCGCCTTGTACTCGAGCTGCTGGTGCGTGTTCGCGTCGATGACGCGTACACCAGACGCCTTGCCGGTCTTCGGGTCGTAGACGATCGAGTGCACCACCGAATGCGGACGGACCGTCAGGTTCCCGGTTTTCGCGGCCCACGGCAGCGTGGATGAGTTGGAGCTGAAGTATCCCCCGAAAGGACACCCTCGCATGCAGAGATTGCGTGCCTGGCAAGTGCCTCGACCCTGCTGGAGGTGGATCGGCTTGGGCTTCGAGAGGTGTGCCCAGCGTCCCTGCACCACCCAGCGGTTCCCGTAGCGCGCGTGAATCGCGTCGCTCATGTGCTTCTCGACGCAATTGAAATCGAAGGGCGGAAGGAACTCGCCGTCGGGCATCGCGTCCAGGTGATCGTAGTTGCCGCACACGCCGATGAACTGCTCGACGTGTGAATACCACGGCGCGACGTCTTCGTACGTGATCGGCCAGTTCATGCCATAGCCGAGCTTCTCGGGCGCGACGAATTCGTGCCGGCTCCACCGCTGCGTAGCGCGTCCCCAGATGAGCGACTTGCCGCCCACCTGGTAGCCGCGGATCCAGTCGAAAGGCTTTTCCTGGACGTACGGATGATCGGCGTCCTTCACGAAAAAGTGTGCGGTGGCCTCACCGTACCCCGCAGCCTTGCTGATGAGTGGATTCTCGTCGATCAGCTTGCGCGGGTTGTACCCGCGATGCGGCAGCTCCCACGGCGCCATGTTCGCCGTCGGATAATCCTTGATGTGCTGCACGTCTCGACCGCGCTCGAGCACGAGCGTCTTGAGGCCGTGTTCGCAGAGCTCCTTGGCGGCCCAGCCGCCGGAGATGCCGGAGCCGATCACGATCGCGTCGAACGTTCGCTCGTCAGTCGTCACGTCGCACAAGGTACGTTCGTGCGGCAGCGGTGCGCCATTGCCGGTTCGGTCGCTCGACGTGATTCGGCCCGAGGCGTCAGCCGAAGGAACCTCGCGCCCTCTGGTGATGCGGGTGCCGCACCAGTAGCGTCTCAGCCATGAGCATGACGCTCGTCCTCTGGAAGGCGCCCGTCGTCGACAATGCCGACGACGCGGAGCGACTCCTCCGGCCGTACTACGACCGCGAGGACGATAGCGCCTTCGAGCCAAGCCCCGACATCGCCGCTGTATCGAACGAATTGGTTCGCCGGTTTCCCGAGGTGCCAGGTGGACCGTGGTCGGACTTTCCCCCGGAACAAACCGAGCGCCTCCTGCTCCTCAGCATTCGATGGGGAGCGGACAACGCCGTACTCGATGCGATCGGCGAGCTCGCGCGCGAGCATGGGCTGGTCCTGTACGATCCGCAGGGACCTGACGTCACCCTGCCTGACGATCCGGTAGACTCCGGGCCGATCCCGGGTCCGAGGTTACTCGACTACCTGATGTTCGTCGGTATCGGCCTCGCAGCCGCTGGTGTGTTCTGGCTCGGCTGGTGGATCGACGTCCCCGTCCTCGAGTGGGTCCTGATGATTGGCGGCGGCTTCGGCGTCGCCGTGGTGGTCTTCCTGCTCTCGATCCTCCTGTTCGGCGCCAAGGAAGAAGCGCGTTAGGCGTCGACTACTTGCGACCGTCCCAACCGGGTCCGCGCAGCACGACGCCGGGTTTGGCGCCGGTGTATTTCCCCGCCTCGAACACCACGACGCCGTTGACCAGCGTGTACATCACCCCCTCCGACAGAAGCGTCGGCTCGGCGAACGTCGCGCGGTCGCGTATCCTGAATGGATCGAAGAGCACGATGTCCGCGGCGAGCCCGGGAGCGAGACGCCCACGGTCGTACGCACCGATCTCGTTGGCCGCAACGGCGCTCGCTCGCTGCACCGCTGCTTCCAGCGAGAGCACGCCGAGCTCGCGGACGTAGCGCGCGAAAATACGAGGAAACGCGCCGAAGGCGCGCGGATGCGTCGCGATGGCGCTCGAGGCCGGGCCGACGTCGGTATCGAACGACGTGAACTCCTCGCGCATCGCCTTGATCTTGTTCGCCTCTGACATGGTCTGCGGCATCGTGAACGCCGTCCCGGACTCGGCGATCGCGAAGAACACATCCCATGGGTCCTTCCTGACTCGATCGGCGATGGCCTTGATCGAGAGCCCGCCGTATTGCTTGTACTCCGGGTTGGATATGCCGCCGAGGACGATGCGGTCCCAATCGCGGCCAGCGTGAACGTACCAGTTCTCCCAGCCAGTCTCCTCCTCCATCTCTTTGCGCATGCGCGCGCGCATCGCGGGATCCCCGAGTCGTTTCGTCAAGGCGTCATTGCCCGCTTCGGCGTTGCGCGGGTGGATGAGCGCGCGGATGTCGAGGCCGTTGTTGATGTACGGGTAGACATCGACGGCAACGTCCTGGCCGCCGGCGCGCGCTTCGCGGATCCTCGCAAGTGCGAGATCCATCTTCCCCCAGTTGGCTTGACCAGCCGTCTTCAGGTGGAAGATGTGTACGGGCGTGTGCGCGTTGCGGCCGATGCGCAGTGCCTCGTCGATCGCCTCGAGCAGTCGATCGCCCTCGTTGCGCATGTGAGTGAAGTAGCGACCGCCGTACCGCCCGGCGACGGACGCCAGCGCGGTGATCTCCTCCTCGTTGGCGTAGATGGCCGGCGGATAGATGAGGGCCGTCGACACTCCGATGGCGCCCGCCTGCATCGCCTCTTCCACCATTCCGCGCATGCGCTGAAGCTCCGCGGGCGAGGCCTGCCGCGCGGAATCGCCGATCACGATCTGGCGGATGGTGGTGTGCCCCACGGTCTGCGCGACGTTGAGGGGACTCCCTGCGGCCTCGAGTCGCCGAAAGTACTCGCGCATCGTGCTCCAACCGGTCGCGCGCGCCGCCTCTGGCGCGACGGGTGCGGACGATTCGCCCTCGCCGGCGTTGATGGTGGTGATGCCCTGCGACAGGAGGTTGGTCGCGACATCGGCCGGCCCGCGCGTGAACATGTCTGCGCTCTGGCCCATCATGTCGATGAACCCGGGAGCCACGACCAACCCTCTGGCGTCGATGACGCGGCGTGCTTTCGTAGTGTCCGGGCGACCAATGACGCTGATACGTCCGTTCAGCACAGCGAGGTCGGCTCGGTACGAAGGCGCCCCGGTACCGTCGACGATCCGGCCGCCGTGGATGACCAGGTCATACGCCGGGGTCTGTGCGCCCGCGGATGATGCTCCCGCCAGCACGGTGGCGAGGACGAAACAGCGTAGCGTCACGTTCGATCTCCTGTTTTTGCTAAGCCGTCCCGAGACCGAGCAGGTCGGAGGGCTCGGAGCTCTCGGCTGGTTGAGGGGGCCTAACGCGTGTCCGGCCGCCTGACAAGTAGACGCCCAGGAACACCGCCGTTGCCGCCGACACGGCGAGCTTCCACGCGAGTGGCCACGTCTCGATCGGCGACACGAAGCCCTCGAGTGTCCCGGCGATCAACAACAGCACGGTGGACGCGGCAACGAGACGAATGGCGCGCCTCGCGTTCTCGCGGAGAGCATCGCTCCGCGGCCTGTTTCCCGGAACGAGCAGCGCTGCCGCCAGCAGGAACCCCGCACCGCCCGCGATGCAGATCGCCGTGAGCTCCAGCACGCCGTGCGGTGCAACGAACTTCACGAGCAGCGATGCAATCCCCTTCGACGCGTAGAGCCCGAACACGCCCCCCAGGCTCACGCCGTTCGTCACCAGCACGATCACCGTGCCGATCCCGAACGCGATCCCCATCGCGAACGCCGCGAACGTCACCTGCACGTTGTTCGCGATGATGCTCGTGGCCATGACGGGCCGGAACAGCTCGGGATCGGAGATGTACCCGCGCCCCGTTTTCGCGCGTCGTACGCCGTCCTCCGCGCGGTCCAGCATGCCGGCGGGAATGAACACGCGCGCGACCGCGGGGTCCTGGACGACCGCCGTGTAGGCGATCGCCGCCGGGCCGAACATGAGCGCCGCGGCCAGCGCGATCGGGCCTAACGAGCGACGCACCTCGCGCGGCGCGTCCACGGCGAACGTTCGCCACACGTCCTTGAACGTCAGCGATCGCCCGCGATAGAGCAGGTTGTGCGCGCCGGCCATGAGCCGGCTCAGATAGAACACTTCCTCACGCTCGCGCCCGCGTGCCGCCGTCTGCAGCCGCGCGAGATCGGCGGCGAGATCGCGGTACTCGGCCACGAAGTCGCGCACGCCCTCTTCGCCAAGCGACTTGAGTCCGCCGCGCTGCGCGCGGTCGAGCTGCTTCGCGAACGACGACCACCGTGGCGTGCCTGACGCGACGATCGCGTGTCGCTCGCGCGCCGCGCCCGTCTCGCGCCCGACGACCGCGCCGCTGGCACGCGCCTGGCGCTCGTCGGCAAAGAGCTCGAACAGCTGATCGCTCGGCCCTCCCGCGACGGCGGGCTGGCCGATGAGCGCGTTCGAGAACCGTTCAACGAGGCGCGTCGCCAGCACTGCACGTCGCGCCGGGTCGAGCGACTCGCGCCGCTCGATGAACCGCTCGAGCACTGCATACTCGTCGTCGTTGAGCCGCGCATGTCGCGCGGTGGTGGCGACGGGTTGTCCGGAGGCAGTCCCGCGCCGTTCAACCGATTCCCGATTCCCATCTGCCCGCTGATCGCGGGCACCCGCCGATTCCCTCACAATCTGTTCTCGGACGACCAGCGTCCCGGCCGCGAGATCTCCGAGCCGCTTACCCTGCTTGGTCAGCAGAATGCTGCCAATGCCCACGCCATACGTGAACACGGGCTGCATGTCGAGAATCCTGACGAGATTCCGGATCGCCGACCCGGCGAACGATACCGAATAGCCACCATCGCTCACGACGCGAAGCCGCATGTACCGCTTGCCTGGCGTCTGGCCGTCGGCCAGCCCCTCCCAGAGCACGTAGTAACCCCAGAGGATGAAGAACTGACCGAGCACGACGATCGCGAGTGCCCACGCCTCCGACGACGTGCCGCCGAGCGACACGAGACGGCGGGCGCCGACGAACGCGAGCGTGATCAGGAGGGCGATGAAGAGCAGGAGACACAGCAGATAATCGATCAGCGCCGCCGCCACGCGTGAGCCCACGCCGGCGATCGTGTAGCTGAACGTGACCAGCTCCGGCGTCTCGATGTCGACGGTCTGAACGAGCGCCGAGCTCCGCGTTCCACTTCGTGCCCTCACTGGACTCGTCACGGCTTCCACTCACCCTTCGCCACCTTGGGCACGAACTTGTCGAGCCCTTTCGGCGGAAAGTCCAGCGTCTTGCCGGCCTCGGCGCTCGCGTACGCGGCCATGAGGACCTTCACGACCTCGAGGCCGTCGTCGAAGGTCAGTCTCGCCTTCTCTTTCCCCTGGAACACGCGCGCGAAGTGGCGGTCCTCGGCCTCGTAGCCGTAGGCCATCGCTTCGCCCGCGACGACCGGCATCAGTCCCATCTCGGCGTTCTGCTTCTCGACGAGATCCTCGCCCTGCTTGCCCTTCACCTGGCGGCTGAAGAACAGCTTGAGCCCCGAGTCGAGCGTGTTCCAGCTCATCGAGTACTCCGGGCCTAACAACTCGGCCGAGAGACGCAGGCCGGCGCCCACGAAGCTCCATGACGTGCTGGCTTCGCCGAGCACCTTGTAGCCGTCGCTGGTCTCGAACTCGATGACGACGTTGGCGAAGTCCTCGGAGGGTGTCCTGGTGTAGTCGAGGCCCTTGTCCATCGTCTTCGTCAGGAGCTTGGCATATTCCGGGCGCGACCATTTGAGGCTGGCGATGTGTCCGGTGATTCGCACCGGTTTCACGGTGTCGTACGGCTCGCCCGGTTTCGTGAGCAGATGCCTGACGACGAGGGCGGAGTGGCACATCATGTCGTTGAGCACGCCGCCGCCCTGGAGATTGCCGCGCCAGAACCAGGGGTTGTGCGGGCCGCTGTGCTCCTCGGCCGCCCGCGCAAGGTACGGGCGGCCGGTCGTGGCCGCGCCGCGCGCCCACAGCAGGTTTCTGCCCGTCTCGACCTGGGGCGTGAAGACCTGGTTCTCGAGGTAGCCGTGCGGCAGTCCGACGCGCCTAACGAGCTCGAGCACCTGCTTCGCTTCGGAAACGTTGCGGGCGAGCGGCTTCTCGCACGCGATGCCCTTGAGCGTCCCCTTGCCGGACTCGATGGCGTGGACGAGCTCCTCGACGTTCTCTATCCGCGCGTGGTTGGGCCCGCACAGCCAGATGGCGTCGATCTCGGGGTCGGCGACCATGTCGGTGATGGTCGCGTACGCCTTGGCGTCACCGACGTCGAGCGTGCGCGCGAGGGCCGCGGCGGATGCCGCGTTCTTCTTGTTAGGGCTCCAGACGCCGCGCACGTCGGCGTCGCGGATGGCCTGGAAGCCCTGAATGTGGAAGCGGGTGTTGAAGCCGCTGCCGATGAAGCCGATGCCGAGGGGTTTGGTAGGCATGATCCGGGGTGGCGGTGGAGTCGAGTGTTGATTCTATCGACATATGGCCGTGCTGTCATTCCACCCAGACGTTGGGGGCAGCCTATCCGTGCAAGGTGGCAGCCGGCAGCGCACTGAAGCCGGCGTGGGCGGTGGGCAGAAGGCGGAGGTGAAACGAGATGCGTGGCGCCCTCTCTGCCGTCTCCCCCCTGCCGGCTGCCGTCTGCTCGCTTCAGTTCTCTGCCGTCTCCCGTCTCACGGTTCGTGGCACCTTGATGCCTCGAGAGCCGCGCGCCTTCGAGATCGACGTTAGGCCGGTGGCTGGACCACGCCGATCCGATCCACCAGCCGCCTGAACCTCGCACTCTTGTGGAGTGAGGTGAACATCGGGTAGTTCGCCAGGAACACCAGCGTGAACGCCCGCTCTTCCGCCGCGTCGTCGAGTAGCTGCAGTGCACGAGTCGAATCGCCGAGCGCGGCGTACATCGCTGCCATTGCATCCGCCGCCACGTACATGTGCTGGCGTGCTGCTTCGTAGTCGCGGACCAGCCGGCGCGCCGCGGTTGTGTCGCCCAGCTGAACCAGCACCCACACGGGCATGCCTGCTTCGCCACTCCCCGGGAACAGCGCGGCGCGTGGCACGACTCGTCGTGCAGAATCGAGCTGGCCGGTTGCCACGAACGCTGCGGCGAGGTCGGCACGGGCATGGAAGAAGGTACTGTCGAGCTCCAAGGCCTGCTGAAGGAACGGGATCGCCTCTCTGTCACGCCCGGCGTACTGCATCAGCGTCGCGCGGCGCGTCGCGATCACGACCGAGAGTTGGTCCAGCGCGTGCGCCCGCGCGAGCTCCGCCTGCGCGTCTGCTCCACGGCCCTTCAGCAAGAGGTACCAGCCGTAAAACAGGTGTCCTTCGGCGTAGCTCGGATTCAGCGCGACCGCGCGCGCCAGGTGCTGGCCGGCCGCCGGCCAGTCCCAGTCGTAGAACATCGCCACGATGCCTAACGACGTGTGTGCCTCGGCCACGGTGGAGTCGAGCGCCAGCGCGCGGTTCGCGGCCGAGCGTGCGAGCTCGAAAACGGTGCGAGGGGGGCGCCCGCCGAACGGCGCGGTGAGGCTGTAGGCGTCGGCCAGGCCCGCATAGGCCGGCGCAAAGGAGGAATCCTTCGCGATCGCCGCCTCGAACGATCGGATCGCCGAGGCGAGCGACGCCGGGTTGCGGCGCCCCAGGAAGTACCGGCCGCGCAGATACTCGTCGTACGCCTCGGGGTTGCCGCTCCGCGGCCGACTCAACTCCGGGCCTGATTCACCAAGCGCTACGCTCAGCGCGGACACGATCGAGCGAGCGATCGTGTCCTGCACGAACAGCACGTTCTTCAACTCGTTCGTGTACTCGCCGCCCCAGAGTGTCGAATCGCGAGCGACATCCACGAGCCGGGCCGTCACGCGCACCTGGTCGCCGTAGCGGCGAACGCTTCCCTCGAGCACCGTCTGCACGCCGAGCTTCTGACCGACCTCGGCGAGGCCGCCGACCTGGCCCTTCATCGCGAACGTCGATGTTCGCGACGCGACCCGAAGGCCGCGCAGTCGGCCGAGTGCGCTGATCAGCTCTTCGGCCATTCCGTCGCTGAAGTAATCGGTCGTCGAATCCCGATTCACGTTCTCGAACGGCAGCACGGCGATCGAGCGGGTCGCCGTGGCGGTGTCCCTCACTAATGGCGCTCCGGCAACCGACGCCTTCGACCGCCACGGATGCCAGAGTACGAGACCGGCCGCGGCCAGGATCGCCGCAGCCAGGAGCGTGCCGGTCAACCCGCGGCGATCGCCCGCGGCACGCCGGGTCGGGATCGGGCCGGACGACACGTCCACGAGAATCGAGCGCAGCGTGTCGCGCACTTCGGCGGCATTTCCCGGTCGCTGGTCAGGGTCCTTGGCGAGCAGCGCGTCGATCAGTCCGGCCAAGCGCGGTGGGCATGTCGGAGCCTCGCTCGTGACCGGCGGCGCGGGTTTCGAAAGCAGCGCCGAGACCATGGCGGCGACGGTAGGCCCCGAGAACGGAGTGCGCCCGGTCAGCATCTCGAACGCCAGGACGCCGAGCGCGTACAGGTCTGCCCGATGGTCGATCGCCGGATCGCCGACCGCCTGCTCCGGGGCCATGTAGGCCGGTGTTCCGATCGTGACGCCGATGCCGGTCAGGCTCGAGCCATCCATCGACCGGTGCAGTGCCTTGGCGACGCCAAAGTCCATGACGACCGCGTGGCCCTGGTCGAGCAGGATGTTCTCGGGTTTGATGTCCCGGTGGACGATGTTCTGATGGTGGGCCGACGCCAGCGCGTCGGCGACCTCGCCGAGAATCACCAGCGCGTCGCGGACCCCGATCGCGCGCTCGCGCGTTAGGCGGGCGCGCAGGGTCTCGCCCGCGAGGTACGGCATCACATAGAAGGGGCGCTCGCCCGAGCCGGCCGACGCGACGACCCCCGAGTCCAGCAGCGTGAGGATGTGCGGGTGCTGGAGGCTCGCCGTCAGCTTGATCTCCGACAGAAAGCGCTCGGTGCCGAGTGTTTCGGCGACTTCGGGGCGGATGACCTTGATGGCCACCTTTCGCGCGTGCCTAACGTCGTGCGCGAGGTAGACGGTGGCCATCCCGCCTTCGCCGAGCTCGCGCTCGACGTCGTAGCGGCCCGCGAGGCTGTTCTGGAGCGTGTCGTGCGGCTCAGCCATGCGGTAACACTACGCCCGACTCGTTGGCGTGCCAGACTGGCCAGAATTGGGGTCGGAGTCGAATTTCATCATTCGAACGCCC
>DASUGD010000016.1:0-4955 GCA_036274195.1 Gemmatimonadaceae bacterium | reverse complement strand
AAGAAACCGGAAATCCGGAGTAGTTTTCTCCCCATGCTCCCCATCGCCCCCACGCTGGCCGGCTTTCGCGGTATCCGCGGCGACGTGCTCGTGGCGGTGAAGAAATCACAGCCGATCAGCGCCAACGAGCTGGCAGTCGAGTTTGGCCTCACGCCGAACGCACTGCGCCGCCACCTCAAGGAGCTCGAGGCCGAGGGCCTCCTGCGCTGTGCCCGGCAAGTTCGCGGCGTGGGCGGGCCGCGGCTCGCCTATTCGTTGACGGAGGCCGGCGAGGCACTCTTCCCGCGGTCGTACGACACGACGCTCACGACCCTGCTCGACACCGTACGCGAGCAGCGCGGTGCCGACGGGGTCGTCGAGCTCTTCCGGGCACAATGGGAGCGCGTCGCGGCCGGCGCGAAGGAGCAGCTTGCCGCGCTGCCGCTCAACGAGCGGACGCAGCTGCTCTCGGAGCTCATGTCGTCCTTCGGCTACATGGCCGAATCCGACGCCGTGCCTAACGGCGATGAGGCGCTCATTCGCGAGCACAACTGCGTGCTCCGGGCGGTCGCCGAGAAGTTTCCGGAAGTCTGCGTTGCGGAAGAGCGGTTTCTCGCGGAGTTCCTCGGAGCGGTGGTGGAGCGGCGAAAGCACATCGCCAGTGGGGCGAGCTGCTGTGAGTACTGTATTCGGGAATCGGGAACGGGTGAAGCGGGAACTGGGAACGGGGAACCGGGAACAGTGACTCCCCTTGGGACCACGTCATAACGCCAGAACAGACTGCGCCAATGAGCAGTTCCATCGAATCGCTGATCAACAAGGATTATCAAGCCGGCTTCGAGACGGACATCGAGGCGGATACCATTCCGCCCGGGTTGTCCGAGGAGACGATTCGGCTCATCTCGGCCAAGAAGCACGAGCCCGACTGGCTGCTCGAGTGGCGCCTCAAGGCGTACCGCCGCTGGACGACCATGGCGGAGCCGCACTGGCCGAACGTCACCTACGACCCGATCGACTACCAGGCGATCAGCTACTACTCGGCGCCGAAGACGAAGAAGCCGTTAGGCAGCCTCGACGAGGTCGACCCGAAGATCCTCGAGACGTACAACAAGCTCGGCATCCCGCTCACCGAGCAGAAGATTCTCGCTGGCGTGGCGGTCGACGCGGTGTTCGACTCCGTGTCGGTCGGCACGACCTATAAGGAGGAGCTGGCGAAGCTCGGCATCATCTTCTGCTCGTTCGGTGAGGCGGTGCGACACCATCCCGAGCTCGTGCGGAAGTATCTCGGCTCGGTGGTTCCCTACTCCGACAACTTCTTCGCGTCGCTCAACTCGGCGGTGTTCTCCGACGGCTCGTTCGTGTACGTGCCCAAGGGCGTTCGCTGTCCAATGGAGCTGTCCACGTACTTCCGCATCAACGCGAGCGGAACCGGCCAGTTCGAGCGCACGCTCATCATCGCCGATGAGGGCGCGTACGTGAGCTACCTCGAGGGGTGCACGGCGCCCAAGCGCGACGAGAATCAGCTGCACGCGGCGGTGGTCGAGCTCGTGGCGCTCGAGAACGCGACGGTGAAGTACTCGACCGTGCAGAACTGGTACTCCGGCGACGAGGAAGGCAACGGCGGCGTCTACAACTTCGTGACGAAGCGAGGCAAGGCGTTAGGCCGCAAGTCCAAGATCTCGTGGACGCAGGTCGAGACCGGCTCGGCGATCACGTGGAAGTACCCGAGCGTCATCCTGCAGGGCGACGAGTCGGTGGGCGAGTTCTACTCCGTGGCCGTCGTGAACCGCAAGCAGCAGGCGGACACGGGCACGAAGATGATCCACATCGGCAAGAACACGAAGTCGAACATCGTCTCGAAGGGGATCTCGGCCGGCGAGGGCAACAACTCGTACCGCGGCCGCGTGCAGGTGCTGCCGAGGGCGACGGGCGCACGGAACTATACGCAGTGCGACTCGATGCTCGTGGGCAACCGATGCGGCGCGCACACGTTCCCCTACATCGAGGTCGGGAACAACACGGCGACGGTCGAGCACGAGGCGTCGACGTCGAAGATCGGGGAAGACCAGATCTTCTACCTGAAGCAGCGTGGTCTCTCGGCCGAGCAGGCTGTTTCGATGATCGTGTCGGGATTCTGCCGAGAGGTTTTCAAGGAACTGCCAATGGAGTTTGCGTTGGAGGCTCAGCAACTGTTAGGCATCACGCTCGAAGGGTCCGTTGGCTGATTCATACCGCCATGAATTGAACCGCAGAGGACGCAGAGACCGCAGAGATTGAGCTTTCGAATTGCCTTCTCTGCGTCCCTCTGCGACCTCTGCGGTTAAACCAGTCGATATCGATACTCGTAACTCATGTTAGAGATCAGAAACCTCCACGCCAGCGCTGGCGATAAACCAATCCTCCGCGGTATCAGCCTCACGGTCAACGCCGGCGAGGTGCACGCGGTCATGGGGCCTAACGGGTCCGGCAAGAGCACGCTCGCCCAGGTCCTCGCGGGACACCCGGCGTACGAGGTCACCGCTGGTGAGGTCTATTACGAGGGCGAGAATCTCCTCGAGATGGACCCCGAGGAGCGCGCCCAGAAGGGGCTCTTCCTCGCGTTCCAGTATCCCGTCGAGATCCCCGGCGTCTCCAACGCGTACTTCCTCCGCTCGGCCTACAACGAGATCCGGAAATCGCGCGGGGAGGACGAGGTGGATCCCATCGACTTCCTCGAGGTCATGGAGCAGAAGCTCCAGCTCGTGCACATGAGCGACGACATGCTGCAGCGCTCGGTGAACGCGGGCTTCTCGGGTGGCGAGAAGAAGCGCAACGAGATCCTCCAGATGGCCGTGCTCGACCCCAAGCTCGCGATCCTCGATGAGACGGACTCCGGGCTCGACATCGATGCGCTCCGCATCGTGGCCGAAGGGGTCAACACCATGCGGCGGCCGGACAACGCGACGATCGTCGTCACGCACTACCAGCGCCTTCTCAACTACATCGTGCCCGACTTCGTTCACGTGCTGGCGAACGGCCGCATCGTGAAGTCCGGCGGCAAGGAGCTCGCGCTGGAGTTGGAGGCGAAGGGCTACGAGGGGCTCGGCGCGCCTGCAGCGCGCGGGAACGGGGAACTGGGAACTGGGAACCGAGCGGTGGGTCAATGACAGAAGGTCTCGGTGGTACCGGGTTCACGAGTGAGTACCAGGCCTTCTCACGTGCGGCGCGCGGGACGCCGAGCTGGCTGGACACCATCCGGCAGTGCGCGTTCCAGCGCTTTCAGGCGTTAGGCTTCCCGACCACGAAGAACGAGGACTGGCACTTCACGAGCGTCGCGCCGATCGTCGAGGCGGCGTATCCGCCACGCACGGCGCCTGGCGGCGACGTGAAGCCGGGCGACCTCGTACCCTTCACCTTCGGCGCGAGCGACTGGCCGACGATCGTGTTCGTGAACGGCGTCTTCGCCCCTGCCCTGTCGTCGCTCGAGGCTCTGCCAGACGGCGTGAAGGTCTACGACATGGCGACGGCGTTCCGCACCGGGGATCCGCTCGTCGAGCGTCACCTCTCCAAGCTCGCGGAATACGAGCTCAACACGTTCACGGCGCTCAACAGCGCGTTCCTGAGCGATGGCGCTGTCGTGCGCATCGCAAAGGAGTTCGAGGTCGATCGCCCGATTCACATCCTGTTCGTGTCCGACGCGATCGCGGCGAAGACGCAGTCCAACCCGCGCACGCTCATCGTCGCCGAGCGGAACTCGAAGGCGACGGTGATCGAGAGCTATGTCGCGACCGGCGAGGCCAGCTACTTCACGAACGCCGTGACCGAGGTGCTGCTCGAGGACGGCGCGAACCTGTCGCACCTCAAGATGCAGCGCGAGAGCCCGCGGGCGTTCCACGTCGGTACGATCGAGGCCGAGCAGAAGCGGGACAGCCACTACCAGTCGTTCTCGTTCTCGACCGGCGCGGCGCTGTCACGGACGAACATCTACACGACGCTCGATGGCGAAGGTTCGGGCGCGACGCTCAACGGGCTCTACATGCTCGACGGCGAGCAGCACTGCGACCACCAGACGAAGATCGAGCACGCGCAGCCGAATTGCTTCAGCCGCGAGCTCTACAAGGGCGTGCTGGACGGCGCGTCGCACGGCGTGTTCAACGGCAAGGTGTACGTCGACCCGATCGCGCAGAAGACGGATGGCAAGCAGACGAACAAGGTGCTCTTGCTGTCGGAGCGCGCGCAGGTGGATACCAAGCCGCAGCTCGAGATATTCGCGGATGACGTCAAGTGCACGCACGGCGCGACGGTCGGCCGCGTGGACGAGACAGCGCTCTTCTACATGAAGAGTCGAGGCATCAACAAGGAGCTCGCCCGGCGCCTGCTCACCTACGCGTTCGCGGCGGAAGTGCTGGAGACGATCGAGATCGATCGTGTTCGCCAGGAGTTGGAACAGGCGACCTTGCAGCGGTTCACGGGAATAGAGGTTACGACGGCATAGTGGGTACCGTGCGAGCACTGGGAACAGGGAACCGGGAACTGGGAACCGAGGCTCCTCGAACGCACGGTTCCCCGTTCCCTGTTCCCGGTTCCCTGTCCTCCCGGCAAGACTTTCCCATCCTCGCAACGAAAGTGAGGGGCGTCGCGCCACTCGTCTACCTCGACAACGCGGCGACCACCCAAAAGCCGCAGGTCGTGATCGACGCGACGTCGCGCTACTACGCCGAGGAGAACGCCAACATACATCGCGGTGTTCATTGGCTGAGCGAGCGGGCGACGGAAGCCTATGACGGGGTTCGTGAGCAGGCGCGGGCATTCCTCGGCGCAAAGCACGCGCACGAGATCATCTTCACGCGCGGGACGACCGAGGGGATCAACCTCGTGGCGTCGAGCTTCGGCGAGGCGTTCGTGAAGCCGGGCGACGAGATCGTCGTCACGGAGATGGAGCACCACTCGAACCTCGTGCCGTGGCAGCTCATGGCGGAGCGCCGCGGGGCTCGAGT
>DASUGD010000015.1:0-10674 GCA_036274195.1 Gemmatimonadaceae bacterium | reverse complement strand
GAAAAGGATGAAATAGGAGTCTGACCCCTTCTACAGCGAAACATCGCCACCCCACCTAATTGGTCCGACCATCGGGTCTCGACCGACCGGTCCCGCCCGCCTGTATCCAGCCATACTTTTCGGCGGACCCACCCTGACCGTTCATCGATGCTTTTCTCGCTCACTCATCGCCCCACGCGCGTCGCCGCAACGGTGGCCTTCGCCATCGGCCTCATGGCCACATCAGCATGGGCTGCGCCATTCCATCTCCATCTCATCAAGTCGTCGCCGCTGGCCAACGCCACCGTGGCCGCGGCGCCCGATTCGATCCGCCTCTCGTTTTCGGAGACGCCCGAGCTCAAGGTGACCACCGTGAAGGTAACGGGCCCCGGGAACGCCTCCGTCGCGCTCGCACCGCTGGCCAGCGCCGACTCGGCGACGGTCGTTGCCGCTGTGAAGGGGAAAATGTCCCCGGGAACCTATACGGTCGCTTGGCGCACGATGGCGCGGGACGGCCACGTGGCGCGCGGGAACTTCGCGTTCACCGTCGCGCCGTCGAAACGTTAGGCGGCGTCGCGCGTCCGGCGCATGAGCCCGGGGTCGTCCGAGACGATGCCCCGCACGCCGACGCTCCAGAGCCGCCGCGCCTCCTCGGGCTCGTTGATCGTCCACATGTGAACGAGGCAGCCCGCCGGTCGCGTCAGCCGTACGAGCGATGCGATCGGCATGGGCACGCCGCGAAGCCGCGGCGGCAGGCACATGATGGAATACGGGAGCGAACGGACCGGCCGCCTCGTCACGATCCGATGCAGCAGGCGCGCGACGTCGGCGCGTGACGCGCCGATCGCCAGGCGCGATCCACGAAACGGCTCGAGCGCTCGCGCGTCGAACGACTCGATCACACATCGCGACTCGGCCCCGTGCCGCTCGATGAGGCGCCGCACAGCGGACGACGCTTGCGCGGTCTTGATCTCGACGAGAAGTGGCACATCGGCGAGCTCCGTGAGCACGTCCTCGAGCGTCGGCACGCGGATTCCTTTGTCCCGATAGGGGAACGTTCTTCCGCCATCGCGCGTGAACCGCGCTCCCGCGTCGGCGCGCCGAAGCTGGTCGACCGACAGCGACGCGACCGCGCCACTCGAGTCGGTGGTGCGATCGACCGTCGGGTCATGCATGACCACGGGGACGCCGTCCGCCGACAGGCGCAGGTCGAGCTCGACGCATTCGGCGCCGGCCGCGAGCGCCTGCCGGTACGACTCCATCGTGTTCTCGGGCGCGTGCGCCGCGTTGCCGCGATGCCCGACGATGGGCCGCCTATCCGGGTCGAGCAGGGGATGAATCACCTGCATTCAGCCCCTGTCGCCCATCACTCAAAACGCGTACTGCACGCGGGTCATCACCAGTCGCCCAATTTCGGGCGTGCCGATGAACGTCACGCGCTTGTTGTTCAGGATGTTCGTGCCCGTGATCGACCACGTGACACTCCGCCCCGGCAAGGGCAGCCGCCAGCTGAACTGGGCGTCCATGAACGCATTGACCGGCACGTCGCCCATGTACACGCCGGAGTTGACCGGAAACGCGTTCGCGTACCGGCCGCGAAGCTCGAAGCTCAAGCCGCTCACTTCGTCGCGGTAGCGTGCGGTGAGCGTCGCCTTGTTGTCCGGCGAGTTGAGCGTGAGCGTATCGGGGCCGGTGGACACTTCCGGGAAGAGCACGTCGCTCACCCATGAATACGTCCCAATGAGCGTGACGCGATCGGTGAGGATATAGTCGAAGGCGAGATCGACGCCCTTGTAGTCGATCGTCTGGTCGATGTTGCGGTAGCTGAAGAACAGGCTCGGCGTGTCGGCGAGCGGGCTGTCGGGCACCACGGTCCCGACGGGCACCTGCGCCAGCTGTCCTGTGAGTGCCGTTGCCAGCGGCGCGATGGCGGCCGCTGGAACACGTCCGGCCTGCGCCTCTGCCGTCAGCACGGCGCCGAGGGTGGCACCGAGCGTCGTGGGGTCGAGGAACGCGTTAGGCGTGACGTTCTGGGCCGCCGTGGTGAAGTTCGTCTTGCGCTGATACCAGAGGTCGATCGCGAGTCGTGCTCGCTTGCCGAGGATGCCCTTGTAACCGAGCTCGTAGGCGTCGGTCGTCGTGGCCTTGAGCCGTTCCACGTCCTCTACGGTCGAGGGCTGCACCTGAACGAAGCTCGCGCCCTGGCCACCGCTGGGTGGCCGGAACAGCCGGAGCGTGGTTTGCACGGCGTCCGTGTTCGCGCCGAACAGCGCGCCGAACACTTGTGGGGCGTTTGCCGGACTGACTCCCGCGGCGATCAGTGCCTGGACGATCGCGGCCTGGCTGCCGCCCACGAGCGTGCGATAGTACTGCGCCGCGTTCGCGTCGACGACGGTGTTCGGCGCGCCCGTGACGCCACCGGTCGGGCCGACGATCGGGAACGGCGACCGCATGCACAGACCGCCTGCGCCGGTGGCGCAGTTGCGACGGAACGTGAAGCCGCTGGACGGCACACCCAGGCCGCGCACCTGATACCCGATCGTCGGTGTGATCGGGATGAACGCCTGGGGCAGGTCGAGAAAGAACGAGAAGTTCGCGGGCGTCGAGAACGCGCGGTTGTAGGTGGCGCGAATGTTCTGCGTCTCCGACGGCTTGTAGATCAGCGCCACACGCGGCGACCAGAACGTCTGATCGAGCACGTCGTGATTGTCCACGCGAATCGCCGCCACCACGTCGAACATGCGCGAGAGGTGCGTCGTCGACTGCACGTACGCGCCGATCTCGTGGACATCGTCGTTGTTCTCGTTCCGGCCGTTGATGGTGCCGCCGGTTCTCGGATTCGTGAAGATGTAGTCCGCACCGTAGACGAGGTCCTCCTTCCCGCCGCCGAATCCCAGGCCGTGCTGGATCTGCGCGGCGAAGACCCTCGAGTTGTCCACGATCGGCGTGCCGGTGCGCAGGAGGAACGTACCGCGCGTGTCGAGACTGTCGCTGTTGCCTGCGTCGCTGAAGTTGGCGAAGACCTGCGCGAACAGCCGTCCCCAGCGGAAACGCTCCTGGATGCTCTGATACGTCCAGTTCTTTGCCTGGGCCGTGCCATTCGTACCCGTGAGCTCGAGCCCACTCCCGATCTTGCTGAGGCCGTAGGTCGTGATCAGCTCCATGTCGTTGCGCGGGCGGATGTCCACGCGCGCTTCGCCGGCGTAGCGCCTGACGTCGAAGTTGCGGACGTTGGGCACGGTGTCGCGCTCGCCGGGCGTCCCGTTAGGTCGCGGGATCATCGGCGGCTCGGCCGGATCCATGTATTCCCAGTCCTTTCCGGTGAACGCCTCGCCCGAGATCTTGAAGCCGAACTTCTGGCCGACCGTGCCCGCGTACCGGCCGGAGCCATGCAGGATGGACCGCTCACCACCATCGAGCGTGAGGATCGCGCCTTCGGACTCGAACGGCGATTTCGTGATGACGTGCAGCACGCCGCTCGAGCTGTTCGGGCCATAGAGCGCGGACGCGGGGCCGAGCAGCACTTCGATCCGCTCGATGTCCTCGCTCGTGCCTGTGAAGAGCAGCGGTACGTTGACGCGGAGGGATGGCACGGCCGCGAAACGATAATCCTGGAGCGTGAGCAACGCTCCAGAGAACGCGTTGTTGAATCCGCGCGTGACGACGTTCGTCTGCGCGATGCCGCCGGTCGTCGCGTCCACACCGGGGACGCTGCGAATGTTGTCGGTGACCGTCAGCGACGAGCGCTCGCGGATCTCCTGCGCTTCGACGACACCGACATGGGCCGGTGCATCGAGCTCTTTTTCCGACTGGCGCGACGCGCTGATGACCGTCGGATTGAGCGCCGTTACGGTTCCCGCGATCCTGACGTCGAGCTGCACGTTCTGGCCAGCCGCCACGCGAACGCCGGGGATTCGGCGCTGTGCGTAGCCGATGTATCTCACGACGATGTCATAGGTGCCCGGCGGGACGTTCGTTATGCGATACACACCGTCGTTGCCGGCGGTGGCCGTCCCGACGGTCGAAGTCCCCGACATTGCACGGACGTCCGCTCGCGTCACGGGAGCGGACGTCGTGCTGTCGATGATCCGGCCCCCGATGGAGCCGGTTTGCGCGAGGGCGGGAGTAGCGGTTGTCAGAGCGAGACACAGGAAGCGGCAAATCGAACGTCGGGTCATCCTTGACCTCGTGTCGACTGGGTGACGACCGGTGATGAAGCCTCGGTCCCAAGCGTGTCTGAGCCGGCGGTGGTAACGGGGCGTGCGCTGAAGCCCGTCGCCGTTGGTGCGTCGTGTGCGCAGGAAGGTATTCCGCTCGAATGTCGCACAAAATCGTGACGATGACGTAGAAGCGCCAGAGCCGGTACGTAGGCGTGGCGCGAACATGAAATGGCTGTAAGGTGACGGGATGGCCCCGACCCGACGCGTCGAAGCGTAGCTGGACGGGCTCGTCAAGGAGCCCGTGGGATCTCTCGGGGTATCACCCGCTGGGCGCACGGGGTTGCGCAGGCCGTGGGCCCCGATTCTACTACGATGAGAAGCCGGCGTCAGACACTCCGCGACGACGCACGAGGTCAGCGTTCGAGTTCCGAGTTCACGAGGTTCCGCGTGTCGATTCAGCAATTCCTTCGGTGCTCCATGGTCGCGTGTTCGGTGATGAGTTTGGCGGCGCCTCGTCAGGCATTCGGCCAGAGTGGCCCTCCGCCCGCGCAGGCCGCCCCGCCGAACCCGTTCGCTCCGGCCCCATCCACGAAGCGCGTCGCGGTCTCGAAAGCGGTGTTCGGCGATGCGGGGGTGATCGTCAACGCCCGGGACGATGGGTTCATCGAGGTTGCGGCGGCGGGACCACAAAAGACGATCTATCTCCAGCTCCGCGGGGCCGCCGCGCGGGCGTGGATCGATTCGACGCAGCGCATGCTCAAGGCGCGCGCGCGCAAGGCGGACCCGCCACGAACGTACCGCTCCGAGGTCACCGAGTATGGATCGACGACGACGATGGCGCTGACACGCTCCGTCGACGCGGGCCAGTCGCAGTATGCCCTGGCGTTCTCGGAGAACCCGCAGTCGGCGTTCACGATTCCGATCGAGGCCGAAGAGGCGGACGTGTTCGTGGCGATCATCCGCAAGGCGGAAGCACAATCGGCGAAGATGCTGGAGAAGACCGACACGGCGGCAACCCGCGCCGCGGATTCGGCCCGGGCGGATTCCGCCGCCAAAGTGAAGAAGAAGAAAAAACCGGCGGCGAAGCGCACTGCTCCGCCACCGGCTGACTCGGTCGTGAAACCGAAATCCGACTCGAGCGCGAAACCCAAGCCGGCCTAACGCTACTGCGCCGCTACCTTCTCGCCCTTCGTGGAGTACTTCTCGAACCAGCTCCGGAGGTAGAGCTGCGTTCGCAGATAGTTCGACGGGCGCGATGACGTGCCGTGCCACTCGTCGTTGAACCGGATCATGGCAGTGGGCACCTTGCGGACCTTGAGCGC
Organism: Gemmatimonadaceae bacterium; assembly: GCA_036274195.1. Taxonomy (GTDB): domain Bacteria; phylum Gemmatimonadota; class Gemmatimonadetes; order Gemmatimonadales; family Gemmatimonadaceae; genus JAJKIV01. The sequence goes on along the minus strand of DASUGD010000015.1, from coordinate 5,213 downwards.
CTCGTAGAACTCCTCGGTCTGTGAGATGGGCGTGCGGAGGTCGTTCACGCCGGTCATGAGCATCGTCGGCGTCTTCACGTTGCCGACGTACATGAGCGGCGACCGCGCGAGGTGCTCGCTCGGGTCTTCCCACGGGTACTTCTTGAAGTTCTTGTACCACGACTGCCCATCGGTCGTGCCCACGAAGCTCACCCAGTCGATGACCGGGCACTGAGACACCGCCGCGGCGAAGCGGTCGGTGTGCCCAACGGTCCACGCCGTGAGCACGCCGCCTCCGGAGCACCCGTACACGAACAGGTTGTGCTGATCGATGTACCCTCGGCCAAGGACGGTATCCACGCCGGCCATGAGGTCGTTGAAGTCCTTCCCGGGGTACGCGTTCTTGATCGCGTTGCCGAATGCGCTGCCGTAGCCTGTCGAGCCCCGGGGATTCGTGTAGAGCACCACGTACCCGTTCGCCGCGTGCTCCTGCCACGCGAAGTTGAACGCCCCGTTGTACATCGAGTGCGGCCCACCGTGAATGGAGAGCATGAGCGGGTACTTCTTCTTGGCGTCGAAACCCGGCGGCTTGACGATCCAGCCCTGGATCTTCATGCCGTCGGCCGTCGGGTACCAGAACTCCTCGACCTGCCCGAGCGTCTTGCCGGCGAGGATGTCGTCGTTCACCGCGGTGAGCTGGCGGAGGGCGGGATTCTTCACGCTCAGCGCGACCACGTCGTTAGGCTTGAGCGACGTCGAGGACACGCCGACCATCTCGCCGCTCTTGTTGACGGACGTGACCGTCAGGAGCTGTGAGCCCTTCGTGATCGGACGCACGCCGCCAGCGAGCGGCACGAAATACAGGTTGCGCCAGCCGTCGCTCTCGACGTTGATGTAGATGCCGCTCTCGTCAGGCGCCCACAGGATGCCTTGAGGCGACCGGTCGAATGTCTCGGTCAGGATGCGGCGGTTGGAGCCGTCGGCGTCCATCACATAGAGGTGCGAGTCCTGCCAGGTCGCGTCCGTCGAGTCGAAGCCGGTGAACGCGATGTATTTCCCTGTCGGCGAGACGCGCGGAGAATTGTCGGGACCCTTGTGGTTCGTCAGCTGCCGGACCTGCTTCGTGGCGACATCGACCGCATAGATCTCCGACTCACGCCACGCGTACTCCGCGCCTTCGATCCGGAGCGACGAGAACACGATCGACTTCCCGTCGCGCGACCACTCAGGCTCGCCGGCCTCCCACGCGCCGGTCGTGATCTGGCGTGCGGTACCGCCGTCAGCCGGCACGACGAAGATCTGGCGGTAGCCATCGTCGACGTACCCCTGCCGGTCCTGTCGGTACTTGAGTCGCGTTACGACGCGCGGCGGCTCCACCCACTTCGCTCCCTTTGGCGCGGCCGGCATCGCGATCCGCATCTCGTCGCGCTGCACGACGAGCATGCGGAACGCGAGTGACTTGCCATCGGGCGACCACTCGACGTCCGCCGGTGTTTCCGTCAACCGGGTAATCTGCGTGGGCGCCGCCTCGCCATCCATGAACCGGACCCAGATCTGGGTCCCGCCTGGCTCACCCTTCGCGAGGTAGGCGATCCGGGATCCGTCCGGAGACCAGACCGCGTTCGAGCCGTCCACCAGATGCCGGCTGCGAGAGCCGTCGGCGTTCATGATCCAGAGGGACGACTCCCAGCGGTCGTTCATCTTGTCCACCCACCGGCGAGTGTAGATGATCTGCTTCCCGTCAGGGGAGAGCTGCGGGTTCTGGACGTCCTCGAGGTCGAAGTACTGCTCGAGCGAGATCTTGGAGATCTGCGGCTGCGCCGGTCCGGACTGTTGCGCACCGAGCGGTGCCAGGACGATGGCGAGGGACATGAGTCCGCTCGCCGGGACGACACGCATGCGCATGGGGGCCTCGCATAACGGGGAAATGGTGCTGCTACGCTACCGGTGTTGCGATGTATACGGAAGGCCGCGTCGGTTCGCTGTCGGCGCCGCGTTATGGGAAGGCTTGCCGAACGCCGGTGCCGGGTTCGTGTGCGTCCATGCTAGAGCTTCGCCACCAGGCTTGTTCGCCGGAATCGCCGCACCCCGAAGGCGAGCAGGGCTCCGGCGATTGCCCACACGAATACCCCAATCAGAATCGCCATCAGCGGACCGAGGAGGATCGCGCCGCGGACTTCGCCAACCACGAGCGCGATGACCGGGAGGACGAACAGGCCGCCCAACTGAGTTGCCTCCTGCATGCCCCGGACACGCAGCGATACGAGCAGCATCCCGGCGAGCCCCAACGCCGCGAACGCCGGCGCCATCCACAGCACCATCACCGTCCAGGTGAGGTCTGGGAAGAACACGCGGTGCATCACCGGCCACGCCGTGACGTTCACGATAACGGCGTAGATGAACGCTCCACCGAACGCAATCATCACCGCGGGGATCCAGGCGGCGAGCAGCTTGGCGAAGAACAGCTCTGCGTCCGTCGCCGGCGTGTAGAGCAGGGGCTCGAGCGTCTTCCGCTCTCGCTCGCCCGCGAAGCCGTCGGCGGCGATCACGTTTGCGACCATGAACGGGACGAGCAGCATGAGTGGCGCGAGCATCTGCGTATGGACGACGCGTATCCACGTGGCCTCCGTGAACTCGCCGAACTGCCTCTTCACCGGATCCGGCAGATTCCGAAACATCTCGGCGAAGGCCGTGTGCGCACCACCGACGATTCGAGGCAGAAACGTGAAGACCGTTGGGAAGACGATCATGAGCAGCACCGGCAGCACGATGAGTGGCGTCATCAGCGCTCGGCTGCGCCGTACGACTCGCAGATCCTTCCGCACGATGGCGGCGACGATGCGCTGGTTCATCTGGATCCTTTGCCTGCGTGCTGGAGCGCGAAGTAGGCGTCGGTGAGCGACGGCTCGTGCGGCTCGAGCCGGTAGAGAGGGATTCCGCCGGCCACGAGCCGGGCCGCGATGTCGGGCACGCGCTCGCGCGGAATGCCTCCGACACGCAGGACGCCGGTGCGGTCGGTGGTGACGGTGAGCCCATCCAGCCCGGCAATCAGCGCGACGGCGTCGCCTTCCCGTGCCGGGTCTGTCTCGATCGTGACCTCGAGGCGCGGCGTTATGCGGCGGGCCAGCTCGGCCGGCGTTCCGAGTGCCAGCAGTTCACCCCCGCCAAGCACCGCGACCCGGTCGCTCAACGCCTGCGCTTCCACCAGGTTGTGCGTGCACAGCACCACCGTGCGCCCGCGCGTGCGCGCCATCTGGCGAACCATGTCATGGAGCTGTTGCGTGGCGACCGGGTCGAGTCCGGCCGTCGGCTCGTCGAGAAAGAGCAGGTCGGGGTCGTGGACGAGCGCACGGGCGAGCGACAGTCGCTGCTTCATGCCTCGGCTGAATCCGCCTACGCGGTCGTTGGCGCGGTCGGCGATCCCGAACTCGGCGAGCAGCGCGTTGACCCGCGGCTCGATGTCGGCGCGCGGTACGTCGTACATCTCGGCGAACGCGCTCAGGGTCTCTGCAGCCGTTAGGCGGTCATCGAGCGTCGGCGACTCGGTCAGCACCGCCGTCCGCCGACGGACGATGGCGCCATCGTCGAGCGGAGATCGTCCGAATACGAGCACGGTGCCTGACGCCGGCGCGAGCAGCCCGTTGACGATACGCACCGTCGTTGTTTTCCCGGCGCCGTTGTGTCCGAGGAGCGAGAAGACCTCACCTTCCTCGACAGTCAGGGACAGGTCGCGAAGCGCCGTGGTGTCGCCGTAGCGGTGCAACACACGGTCGAGCAGGATGGCAGGCACGGGTTGTTTGGCGGTCAGGGAGCTGCCTCGGTCGAGTCGAAGGCGTAGACGGTGAACACGCCGGCCGTGAAAAGGTGATGGAACGCGCGCGAGTGCGCCGACACGGCAGACGCCATCGATCGTGACCGCCACGGGTCGATGTTGAAATCCCCGAGCACGACGTGCGTGATTCGCTTGGCGCGAAATTCGGCGATCGCACTGTCTCCAGGTGCGGTGAAGAACCCCATCGCGGGAACACCGGTATGCCAGGTCAACACGCGGGGGTTGATGAAGACGGCGCGGACCACTCCCGTGTCGTGCGCCGCGGCAAGCCGCTGAAAGACCTCCCTCGCGCCGGGCGCATCCAGCAGCGCGGCTGGTCGGGGGGCCGAAACCTCGCGGACGAGGGTGACCGCGACGATCAGGCCAGCGATCCCGAGCGGCACGCGTGCCGCGCGCGTGTCGTCAAGCTCGTGGTGCGTTAGGCGGGCGAGCCACCGTGCGACCGTCGCGAGTCCAGCCATGGCAAAGAACACGGCCATGGGCGCAAGGGGCATCAGATACCGCTCGTGCCGAATCGGCATCACGAACAACATGCCGAGGTACACGACTGTGAACACAAGCGGGAAGCTGTGCCGCATACGCGGGATCCACACGACAGCTCCGAGCACCGCGACACTGCAGATGAATACGTGGTAGACGTCGTCCCCCAGGTTCCACGGCAGCGGGAAAAGGAACAGGTTCAGGACCAGAAACGGGTACTCGAATGCGTTATGCGCGAACGTCCCGACGAGGCGCACTGGGTCTCGCGGCAGGAAGCGTGCATACGTCGCGGCGTTTGGCAATGCCGCAACCGCGATCGTCCCACAGAGGCACCAGACGAGCATGGGAGCAAGTGCCAGGGGGCCCACCGTACGACGACGGAGAAGCGAGTAGAGCATGACCGCAGGCAGAAGCGGCAGGGCCGCCAACCGGAACGCGAGCGCTACGAGCCCCAAAAGCGAAATCAGGACGGCATGCTTCCACCTCCACTCGCCGGGACGATCGACGACCAGAAACATGGCCCAGACCAACGCGGCGAAGATGACGTCCGGCTGTGGCGCCGTGGTGGCAAATCCGGTTTCGACCCACAACCCGACGACGAACAGGGTGGCGATCACGATCTGCTTGCTCCCGAACCGCGCCAGATACGCTCCGGTCGCGCCAAGAAACCCGAGCACGCAGAGGACCATGAACCCCTTGTACAATGGGCTCTCCGGCGCCGCACGCGTCAGCGCCAGCAACGGCACCAGCGCGGCAGGCAGCCCGGGTGGCTCGATGGGCGGGCCTATGAACGGGGCCCACCTGGTATAGATGTACCCGATGTCACCGTAGGGACGGCCTTTCAGCAGCGCGTCGGCATGGAGCAGGTATTGCGCGTAGTCGCCGAAGTCCGCGCGTGGGCCGTGAGGCCAGTGCCACGCGG
>DASUGD010000014.1:0-2403 GCA_036274195.1 Gemmatimonadaceae bacterium | reverse complement strand
CGGACCTCCCGGAGCCGTACGGCCAACCGCTACACCGGTCCGGCGGCGCCGGCTGCGAGCGCGTTCCGCCGACGAGGCCGCGCCCCCGCGCTCCCGGCGCGATGATGTCGACGTGCCCCGCGCCACAAACGATCTGGAGCGCCGGAGCGCGTCGTTACCGATTCCCGCCCGCCCCCGCCGCCCCAGCGCGCGGCAACGTCAAAGCGACCAATGACGTGTTCGACCCCGCCCCGATCGCGAACACGATGTACTGCCGCCCGTTGTGCAGGAACGTCATCGGTACCGCCGTGGTCTTTGCCGGAATCTTGACTGCGCCCACCTGCTTGCCCGTGGCCTTGTCCACGGCGTAGAGCTCCGGCCCCTTCCCCGGCACGCCACCGCTGCGCCCCGAGCCGTAGATGAGGAGCGTCTTCGTCGTGATGATCTGCGCCTGGCCACGTCCGCCCTGGGGCGGTAGCGTCACGCCGGCAAAGAGCGGGTCATTCGACGTCTGCGGGACCATGCCGACGTTAGGCGCCCACCACTTCTTGTCGCCCGAGTTCATGTCGTACGCGGTGATGCCGCCGTATTCCTTTGGCTTCACGATCGAGACGCTGCCGATTCGCGAGCCGTTGTCGCGATTCTCGAACCCGCCGGCGCGATCGCTCGACGGCTTGTAGTCCGCCGGCGCGGGGAGCGCGCCGATCAGACCGCAGTTGTCGTGGATCGAGCTGTATGGGAACTCGGAGCACGGGTCCTTCTGCAGCTGGATCGTGCTCATGCCCGTCTGCGAGCCGACGTAGAGCATGCCGGTCTCGGGGTCCACCGCTCCGCCGCCGTCGATGTTCACGCCGCCGCTCGCGCCTGGCGCGTACCACGAGCATGTGAGCTTGCTCGTCCCGTCCGTCGCCGAACCGGGGATATAGTACGGTCCCATCCGACACTTCTGCGCGAGCTTGAGCGCCGAGTCCTTGATGGCCGGCGTGTAGTCGATCAGGTCCGCCTCGACGAGCCCCTGCTGCGAGTACGGCGCGGGCTTGGACGGAATCGGCTGCGTCTTCGACGTCTGCTCCTGTGGCACGTCGCTCTGCAGTACCGGCGTCTCGGGCATCGGCCAGATCGGCTCTCCCGTCTCGCGATCGAACGTGTACACCCATCCCTGCTTCGTCGTCTGCGCGATCGCCTTGCGACGCTTTCCATTCACCGTGATGTCGATGAGGTTCGGCGCCATTGGCGTGTCGTAGTCCCAGATGTCGTGGTGCACCATCTGGAAGTGCCATTTCCGCTTGCCGGTCTTCACGTCGATCGCGACGAGGCTGTTGCCGTACAGGTTGTCGCCCGGGCGCAGGCCGCCGTATTCGTCCATGAGCGGCATGCCCGTCGGGACGTACACGAGCCCGAGCTCCGGATCGGCGGACCACGTGGCCCACGGGTCCACCTTGCCAACACCCTTCGTGCCGACCTTCGTGCCATTCTTCCACGTCTCCGCCCCGAACTCTCCGGCCTGCGGGATGAGGTTGAACTTCCAGAGTTGCTTGCCGGTCCGAATGTCGAAGCCGCGCACGAAGCCCGGGATGTTGTGCGCGCGGATCGGGTAATAGCCGTGGATCGACGAGTTGCCGACGACGAAGACGTCGCCGACCACGACGCCCGGCGAGCTGTTCGCGATCTCGCCTAACGATGGATCGATGCCGATCGTGCCGTCGGCGCCGGTCTTCGTCACCGGGTCCCACTTTTCCCCCGGTCTCGCCTGTCGGTACGGCGCCGCGTCGCTGATGATGAGCGGGCCCGAATCGTCCACCGCGAGTGGCACGAGCGGGAGCCCGAGACCGTCCATGAGATCGACGACGCCGTTCTTGCCGAACTTCGGGTCGGGGATGCCCGTCTTCGCATCGAGTGACGCGAGGTGATACCCTGGCGTGACGACGAGCACGCGCTCCTCCCGCCCGTCGGTCCAGTACGACAGGCCTCGGCCCGCGAACTGGCGCGGTGCCTTCTGCCAGCGGATCCCTTCGTCGAGCCGCCACATCCAGAGCGTCTCGCCGTTGTCGGGATCGATCGCGGTCGCCACCCGGCGCGTGGTCGCGACGGTGAAGAGCCGCCCGTTCGCGTAGAGCGGCGTCGTGCGGTAATACTCATCCGAGCCGAAGGCCCCGGCGTTCCACTGCCACGCGACCTGCAGCGAGTTGAAGTTCGAGGCGTTGATCTGGTCCAGCGCCGAGTAGCGTGTGCTCCAGGCGTCCCCGCCCCAGTAGCGCCATTCGCCTGGCTTGTTGCCGCGAATGAGCTGTGCGCCCTGCACGGCACTCGACTGGGTGGCCCACGCGGCGAGCAGCGCGGCAACCGCACCGGCGAGCACGATCGCAGCGCCAGCGAAACGGAGAGGTCTGCGGGAGGATTGCTGCGCCATCGTGACGACCCTCG
>DASUGD010000013.1:0-2047 GCA_036274195.1 Gemmatimonadaceae bacterium | reverse complement strand
GTTGGAACGATGAAATGCGACTCTGACCCCGATTTGCCGTGACCCCATATCGAATTGGGTGCGCTGGGTGGGCAATCCCGAAAGCGCACAAGTCCGAGTTCCCTGCCGAGGGATCGCACCTCCAGCGGTACGCCGCGCGGTTTCCAGCCGTCGAGATCAACTCGAGCTTCTACCAACCGCACCGGCCGGCGACCTGGTCGCGTTGGGCCCAGAGCGTTCCCCATGACTTCCGGTTTTCGGCGAAAGTGCCGAAGACGATCACCCACAAGCACCGCCTCTCGGCCACCGCCGTGCTCCTCGACACGTTTCTCGCCGAGGTAACCTGCCTCGGCTCGAAGCTCGGGTGCCTGCTCGTGCAGTTGCCCCCAAGCCTCGCGTACGACGCACCGATCGTCGAGTCGTTCTTCGAGGACTTTCGGGCGCGGTACCAGGGCTCTGTGGTGGTAGAGCCGCGGCATGCGAGCTGGTTCACGCCCGACATTGCCGCCCGGTTATCCGCGCTGCGCATTGGACAGGTCGCCGCGGACCCGGCCGTCGTACCCGACGCTGCAGAGCCGGCGGGTTGGCCAGAGATCGTCTACGTGCGCCTCCATGGCTCACCGGAGATCTATTACTCCAATTACGACGAGGCATACCTCGATCGGCTGGCCGGCCGCATGCGTGAATACGCGGCCCGCGCGCGCGAGGTCTGGTGCATCTTCGACAACACCGCCCGCTTCGCCGCGACGCCTAACGCGCTGAGTCTCCTCGGCCGACTGTCCGTGACGCCTGTTGGGTGATGCTATCGCATCGCGGGCAGGATCGTCCCGAATAACATGTCCAACGCCGGATCGGGACCGTTCGCGATGCGGGCGTTGATCGCCACGACTAGGTCGTACTTCGGTACGATGAAGAGCCACTGCCCCTGAGCGCCGGACGCCGCGATCACGAGGTCGGTCGTGCTCGCGTCAGGCTCGCCACCATCGAGCGTGTACAGCCACCAGAGATAGCCATAGCTCGACGTCCGCCCGCCCAGCCTGTATGTCGGCGTCACGAGCGGCTGGGTGGACTCTGTAATCCATGCCTCAGGCACGATCTGCGCCCCGTTCCACTTTCCTCGCCGGAGCACGAGATAGCCCACACGAGCAAGGTCGCGGGTGCTCATGTACAGCCCGCCGCCGGTGTGCGGCAGAAGGTCGGGATAGCCGCGCACCCACTTGTCACCCGTGATGCCGATCGGACGCAGGAGATACGCTCGAGCGTAATCCGCCGTGTTCATGCCCGCGGCCAACCCGATCGCGCCGCCGAGCGCGATGACGCCGCCGCTGTTGTACTGCCATCGCGTGCCCGGCGGCTCGCGCATCGGCCAGTCGATCACGAAGCGCAGCCAGTCCGTCTGCAGCTGGTTGAGCTGCTCGAGTGGGGAGCCGGCGTAGCTGTCCTCGTTCCAGTCCATGCCAGTCCGCATGGTGAGGACGTCCCGAACCGTCAGGGCCTGCTTGCGGTCGTCGAGATTCGCGATCGGGGCATAACGAGCGAACAGCTCGACGAGCGGCTGGTCGACGCGTTGCAGGTCGCCCCGCGCAATGGCGATCCCGGTGACGAGGGACGTCACGCTCTTGGTGACGGACTGCTCGGTGTGGATCGAGTCGGCGGTCCAGCCGGCGAAATACTCGTCCGCGATGACGTAACCCTTCCGCACGATGACGAGCGAATGCTCGGCGCCTAACGACCCGGCGCGAAGCCGCTGCGTGAGTCCAGCAATGGCTGGCGCGTTCACGCCAACCTGCGCGGGCGACGCCGTCCGCCAGGACGCGGCCGGCCAGTACGACTCGGCGTCGGCGCCGAGCTGGTCGACCGGTGCCGAGGTGTCCGATCGACATGCCAGCGCCACGAGGGTGCCCAACGCGACTACCGACCGTATCACGGCGCGTCCGTCATTGCCGGGTGCACTAGCCGTTCCCTTCCGGTATCGACGGGATACACTGCGGCGGTCTTTTCCGCGCTGGCAACCCCTGGGCTGGAAGGAAATGGGGTCAGAGTCGAATTTCATCGTTCCAACGCAGTC
>DASUGD010000012.1:0-3470 GCA_036274195.1 Gemmatimonadaceae bacterium | reverse complement strand
GTTGGAACGATGAAATTCGACTCCGACCCCAACCGTTAGCGCCTTCTGGAGCTCGCGTCTCGGGCGGTGTGACGTGCACGACGCGCAACCGCGCGGCGCGCTTGTCAGAGTACGAGTACCTGCGAGCTGGCCAAGGCTGCGGAGGTCGTGCCGGTGTAGTGCCGGAGGCGCGGATGCTTGCCGGCGGCCTCCGAACGGATCAACCGGTTGTCATCGGCCCGCGTACGAGGAATCTTCCAGAGTGACCTCCCAGCCGCATGCCCCGGTGAGCACGCTCGCGCATCTGCTCGTCGATCTGCTGTCGACCGCGCCGGCACTCGTGCCGATCTATCGCGAGCACCTGGCCCTGCACGACGCTCTACTGCCGGACCTGTTCATGGCGCAGGTCGCGAGCTGGGTCAGCGGCACCATGCACGCGCCCGGTGCCCACACGATCGAGGGCGGTGCGGCAGGCGAAGCCGCTCGAACGCTGGTCGGGGTGATGGAGACCCATCTGACATCGGGCGACGCCGAAGTTCGCGAGCTGATCTCGCTGTCGTTTCTCGATTCGGTGGATGCGAGCCCAGCCAACGAGGTGCTCCGCCTACATTTCGGACCATCACTCCGTGCCGAAGCTGCACGTCGGGACGGCTGGACCGAGTCGTGAGCGATGAGTCAAGGTCGTTAGCCCGCTACCTCGACACCCTCGACGCCGTTCTCGGCCCTGACAAGTTTCGACTCACGACCTGCAACCGGACTTCGTGCCCGACCTGACGAACGCCCTCGTCTACTACGTCGTCTTCTTGCTCTCCACCACGCTGCACGAGGCCGCCCACGCCTGGGCTGCCGCACGCGGTGGGGACCTGACGGCCTATCACGGCGGCCAGGTGTCGCTGGATCCCATCCCGCATATCCGCCGCGAGCCGTTCGGGATGTTGATCCTGCCGCTCGTGAGCGCGCTGGCCACGGGGTGGCCATTTGGCTACGCGAGCGCGCCATTCGATCCACAGTGGGCTCTGCGACACCCAAAGCGCGCGGCACTCATGTCGCTCGCGGGCCCGGCGGCCAACCTGCTGCTCGTCGTCATCGCCGCAGCACTTATCCGTGCCGGGGTGGCGGCCGACGTCTTCTACGCGCCGAACAGCATTCGTTTCGGTGAGGTGACGGCGAGCAACGCCGAGGGCGTGTGGCCTGCGCTCGCCGTGATGGTGAGCGCCTTTTTCTCCCTCAACCTGCTGCTCGCCGCGTTCAATCTGCTCCCCTTCCCGCCTCTCGACGGCAGCGGCGCCGTTCCCATCCTCCTGAGCGACAACGCCGCCCGAAAGTACCAGGTGTTCATGTGGAGCAACCGCGCATTCGGCCTGCTCGGGCTGCTCCTGGCGTGGCAGCTGTTCAAGTACGTGTTCGACCCGGTCTTCTTCGGTGCGGTGAACCTGCTCTACCCCGGAATGCGATACGGGTGACCCGGTTCGTCAGGTGACGTCCGTCCCGCCACCGGCCAGGATCGGTCGCGGGTGGGCGCCTGCCCGCTGACCATCGACAGGACCGAATCGGCCGTCGGCCCACGTCCATCGCGCGCGCCACCGTCCAGATTCCAGTCGTCGCCTAACGCGAACCGCGTTGGGCGCTTTACTGGCTTGTCACCACGGACGGTAGCAGATGCGCCCCCCCGGGCAGCGTCGCTCATCTCCTTCAAGGTCCCCGGCGACTCGGCGCGCGTGGTCTGGAACCTCGGCACCGAACAAATGGTCGTGGACATGCGCGGCGCTGGCGATTCCCTCGTCGGCCAATGGTCCACGACCGAATGGAGTGGCGACATCCACGGTACACGGCGTCGGTGAGCGGCGGGATGCTGCAGGTTCTGACCCCCGACACGGTTCGCGGAGTTCACCGGCCCATGGCCGCCGAGTAGGTTGCAGAAGCAGCCGACCGCCGCGGAGCGCGGCGCAGACAGGAGGTCGACCATGGGCTGGTGGAGCGACGCAGTGAGCGCCGCGAAGGAGCGCTTGATGACCGACCATCGAACGATTCGTGGCGTGCCGGTTACGGTAGTCAACACCCGTCCCGACATCGAGACGGGCCGCGTCTTCGAGAAGCTCGACGGGGCGCTGGGCGTCATCGAACGGTATCAGCCGCACCGCCTCCGGCGGTTCCGGCGAGACGTGCGCGGGATCATCGTGAAGCGCTTCGCGTGCCGGGCGGCGTTCTTCGGGGAGACGCGGGAGTGTCTCATCGAGCTGACCTTCGCCGGCGAGGGCAAGTTCTCCGACGCGCAGGTCGCGGCGTCGATCGTGCACGAAGGTGTCCACGCCCGGCTGTTGGCGATGGGGCTCGCGGGCCACCCGGGATGTGGCGCGCGCGAGGAGCGGCTGTGTCGCAAGGCCGAGCTCGAGTTGGGCCTCGCCGTTCCGGGAGCGGAGGCGGTCGTGGAGCGCGCGCTGGCGTCCCTCGAGCTGGACGACGTCGACGTCGCGCCTAACGTCGATTGGCGGGTGGCCCAGCAGCGGGTGGCGGATGCCGATGCCGCGGCCGCTGCCCGGCGCCACTCCGACGCCTAGCGATGACCGGCTTCGTTCGCGAGCGCGAGGCCGAGCCCGGCGCGGCGCCTCTCGAGATCGTCCGCGGGGAATACGTCATCTCGACGGACCGCTCGCGGATCGACGTCGCCGCCGTCCACGCGTTCCTGTCGCGGAGCTACTGGTCGCCCGGCATACCCGAAGACACGGTGCGGCGCGGCATTGCTGGTGCTCTGTGCTTCGGGATCTACCGCGGCCGTGCGCAGGTGGGGTTTGCGCGCGTGATCACGGACCAGGCGACGTACGCCTACCTCGCCGACGTCTACGTGCTGGAGGAGCACCGCGGTCGCGGGCTCGCCAAATGGCTGATGGAAGTGATCATGTCGCACCCCGCGCTCCAGGGACTTCGCCGTTTCGCGCTGTCGACGCGCGACGCTCACGCGCTCTACCGGCAATTCGGCTTCGAGCCCGTCGCGAGCCCGGAGCGCCAGATGGAGATCATGCGGCGAAACATCTATCTCGAGTCGCCGCCCGGGAACGGCGCCGAACGCCCGTAGCCGGTACACAGCGCTCAGGGCCGCTTCGCGCCTAACGAGTCGGCCGGCAGGGGCCGCCAGTCGATGTCGTTCATCGCCGTCAACACGTCGGTCACGATGTCGCCCACGCCTCGCATCGGCGCCTTGGGATCGATCGGCCGGCTCTCCATCACGCGCACGACGCGGTTCCGCTGCACGTCGAACAGCTGCAGCTGCAGCACGAGCGTCGAGTCGGGGCGCGGAAAGTAGAGGCCGGTCAGCACCGCTCCAGCCCCGACCGCGTGCCCGAGGGATGTGCGCGATCGCGCGCCGTACAGTCGCGGATCCGTGAGCGACGCCGCATCGATCACCTCGTAGCCCGGCCGCGCCGCGATCGCGTGGCGTATGCTGTCCGACACCGCGGCGCCGACGCTCGACAGCTCGCGCCGGTACGCGTTTC
>DASUGD010000011.1:0-2695 GCA_036274195.1 Gemmatimonadaceae bacterium | reverse complement strand
GGAGTGAGGACGATTCGCCATGTACGATCTCCGCGCGTTCGCAGCGCAGCGTCGGTTCGCGGAGAGAATGCGACACGCTGGCGCGGGCTGTCCAGAAGCACGCCCAGCGTCAGTAGCTCCGCGTGCACCGTCGCGAGGACGCACTCGAGGGCTGGGTGTCGGCGACGCTCTGGCTCTTTACGGCTGTGAGTTGCGGCCGGGGTAGCGCACGCAATGTGGCGGAGTGTGAAGCCCCGGGTGTTTTCCGGGCGTTGCTCGGCGCGATTGGGTTCGACGGCGTCCCTCGCCGCCGAATCGGCCGTGGGATATTTGCCCCGGCGCAACGCATGCCGCCACGCTATCTTGGCAGCCAGTGGCGAGACCTTCGCCACCGACGGCCGAATTCGGCGGCGGAGGCGTGCCGGCTTTCTCCTGCCTCGCCTGAGAGGTCCGCTTAATACGGAACCGGCTAGTTCGCGTTAGGCGGATGGATAAACGTCTCGACTAACCAGACTGGATGGCGCTTCGCTTCGAATGGGACCCGGACAAGGCGCGCGAGCGCCACGACTATGCCGCGCGTACTCGCGCCGCCACGAGGTCCGGTGCCCGGCGTGCAACGCGCCACTTACCGCCGTCGCCGATCGGATCGCCGACGCGCGCCAGTTCAGCCTTGAGCTGCCGCCGCGCGTCCGGTGCCCGCCATGCCAGACAGTCATCATCGCGCCCGCCACCTAACGCCGTGCATCTGACTGAGCGACCGGCATCGGGTTGTGCACCACTTTGCTGCGCACCAGATTCGGGGCCACGCCGCCGGTCGATCGCGCGCTACCGCTAAACTCGAAGTGTCAGGTTGTACCAACCTACGTTGTCGTTAGCCCCCACCGATCACCTGCAGGAGTGCTCACGGAGTACGTCATTACGCACCAGGGAGTGCCAATCGGAACGGCCGAGTTGCCGCTGGACGGCGATCGCTTCAGCGTCTCCGTCACCCCGCTCTCGGGCTACGAAGTCATCCGGCCCCTCGTCCGCCGCGCGAGCGCCGCGCTCGCCGACATCGCACTCGGCCAGCCAGCAAACACGGTCCTGCTGGGCCGCGCGAGCGAGCTCGGTGGCTCCCTCGAGCTCTGCGACGCCACCGGCGCGCTCATGCCCGTCGACTTCATCGAGCTGACCGACTGGCCCGGGGGCGCGCCAGAAGTCGCCGCGTTCATCCAACTTCGCGATGCGCACGCACCAGTACATGCTACGGTGCCGTCGCCCCCGCGGGGCGACTCTGACAAAATCCGCGCCTGAAGCATGACGTCAGTTAGACCTCGACTCGAGCCTTCGCACCCTTGACCCCGCGAGCACGGAGTATCGCAATGGCCGAGAACAAGACCAAACCAACCGGGGCGAGCGTCAAGGACTACCTCGCCTCCAGAGCCAGCGAGCAGCAACGCGCCGACTGCCGGCAGTTGATGGCACTGTTCAGGAGAGTCACGCAGAAGCCGCCAAGGATGTGGGGGCCAAGCATCGTCGGCTACGGCTCCTACCGGTACACATACGAGAGTGGGCGCACCGGGGAAGCTCCACTGACAGGTTTCGCCATCCGCGGTCGCGAAATGGTGGTGTATGTGACAACCAATGGAAGCGAGCAGAAAGCGTTGTTGTCGAAGGTCGGCAAGCACAGGAGGGGTAAGGTCTGCCTGTACTTCAAGCGACTGGCCGATCTGGACAAGGCCGTGCTCGAGCAACTCGTTGCCGGTTCGGTCGCAGATTTGAAGCGTCGCTACCCGCGTTAGGCGGCCGAGGCCCTCGATCCTCACGCTTTCATCGTGTACGCGTGGGCTGTGCCAGCTTCATCCGTGACCACCGGGGTCGGAAGCTCACACAGTCATGCCAGGACGGTTTCGACTCTATTGTCGGCCGTGTGCCGGATGCAGATTCGTGAGGTCTCTTCCATCCAAGACATGACTCACTCTCGCCGATTCGCCGCGCTGCTCGCGGCCGCGCTCACCGCCGCCGTCGCGCCTCCGAGCGCGGCGCACGCACAGGGATCGTTCAAGCTCGAGCAGGTGCTGAGCTACGCGTTCCCCTCCGAGCTCTCAGCCGCGTCGCGCGGCGCGACCATCGCGTACGCGCTCAATCAGGAGGGACGCCGCAACGTCTGGGTCGCCTCCGCGCCCGACTGGCGCGCGCGTCGCGTCACGCCATACGACAAGGACGACGGCGAGGAGCTCACGTCGGTGCAGCTGACGCCCGATGGCGAGACCGTCATCTACGCGCGCGGCGGCGATCACGACGCGAACTGGCCAGCCGAGGGCGGGCTCGCGCCTAACGCGAACCACAGTCTCGCGACGCCGCTGGTGCGCATCTACGCGGTGGGCACCAGGGGTGGCGCGCCGAAGATGATCGCCGAGGGCGATCAACCGGTGCTGTCGCCCGACGGGAAGCGCGTCGCATTCTCGAAGGGAAATCAGATCTGGATTGTGCCGACCGATGGGTCGTCGGAGGCGAAGCAGCTCTTCTTCGCGCGCGGCGAGAGCGGCGATGCCGTCTGGTCGCCGGATGGTTCGAAGCTCGCCTTCGTCTCATCGCGGGCGATCACTCGTTCATCGGCGTGTACGCCGGCGATTCAACGCCAATCCGCTACCTCGCGCCCTCCACCTCGCGCGATGATTCGCCGACCTGGTCGCCCGACGGTAAGCACATCGCGTTCGTGCGCGTCGCCGGCGTC
>DASUGD010000010.1:0-13862 GCA_036274195.1 Gemmatimonadaceae bacterium | reverse complement strand
GAAGCGCGCGGACGTGTCGAGCAGGAGACGCTGCTCTGGGACGCGGACCGCGGCACGGTGCGCCCTGCGCGCAGCAAAGAGGGAAGTCACGACTATCGATATTTCCCCGACCCGGACCTGCCGCCGCTGCGCCTGACGAAGGAGTGGATCGCGCGCATTCGCGATCGTCTCCCGGAGCTTCCGCCCGCGCGCCGCCGTCGCTTTGCCACGGAGCACAGGCTGGGGTCCTATGACATCGATGTGCTCACGGCCAACCCACGCATCGCCGATTACTTCGAGGCGGTGGCGCGTGCCCATGGTGACTCGAAGACGGCAGCCAACTGGGTCATGGGCGAGGTGCTCGCGGTGCTGAAGAACTCCGGTGCGCCCATCGACCGGTTTTCGGTGCGACCGGCCGACCTCGCGACGCTGCTCGACATGGTGCGAAGTGCCGCCGTGAGCAACAGCGCCGCGAAACGCATCTTCGCCGTGATGGTCCAGACCGGCGACCGGCCCGAGCAGATTGCCGAGCGCGAAGGGCTCGCCCAGGTCAGCGATGAAACCCAGCTGGCCAGCTGGGTCGATCAGGTCATCGCCGAGAAACCCGCGGAATGGCAGCGCTACCTCGCTGGCGAGAAGAAGCTGCTCGGCGTGTTCGTCGGCGCGGTGATGAAACGCTCCGGAGGTCG
The DNA here is from genome assembly GCA_036274195.1 of Gemmatimonadaceae bacterium. Taxonomy (GTDB): domain Bacteria; phylum Gemmatimonadota; class Gemmatimonadetes; order Gemmatimonadales; family Gemmatimonadaceae; genus JAJKIV01. Next base: position 13,194 of record DASUGD010000010.1, on the reverse strand, counting down.
AGCCGACCCCCGCAAGGTGAATCAGCTGCTCTCGGCCCGGGCGAGCGAGTAGAGCGGGGACGGCAGCGCTCGAGCAAACTGGAGCTTCGAGCTTGGCATGCCGAAATGCCGATCTGCTTCGGTCACCACCAACTCCTCGCCCCCGTGCCGAAGCGCGGCGCGCCGCACGCGCTTCGCGAGTCGAAGCGGCTCGTCGCCCGATGGGTCGAGGGCATAGGGCTCGGACTCCTCCACGCGGCGCAGAAAGTCCACAATGAAGTCGAACGACCGCGTCAGGTAGGCATCCACATCTGACTCGGGCAGGTCCCACCGGCTCTTCTCCGACATCAGCTGGAAGATCCGCTGCCATGACTCGGTGTCGGTCACGTAGACCATCCCACGAAAGATTCGCCGGTTCGTGGGCGTGCTGAAGATCGTCGGGCTCAGGATCCGGTCCAGATGCGCATCCGATCGCGCGTGGTCAAGCAGAATGAGCTCGCGCGCGCGCCGGGCGTAACGCTCGCCCAGGTGCGTCTCGAATCGGCTCTCCCAGTAACTGTGGCCTAACGCGGCCGTGCTCGACGTCGTGGCGAGTTGCCGCGGCACGAAGTAATTGTGGGCGACCGCATCGGCCGCGAGATGCGCCAGGTATCCGAGCGAAAAGGCGTGCAGCGGTTCGTCGCGCGCCTGTTCACGAATCTCGAGCCCGACGTGCCACGCGTGGCAGTGGCGGCCGGCGGCGGCGTACTTCTTGGCGATGCTCGTGTCGGCCGCGATCGACCCGTAGAGGAAGTCGTATGGAAAGGCCGCGAGCAGCTCGGCGACGGTCGTCGGGAGAAGGTTGAGCGACCGCAGCACCGCTTCGCCGAGAAACACGTGCGTGCCCGGCGTCCACGCGAACGCCGGTGTGGGAATCAACACGATGACCGCGAGCGCGATCGCGACCTGACACACGATCGCGATCGCGCGGGGGCGCCAGCCCAACGGGCCGCGCCTCACACTATACGCCGAGACGCTTGCGCTGCCGCCGGATTGCCTTCCGAAGATCGCGAAGCTCGGACTCGACGACGTCAGCGACCTTCTCCCGCGCGGAATCCAGCGCGTCGCCAAGCTCTTCGCGGACCGTGTCCACCGGCACGCGGTCCCAGAGCTCGCCGCCGCGCTTCGCCGCCCATCGCGCTCCGCGCCGTCCACGCTTGTTCGCCCACCGGGCGGCGTCCAGGGCCGCGCCGCCCGCGGCGCGTGCGACGGGCGACAGCGGCCGACGCCCGCTCGGACCACGACGCAGCATCAGCGCCGCGCCGGCGCCGATCATGGCGCCCAGCACCGCCGCAGTCAGCAAATCGTATTGCTGGTCACGATCGCTCCTCGATCGACCGCGGTCGGACTCGCGGTCGCTCGTGCCATTCGCTCTCGGTCTCACCGTAGTCGCCATGAGTCTCCTCGCTCTCGTCGAACGCGTCGTCGTCGTCCAGGCGCTCCATGTCCGCGATCACGCCGTTCTCGACCTGGTCACGAAGTGTCGTAGCGCCCGCCCGCACACCCCGCAGCGTCGATGCCGTCGACACGAACGCATCCTCGGCCTCACGCTGCACCACTCGCATGAGCGCATCGAGCTCGTTGAGCCGGCGCTCCGCGGTTTTCACGGCCGTCGTCAGCCGCTCGTTCGCCAACGTTACCGTCTGGTTGAACTGCTGGACGTCGACGCGGATCGCCGTCGTGATGTAGTTGACATTGTCGGCCACCGCGTTTGCGTTGCGCACCAACGGCCCGATGTCGCCGTAGAACCGGTCGATCAGATCGTTGACCTTCTTGTAGCTGTTCCGGAAGTTCCACGCTGCAGGTATCAGCACCACGGTCAGCGCGAGAATCGCGATCGACATCAGCCCTTGGGCCACCGTCGCAACCTTCGCGAACGCGCCCTGCTCGACCGCCACCTGTTTGGTGATGATCGTGTCGGGCAGTGCCTGTGCGCTTTGCAGCAAGAACTCCGCAGCCAGCCGCGCGAAACCCGCTGTCATGCGATTGAGGGGATTGATGTGTTACCCTTCGGCGTCCAACGAGTCATCCGCGCGGCCCGCCGCCGCCCGCGTATGTGCAAGGCTGAGGCCACCATCTGGCCAGGCCGAGCGAGATGCAGTCCTGTGATCGCGGATCGTATTGGCGGCAAAATCGAGTGTCAAGCAACCCTCACCCTCGCCGCATTCCACCGTCATGGCCGCAGTGCAGTATATCGTCGAAGGCGGAGCCACGCTCTCCGGCACCATTCGCCCGTCGGGAAACAAGAACGCTGCGCTGCCCATCATTGCGGCCTCGCTGCTGACGGAGCACCCGGTCACGCTCTCCAACGTGCCTCGCATTCGCGACACGGAGACACTGGTCGAGCTCATACGCTCGGTGGGCGCGAGCGCCGATTGGACGGATCGCAACACGCTCCAGATCCACGCGAAATCCATCCGGCCATCGGATCTCGATCCTGAGCTCTGCCGGAAAATTCGCGCGTCCATCCTGCTCGCCGGACCCCTTCTCGCCCGATGCGGCGAGATTACGCTCCCGCCACCGGGTGGCGACGTGATCGGGCGGCGGCGGCTCGACACCCACTTCCTGGCCCTCGAGCGGCTCGGCGCCGACGTCAGCGCCGCCGACAAGTTCGAGCTTCGCGCGAAGGCGCTCGTTGGCGCCGACGTCTTCCTCGACGAGCCGAGCGTCACTGCGACAGAGAACGCCCTGGTCGCGGCGACCGCGGCCCGCGGAACGACGATCCTCCGCAACGCCGCGGGCGAGCCCCACGTCCAGGACCTCGCGCACTTCCTCTGCACGCTCGGCGCGCGGATCGACGGGATCGGAACCAACACCGTGACCATCCACGGGGGGCAGACTATCGGCGGCGGGTCGCACCGAATCGGGCCGGATCACATCGAGGTCGGCTCGTTCATCGGACTGGCGGCAGTGACGCGATCGCAGATTCGGATCCAGCAGGCCGGCGTTGAGCACCTTCGCTCCACGTTGCTTGGCTTTGCCCGCCTCGGCATCTCGTGCCGGATCGAGGGCGACGACCTCGTCGTACCAGCCGAGCAGTCGCGTGAGATACAGGCGGACTTCGGTGGTCACGTGCCGAAGCTCGAGGATCAGCCCTGGCCGGCGTTCCCTGCCGACGTCATGTCGATCGCGATCGTCACCGCCACCCAGTGCACGGGGCTCATTCTCTTCCACGAAAAGATGTTCGAGTCGCGAATGTTCTTCGTGGACAAGCTGATCGGCATGGGGGCGCGCATCGTTCTGTGCGACCCGCACCGTGCGCTCGTCGCCGGACCCTCATCACTGCGCGGGGCCGTGGTCGAGTCGCCGGACATCCGCGCGGGCATGGCGATGCTCCTGGCGGCGCTGTGCGCGAAGGGCACGAGCACGATCAACAATGCCGGCCAGATCGAGCGGGGCTACGAACGGATCGACGAGCGTCTCAACGCGCTCGGCGCTCGGATCACTCGAGTGGACGACCGGAGAAAATGACGACGCAGGCGAGCGTCCCGTCGTCGGGGCTCTACGAGGAGGTTCCGGAGCTCGCGTCCATCGGCATGCGGGCATTTACCACGACACGGCTCGCGGGCAGCTTCGGGGTCGCCAGCGACGAGCCGGTTCGCGCCGTCATGGGGCGGTGGGACCGACTGCGGGACGAGCTCTCGGCTGCGGGGCCTCGGCTCGCGACAGCTCGCCAGGTCCACGGCAACCGTGTGATCTCGCATGGAACCGGCTGGGAAGGCTGGCTGCGCGGAGGCGACGCCGACGGGCACTTTGCACTCGACCGCGGAACTGCCATGGCGGTCACGATCGCGGACTGTGTTCCGGTATTTCTCGCGCACCCGTCGGGCGCGGCAGGGCTGCTGCATTCGGGGTGGCGCGGCACGGCGAGCCGCATCGTCGAGCGCGCAATCGACCTGTTCGAGTCTCACGGCATGGCCGGCAGGGAGCTGACCCTGCACTTGGGCCCCGCGATCTGTGGCGATTGCTACGAGGTCAGTCCCGATGTCCTGGAGCGGTTGACTGCTCGGACCGTCGACCGACCAGCGACCGTCGACCTCCGTGGGCTGATTGCGGACCATGCCCGGCTGCGTGGCGTTCGACGGATCACGATCAGCGACCGCTGCACGCGGTGCAACAACGACCGCTTTTACTCTCATCGCGCCGGCGATGGCGGAAGGCAGCTCGGCGTACTGATTGCGCCTTTGTGACATAGCGGCCATTTGGCTTGACGGCATCTTCACGGCCGTCTAGATTCACCACGCTGGCGTCTCGCCAAGCGTCGGCGAAATGTGGGGGATGGTTCCCCACATTTTTTTGTTCTTGGCGGGTACCTCGACATAACATGAACCAGGCGTTGCAAGACGTTGTAGTTGCCGAGCTTGATTCGCTTGGTTTCGATCTCGTCGAGATCCGGCGGGGTGGTACGCGAACACGGCCGGTGGTCGACGTTCGCATCGATCGGCGTGATGGACAGAAGGTGACCGTGGACGATTGCGCCCGCGCGTCGCGCGCCATCGAGGCGCGCCTCGACGCGGGCGCTGTGTTCCAGGGTAAGTACGTCCTCGAGGTGTCGTCGCCTGGCGTCGAGCGCCCGCTTCGGACACCGGCGGACTGGCAGCGGTTCGCCGGCCGCCGTGCTCGCCTAACGAGCGCGGCGGTTGGCGGGATGGTCGAGGGAGAGATTGTCGGGCTCGAAGATGATGCTGGCCGAGCGGTTGCCGTGGTGCGCGACGACAGGGGTGAAACCCATCGCGCGCCGATCGACGCGATTCGCGAAGCACGGCTGGTATTTCACTGGAAAGGGTAGAGGGTGCCCGTAAATGATCGGTTCCGCTGACATCCTGAACGCGATTCGCGAGCTGACGAATTCGAAGCAGCTCGACCGGTCCGAGCTCCACGGACTGCTCGAGGACGGCATTCATGCCGCGCTCGCGAAAAAGCACGGGCCGAACGTCCAGGCCGAGGTCGAGATCGACGAGGATCGCGGCCAGATTCGGATCGTGCTGCTGAAGACCGTCGTGGAAGAGGTAACCGACCCCAGCCGCGAAGTCAGCGTCGAAGAGGCGCGCTTCGAGGACCCCGAGTTCCAGGTCGGCGACATGATGGAAATTCCGGTCGACTTCGCCGAGTTCGGCCGCACCGCGGTGCAGGCCGCCAAGCAGCGAATCATTCAGCGGGTTCGCGAAGGTGAGCGCACGCGCATTCGCGATGAGTTCGCCGGCCGCGTGGGCGACTTGCTGAGCGGGGAGATTCAGCAGATCGAGCGAGGCAAGCTCGTGGTCATGCTGAACAAGTTCCGCGAGGCCGAAGCCATCATTCCGTACCGCGAGCAGAACCACCGCGAGCACTTCCACCAGGGCGAGCCGATTCGAGCCGTGCTCAAGCGGGTCGAGGAAACCCCCAAGGGACCTCGATTGATCCTGAGTCGCGCGGACCCGCTCTTCGTGAAAGCCTTGTTCAAGCTCGAGGTGCCAGAGATTCAGCAGAACATCGTCGAGATCCGCGCGGCGGCCCGGGAGGTTGGGAGCCGCACCAAGATCGCGGTGTTCTCGCGCGATGATTCGATCGATCCCGTCGGCGCGTGCGTCGGCCTCAAAGGCTCGCGCGTACAAGCGGTTGTGAACGAGCTCAATGGCGAGCGTATCGACATCGTGCCGTGGTCTGCCGACCCGGAACGATTCGCGAAGCTCGCGCTCGCGCCGGCGCGAGTTGCGCGTGTGTTCTCCGACCCAACGGCCAAGACCATTCAGGCCGTCGTGGATGAAGATCAGCTCTCGCTCGCCATCGGACGAAACGGCCAGAACGTGCGCCTCGCGTCGGAGCTCACGGGCTGGAAGATCGACCTGTACTCGAGCCGGGAGTGGCTCGATCGCGGCGGCGACGCCCCGCTCTTTGCACCGCTTCCGGAGGAGACGGACGAGGCGGCGGACGTCAAGCTGTCGGAGATCGAGGGAATGTCACCAGCCACGGTGGCGGTGCTCGAGGACGGTGGCTATCGCACCTTGAACGACATCATCGACCTCGAGCGCGAAGACCTGCTTCGCCTTCCCGGGATCGCCCCGGAGGAGGCGGACAGGATCATTGCGATGATCGAGGAATTGACCGAGGAGGGTGGCGAAGAAGGCGCCGACGACGGCGCCCGCGGGTCCAATGACGCACCGCATCGCGGTGGGTCGGCGGCCTAACGAGAATCCATGGACGCTTCGACGTCCCGCAAGCTTCTCCGATTGCTCGGCATCGGGTTGAACGGACGGCTCGTGGTTGTCGGGGTCCAGCAGGTTCGAGATGCAGCACAGCGCGGAAAGCTGCGCCTCGCGGTCGTCGCGCCGGATGCATCGCGGCACAGTCTCGACAAGGTCGTGCCGATGCTTCGTGCGAAGAACATTCGGGTGATAGAAGGTCCGTCGGCGACCGAGTTGGGCGCCGCGTTTGGAAGGGAATCGACGGCCGCAGTCGGCGTCGTCGATCCACAGCTCGCGAGAGGCATTCGTGCTCTCGTCGAGTCGGCCCCGCCTGGGGGGCATGCTGCGGACTCGATTCGAGCCCGCTAGGAGGACTGTTTGAGCAAGCTTCGCGTACACGACATGGCAAGCGAGTTCGGGATATCCAGCGACGACGTGATCACGTTGCTTCGCCAGATGGATGTCCCGGTGCGCAGCCATCTCACCCTGCTCACCGACGATCAGGTGGCGCGCATTCGGGCGCGATGGGAGCGCGAGAAGCGCGTCCGCGCCGAGAAGCAAACCGCACCACCGGCGCGTCGTCGGCGAGGCACCGCTGCGCCCGCGCCGCCCGCTGCGGCTCCGGCCGCACCGGCACAGGCCGAGGCGTCAGGGATCAGACGCCGTCGGCGTCCGGCCGAGGCGGCGGGCGACGCGGGCGTCGCCACCGAAGAGCATGAAGTCGAGATCGCGGCGCCGGAGTTGGGCGACGTCGATCACGGCGTGACCGTCGACCACGAGCCGGAGGCGCCAGAGGCTCCCGCAGTCGATGCGCGCGAGCCCGAGGAAACCACCGCGGACGAGGTGGCCGCGTCTGCCGCTCCGCCCGCGCCCCTGGCACCGCCGGCGCCGCCGACCGTGGCCACGCCTCCGGCGCCTCGCGCAGACGCGACGGATCGCGGACCCGCGGTCGTCGAGCCTCCTCAACCGCCAAGACCGGCAGCTCCGCCGTCGGCTACAGTGTCCGCCGGCGGTTCCGATCGACCACGCCCTCGCCCGATCGTGCCCGGTGCTCCGCGTCCGCGTCCGGTTGCGAGCGGCACTCCGTTCGTTCCGCCACGTCCTGTGGCGTCAGCCGCGCCCGGTGGGAACATCACGCCCACACGACGCGATGATCGTCAGCAGCAGCGCCCAGGTGGTGGCGGAGCCGGCGGTGGCGGCGGAAACCAGCAGCAACAACAGCAGCAGGGCCGTCGCAAGAAGGGCAAGCGCGGCGCCGTCGATCAGGAAGCGGTGTCTGCCAACATTTTCAAGACGATGTCCGCGCTCCGCGGCCCGGCACAGCGCAGAGGACCGCGCCGGTCGGACGATCTCGGTGCGCGCGAGGAGCTGGAGGCGCAGCGCGAGGCGGAGCGTGAGCGTGAACGGAAGACCGTTCACGTCAACGAGTTCATTACCGTCAGCGAGCTGGCCGACATCCTCAAGGTGCCCGCCACCCAGATCGTCGGCTTCGCGTTCAAGAACCTCGGCCTCATGGTCACGATCAACCAGCGCCTCGACTTCGATCAGATCGAGTTGATCGCCGGTGAGTTCGGGTTCCAGGCCGTTCGTGAAGAGGAATACGCCGCAGACGCCGGACAGGAATCCGAGGCCGACAAGCCCGAGGATCTCGAGCCGCGACCCCCGATCGTCACGATCATGGGTCACGTCGACCACGGGAAAACATCGCTCCTCGACTATATCCGCAAGGCGAACGTCGTCGCCGGTGAAGCCGGCGGCATCACGCAGCACATCGGCGCGTACCATGTCACGCTGCCGAGTGGAAAGCTCATCACGTTCCTCGACACGCCAGGCCATGAAGCTTTCACGGCGATGCGTGCGCGAGGCGCGCAGGTCACGGACATCGTCGTCCTCGTCGTCGCCGCGAACGACTCGGTGATGCCGCAGACGATCGAAGCGATCTCGCATGCGAAGAACGCCGGCGTTCCGCTCATCGTCGCGATCAACAAGATCGACCTGCCTGACGCGAACCCGCAGCGCGTCTCGCAGGACCTCCTACAGCACGGCGTCGTGCTCGAGGCATTCGGCGGCCAGGTGCTCTCGACGCCGATCTCGGCCAAGAAGGGCACGAACGTCAACGACCTGCTCGACCAGGTTCTCCTGCAGGCCGAAATCCTCGACCTCAAGGCGAACGCACACAAGAACGCACAGGGCACGGTCGTCGAAGCCCAGCTCGATCCGGGCAAGGGTCCGGTCGCCACGGTGCTCGTGCAGGCTGGTACGCTCAAGGTTGGCGATGACTTCATCGTCGGCCTGTACTCGGGTCGCGTTCGCGCGCTGCTCGACGAGCGTGGCAAGCAGGTGAAGCAGGCCGGTCCGGCCATCCCGGTTCAGGTGTTGGGCCTCACGGGCGTCCCGATGGCCGGCGATGAGTTCCGTGTCGTCGAGGATGCCACGCAGGCTCGTGAGATTGCGCAGCGCCGTGAGCGGCTCGACCGCGAAGCGAAGAGCCGTCGCACGAGCAAGAGCGCGGTCACGTTGGAAGACTTCATGTCGCAGGCCTCGGCCGGTGAGAAGCGGACCCTGCGCGTGCTCATCAAGGCCGACCAGGGTGGTCCGGCTGAAGCCCTGGCCGACGCGTTGGCCCAGCTCTCCAACGCGGAAGTCTCGGTGGAAGTCATTCACCGCGGCGTCGGTGCGGTCACCGAGAGCGATATCCTGCTCGCGCGTGCCGCCGGCGCGATCATCGTCGGCTTCCACGTGCGTCCGGACAACAACGCGCGCGCGGCGGCCGAACGCGAAGGCGTCGACATCAAGCTCTACAAGGTCATTTACGATGCCGTGAACGACGTGCGTGCCGCCCTCGAAGGCATGCTCCGTCCGGAAGAGCGCGAGGTCGTGCTCGGCGAAGCCGAGGTGCGACAGACGTTCAAGGCGCCGAAAGTCGGTGTCGTCGCCGGGTGCTACGTTAGGCACGGCACGATCACTCGTCAGGCGCGGGTCCGCGTCGTCCGCAACGGTGTCGAAGTCTACGACGGGACCATCGGGTCGCTCCGCCGCTTCAAGGACGATGTCCGCGAGGTGAAGGAAGGCTACGAGTGCGGTATCGCCGTCGAGAACTTCAATGACGTGAAAGTCGGCGACGTCATCGAGTGCTATCGCACCGAGGAGGTCGCTCGCACCCTGCAAACGGAGACCACGAGTTGATCACCATGCCGGGCCGCCGGTAAGCCTGCCACGGCCCGGCCCTCTGCTCCTCTTTCCCGCGACGTCGTCCGGTTCTGCACGGCGTCGCGTGCACGCCCGATCCGCCCCACGGTTCGCCAACGTGGTGTCCGCTGATCGAGCGAAGGATTCCGCAAACGATGCCGCACGATACCCGTCGCCCGGACCGCGTTGCCGAAGCGATCCGAGAAGAAGTGGCGACCTTCCTTGCCGAAGGCGTCAAGGATCCCCGCGTCGTCGGCCTCGTCACCGTGACCGGCGTGGATGTCACGCGCGACCTGCGTCACGCAAAGGTGTTCGTAAGCATCCTCGGGAGCGATGCCGAGCGGGCCGCCACGCTCGACGGCCTGGCGAGCGTTGCGAGCCATCTGCGGTCACGCATCGGCCGCGCGCTTCGGCTCCGTCTCGCACCCGAGATCGCGTTCAAGCTCGATCAGAGCGTCGCCCACGCGGCGCGCATCGAGTCGCTGCTCGCACAGATTCACGATGAACGGCCAGCCGACGACACCGCGACCGACCCGGGCGAGGAGACACCGCCCTCGACCGGAGGGCCGACCGATTGACGGCGTATTGCTGGTCGACAAGCCAGCCGGTGTCACGTCGCACGACGTGGTCAACGAAGCACGGCGCGCGCTCCGCACGAGGCGAATCGGCCATGCGGGCACGCTCGATCCTTTCGCGACGGGATTGCTCGTGCTCCTAGTGGGACACGCGACGCGCTTGCTCCCGCATCTCGACGGCGAGCCGAAGGTGTATCGAGCGACGATGGCGTTCGGCGCTGAGACGGACACCGACGACGTGACGGGTTCCGTCACGCGTACGGCCGACTTGCCCGAGGTCTCGCGCGTGCGCGAGGCCATCGCGACACTCACCGGCCCCATCGACCAGGTACCGCCCGCGTTCTCCGCGAAGCAGGTCGAGGGCCGCCGAGCATACGCCGTCGCCCGCCGTGGTGACGCGCTCACGCTCGCCCCGGTCCGCGTGACTGTCCACGCGTGGGAAATTTGCGAGCTGTCGAATGAACGCCTCGACGCGATCATTACGTGCGGCGGCGGCACGTACATCCGCGCGCTGGCGCGAGACCTCGGGCGCCGGTGCGACAGCGCGGCACACCTTGCCAGTCTTCGGAGGACGCGAAGCGGATCGTTCGACGTGGCGAACGCGTGCTCGATCGAAGCGTTGCGGGCAGGCAAGGCCGTTCCCGAACCACCACGGGCAGCCGTGTCCCATCTTCCGGCCATCACGCTGTCGGCCGACGATGTTCGTCACGTTAGGCAGGGGCGGACTGTCACGGCGACCGGCCGTGATCGCACCGCGGCCCTGGTCGACGCGGCCGGTGCGCTCGTCGCGATCGCCGAGGCGGTTGGGGAACGTTGGCAACCGAGAGTGGTGCTTCCCGATGCCTGACCGGCCGAACGGCAGCTCCGGCCTTCCGCCCGACGTGCACGCGACGGCGGTCACCGTCGGCACCTTCGACGGCGTTCATCGCGGCCACCGCGATGTGCTCGATCGCCTGGTCGCTCGCGGCAAGGCCCTCGGCTGTCGGACGGTGCTCGTGACGTTCGAGCCGCATCCGCTCGAGGTCGTGAACCCCGCGGCCGCTCCGCTCCTGCTTACGGACGGCGAGGAGAAGCGCGAGGTGCTGGCCGAGTCCGGGATCGACTATCTGGCCGTCGTGCCATTCACGGCGACGCTGGCTCGTTATACGGCACAGGATTTCGTCATGAGGGTGCTTCGCGACCGCTTCAGCATGGAGTACCTGCTCATGGGGTACGACCATGGGTTCGGGCGAAATCGCGAGGGCGATGTGGAAGTCCTGCAGTCCCTTGGTGCGCGGGTCGGGTTTCATGTCGAAGTCGTTCCGCCCGTGTCCATCGGCGATGGCCGGCCGATTTCGTCGACGTCGATCCGTCGCGCGATCGCGGGCGGAGATCTCGAGCGGGCTGCTCATGCCCTTGGTCGTCCCTATGCGCTCGGGGGCCGGGTCGTGCGCGGCGCAGCGCGCGGGCGTGGGTTGGGATTTCCCACGATCAACCTCGCTCCGCCGAGTCCGCGAAAGCTCTTGCCGCCGCACGGTGTCTATGCCGTCCGGGTACAGACTCCCGGCGGGGCCCACGGTGGCATGCTCAACCTGGGCGCGAGGCCAACATTCGGCGACCCGTCCGTTGGCGTCGAGGCCCACCTCTTCGACACGAGCGGCGACTGGTATGACGCATGGGTTCGTGTCGACTTCATCGCACGGCTTCGCGATACGCAGAAGTTCGAGAACGCCGCCGCCCTCGTCGAGCAGTTGCGCCGCGACGAAGACGATGCGCGCCGCGCCCTCAGCCTCACGCGATGAACGAACTGCTGATCCCGCGTGCCTGCTGGGTGCGCAAGCGACGAGGGGCCAACCATTTCGCGCACGACTTCCGTTGACTCCGCCCCACCCGTTCCGTAACCTTCAAAGTTTCCGGAAACCAACCCTTCCACCCGCAGTCGCATGTCCAGCCTGAAGTACCGCGTGCTGCTCATCATTGCGCTCCTCGCGGCGTCCGCATGGTCGCTGTACCCGCGCAAGGTGATCGAGCGAGTGAAGCGCGGCGACCGATATGTCTTCGACACCGTTACGCGAGTTCCGCTGAAGCGGGGGTTGGACCTCCAGGGCGGAATGCACCTCGCCCTCGAGATCGACGAATCGAAGGGGACCGTGCCGGATCGATCCGAGGCGCTCGATCGCGCCATCAAGGTCGTCCGAACCCGCATCGACGAGTTCGGTGTCGCCGAGCCGGTCGTTCAGAAGAGCGGCGACAGCCAGATCATCGTCGAGCTGCCGGGCATCGACGACCCGCAGCGCGCGATGGCCGTCGTACAGAAGAGCGCCTTCCTCGAGTTCCAGATCACGGACAAGACGCAAGCGCTCGAGAAGGTGCTCCCGCGATTCGACGCGATCGTGAAGGAGAGCGGCCTCGCCGGAAAGGCGCCGGGCGTACTGGGTGACACCGGCAAGTCGGACAAGGGGCTGCAGGGGCTGCTGTCGTCAGGCAAGGATTCCGCGCGAAAGGACTCCGCGGCGAAGAACGATTCGACGAAGAAGGACTCCCTCGCTCTGACCGCCGGGGGCGCGTTTTCGAAGCTCATCCAGCAGGGCCAGTTCCCTGGTGAATACTTCGTTGCCGAACGCGATGTCGCGACGCTCCAGAGCTACCTCGACCTCCCGGCCATCCAGGCCGCGTTGCCTCCCGGCAAGGTCCTGCGATGGGGCAGTGACACGGTGTCACTCGGCGCAACCGCGTATCGGCCGATCTATATGCTCGATTCGCGGCCGATCATCACCGGCGAGTCGCTGATTGGCGCAAAGCCCAACCAGGTCCCGATCGAGGGCACCGTCGTCGAGTTCACGCTCAGCAACGAAGGCGGCCGCCGCTTCCGCGCTGAAACCGCCAAGCACATTCGCGACTACATGGCCATCGTGCTCGACCAGCGCGTCATGGGGCGCCCACCGATCATCCAGAGCGCGATCGGCACACGTGGCCAGATCACCATGGGCCAGGGTCGCTCGCTGCAGGATGCGCAGGACCTCGCGCTGGTGCTTCGTGCGGGCGCGCTGCCCGTGCCGCTCAAAGTCGCCGACTACCGGAACATCGGGGCGAGCCTCGGTGCCGACTCGATCCGCAACGGGATTCGCGCCCTGATCATCGCCGTCGGGCTCGTCGTGCTCATCATGGTCGTCTACTACCGGTTTTCCGGACTGCTGGCAGTAGTTGCGTTAGGCCTCTACGTGGTGTACACGATGGCCATGCTGGCGTACTTCAACGCCGTGTTGACG
>DASUGD010000009.1:0-2899 GCA_036274195.1 Gemmatimonadaceae bacterium | reverse complement strand
TTGGCGGCGCGCATGCGACGACATACGACCTCGCCGAAGACTTTTCGCTTGCGGGCAACCCAAACGGTCCCTACGCCTACGGATCCACGACGACACTCGGAGGTGTGGTGTCGATCTATGCCAACTCCGCCACTTTTTCTCGCGCGGATTCATGGGGTGGCGGCGCGGGAGCCGGTATCCCGAATGTCTTCCACAACGACAATGCGTTCGAGACGACGGATGGCTTCACAACGATGCGCCCCGGGCAGCTCGCCTTCCACCCGAGCTTTGGCGATCTTCACTCGGTCATTCGGTTCACCGTTCCGGCTACCGGGCTCTATGAGATCGATGCGGCATACGAGGGGATCAGCAACGCCGGCACGACCAGCCGCGTCTTCATCCTGAAGAACAGCGACGGCGGGTCACCGCTGTTTGCTGGAGACGTGAACGGCTTTCGCGCGGGCGGTCCCTCGTATCTTTCTCCCACGTTGACGCTGACCACCGGCGAAACGATCGATTTCGTCGTCAGCATGCGCAATGGCGACGCGTCCAGCGATTCGACCGGTATCGACGCCAGGATCACCTACCTTCCGGAACCGGGAATCGTCGGTCTGTTTGCTTCGGGACTCCTCCTCGTGGGCTTGCGACTTCGCGCCAGCGCGCGGATGGATCATGGGCCAGCTCCCCGACAACACGGGAAACAGACGTGACGGGGGGTCCTTCCAATCGGCCTAGCGGCCTTACGAAAGAGGCCAGCGACGCCCGGTCGCCGATGGGTCGCCTTCTGGTCACCCAGAGCCGGCGCACCGCGAGCCAGACTGCGTGCCGACCTGAGAGGATGGGACCGATGCGCCAGCTCACCCGGCTGCTGACCCTCCTCGTGCTGGCGGGCTGCGCGGACTTCGAGCGGGAGCGGCCCGAGGCCGTGGCCCCGAGCGTGCAGGCGGGCATCGAGGCGCAGCTCGCCGCCCGTGAGTACCGCGCGAGCGAGAACGCCGAGGGTCTCCAGGCGCCGAACCGCGCGCACAACCTGCGCACGTACTTCGATTCGACCGGCATCCGCGTGCACGACCGCACGGCCGGCGGCAGCCCCGAGCTGCTGAAGCTGTCGCTCAGCCGTGTTGGACGCGAAGGGGCGCTCGCAGACGTGGCGCCCGGCAGCGAGGTCGTCGCAGACGAGAGTCGCGTCGAGATCCGCCGCCCGGGTCTCGTCGAGTGGTTCGTGAACGGCCCGGACGGGCTCGAGCAGGGCTTCACGCTCGCGGAGAAGCCGCGCGGCGACGGGAAGCTCGTGCTGGAGCTCCAGCTCGAAGGCGCGAAGGCGAAGCGGCGCGGTAAGTCGCTGGTGTTCGTGACAGAGACGGGGCGCAAGCTCGCCTACGGGAAGCTCGCCGCCTGGGATGCGCACGGCGATCCGCTCGCGGCGAAGCTCCAGCTCGCGGGTGCGGATCGCATCGCGGTGTCGGTCGACGATGCCGGCGCGGCGTATCCGATCCTGATCGACCCGCTGCTGCAAGAGACCGCCGACGCGCTGGTCCAGGGAGAGCAACCGCTCGCACAGCTGGGCTCCAGCGTCGCTTCCGCGGGCGACGTGAACGGCGACGGCTACGCCGACGTGATCGTGGGCGCGCCGTCGTTCGACAGCGGATCGGTGAACGAGGGCGCGGCCCTGATCTTCCACGGCGGCCCGGACGGGATTCCGGACGCGGGACCGTTGAGCGCGCAGACGCAGCTCGAGGGAAATCAGCCTTCCGCTGTCCTGGGGGACAGCGTCGCCTCGGCGGGTGACGTGAACGGAGACGGCTACGCCGACGTGATCGTGGGCGCCCCTGGGTACGACCATGGCCAGCTCGACGAGGGTATGGCCGTCGTCTTTCTCGGCAGCGCCAGCGGTGTCGCGGACGGCAACCCGACGAGCGCACACGCGCAGCTCGAGAGCGATCAGGTGGGCGCCCAGTTCGGATCGAGCGTCGCTTCGGCCGGCGATGTGAACGGGGACGGCTACGCCGATGTGATCGTGGGCGACCCGCTCTACGACAACAACAATGCGCTCAGTGCGGGCGCGGCCTTCGTCTTCCTCGGCAGCGCGAGCGGTGTCGCGGACGGGAATCCCGCGAGCGCTCACGCGTCGCTGACGAGCGCCTCCACGGATTCCAGACTCGGCACCAGCGTCGCGTCGGCGGGGGACGTGAACGGCGACGGCTACGACGACCTGATCGTCAGCGCTCCCCGGATCAACTCGACCTGGACCGGTGAGGGCTTCGTCCTCATCTACATGGGAAGCGCGCAGGGGGTGAGGAGCGGCGGCCTGAGTGTTGCCGCGTCGATACTCCGATCCGATCAGCTCAATGCGCACATCGGCGATAGCGTCGCCTCGGCGGGGGACGTGAACGGCGACGGCTACGCGGATGTGATCGTCGGTGCGTCGTCCTACGACTTCGCCAACCTGACCGACACGGGTGCGGCGTTCGTGTTCCTCGGCAGCGCCAGCGGCGTGGTGAGCATCGGCACTCCCTCGAACGCGCACGCGAAGCTCTGGGGCAATCAGACAGGCGGGGCCCTCGGACAGAGCGTCGCTTCGGCGGGCGACGTGAACGGCGACGGCTACGCCGACGTCATCGGCGGCGCCTATGGGTACGACAATCCCACGGACTACGAGGGCTCGGCCTTCGTGTACCTGGGCAGCGAGAACGGCCTGCCGTCCGGCACTCCCAATCACGCGTTCGCACAGCTCGAGAGCGATCAAGCCGCAGCCTTCTTCGGCTGGAGCGTCGCCTCGGCCGGCGACGTGAACGGCGACGGCTACGACGACGTGATCGTCGGCGCGCCGAACTTCGACGACGGCGAGAACGCCGAGGGAGCCGCGTTCGTGTTCCTCGGTTCCGCGAGCGGGCTGTCCCCGACCGCCGCGTGGAGCGGC
>DASUGD010000008.1:0-9708 GCA_036274195.1 Gemmatimonadaceae bacterium | reverse complement strand
CGGATACTCACGAAGACCGTGCCGGAAGTGCGGGCTTCAACAACGAGGTGGCGGCCGAGACGGGAATCGGATGCACAAACCCGACCAGAGCCCAACGAGTAGCAGCGACCCAGTAACCAACTACCAGTCCCAGTAACCAATTACCAATCCCAGTAACCAATTACCAGTGGAGCCCGAGTCGCTATTCGGACACGGAGACGTTTCTCCGCTCCATCTCGTCAGGCAGCCGAGGCCATTCCCCGGCCCGCGCCACGACGCGAACGGAGATGAGCTCCTGGTCCGCCCGGTCGACCGTCCGCTCGAACCGCTCACCCATCTGTCGCACCGCCCAGCCTAACGAGAACGCGACCGGCGACCCACGCGCCGCCGCACGCTGCAGCCGGCTCGCGATCTGCTCCGTCCGCGCCGAGTTCTCACCGGTCAGCACGATGAGGAACTCGTCCCCGCCCAGGCGAATGACCGGCTCCTCGGCCCGCACCTGACGCATCAGGAAGCGGCTCATCTGCACGAGCACGCGGTCACCCTTCTTGTGGCCGTGGAGGTCGTTGTACGCCTTGAAGTGGTCGATGTCGATGTAGATGCATCCCCACTGCGACACCTTCTCCTCGCTCATCGCGTCACCGAGCGCGAGGAGATAGCGGCGGTTGTAGCAGCCGGTCAGTGCATCACGGATGCTCTGCTCGCGCAGCTGGAGCTCGAGCTCCTTGCGCCGCGTGATGTCGATCAGGATCCCGTGATAGTAGCTCTCTCCCGTATCCGGGTCGCGGCAGACGTACGTGGTATCGAGCACCGTGCGGCGCTGCCCGTCGGGGCGCACGATGGTCAGCTCGAAATCGCGCACCGCTCCATCACGGTCGAGCAGGGCCATTTCCAGCGCCCGGCGATTCGGGTCGGCGATGAGGTCGCCGGCACGGAGGCGCGCGAGCTCGCCGATCGATGAGACGCCGAACATGCGCAGGAACGCGGGATTGGCGTCGAGAATATCGCCGCTCGCGTTCGTGATGTAGATGCCCTCCTCCAGATTCTGAACGATCAGGAGGAGCGTTTCGTGGTCATCGAGGCTTCGGAAGCGCCGCCCGTCGGTGACGGAGTCGCGCTCGGGAGTCGTCACGCCGCGGCCGGTGAGAGGCTCGCGTACGCGAGGCGCGGCTCCCATTTCCCCATCATCGCGATGAATGCCTTCGCGACATCCGCGTCGAATTCCGTTCCGATGCCGCGCTCGATGTAGGTCAGTGTCGCCGCGGGTTCCCACGCGTCGCGATAGGGTCGCTTCGTGCGCAACGCATCGTACACGTCGCAGACGTGCACCAGCGTGCTCGCCTTGTGGCAATCACATCGAAAGTGCCGATCCGGATAGCCGCCGCCATTGATCATGATATGGTGCTCGAAGGCCACGAGCGCTGCCACGTCGAGTTTCTGGTCACTCTGGAGAATCAGTCGCGCACCCTCCACCGTGTGCGACCGCATGATCGACCACTCCTCGGGCGTGAGCTTGCCGGCCTTGGTGAGGATGTCCTTCGGAACGCGCACCTTCCCGAGGTCGTGCAACATACCTGCAACCCCGTACGCGCGCACCTCCCTCGCCGACAATCCCATGAACTCGGCGAGACCCATCGACAGCACCGACACGTTGAGCGCGTGTGTCGTCGTGTACTGATCGAACTCCTTCAGCTGCAGGAGCGGCAGAAGCATCTGGCTGTCGCCGTGCATCGCGACGGACAACGAGCGGACAATCGACTCCGCCTCCAAAAGGGGAATCTCTTCTTTGTCGTTGACCTCCTCGTGCACCCAGCGGATCGCGTCCACTTCCGCGTTCAGGTCGAGAACCGATGGCAGTTCGGCGGCCTGGACAACGGCGTCCGGCAACCGCATCTCGCTCGAACCGCGCACGCCGACCGCACCAAAGCGGATGACGGTTGGCCCGTTGCCTCGACCGGGTGAGACGTTCGCGGCAGCATTGGCCGCCGCGACGGCCGTAAACGCCGAGACTCGTGCGAGCACGTCCTCGAGAAAGCTCACGTACGCCTCGCGATCGACCATGTCCGCAAACTCGAGGCGCTGGATCCCGACGTTCGCGAGCTTCGTGGCCCATTCCCAGTCCGCCAGCCCGCGGATCGCCTGTTGCCCGAAGATGACTTCGCTACCGAGAAACGAGAAGCTTGGCCGCGGGTCGGCCTGCTGCAGATCACGCAACGTGTCGAACGAGGCAACGGCTGCGCGGGCGCGCGCGGGATGGCCCTCGGCGTAGAGCGACATGGTCGCCAACGCCTGAGCCATGGAGGTGAGAAAGCGGACAGCCAGCCCTGGACGGTCGCTCATGCGGCTCCAGTTCGAGACGCGGCGCTCCTCAGGTCCGCGTCCTTCGACTTCGCGACCAGCGCCAGCACCTCGGCTGCTTCCGGCGCCGTGCTCCAGTGCGCGGCGAGCCCCGCGATCGACGAGATGAGTTGCGGCGACTTGTCGCGCAGCACCGTGGTACCGAGCAGCCAGTGCTTCTTGATCGAGCGCTGCGCGATCCATCGCATCGCGTCGAGGGATCCCGATGCGGCGAGCGCGCGAATCCCCCGCGCGCGCAACTCGGTGCTCAACGTCGAGTTGTCGATGCGGCGCATGAGAATTGGAACGGCATCGGGTGGGCATCGCTTGAGCGCAGCGGCCAGCGCGATGCCGACCGTTCGCTCGTCCTGGTCATCGAGCCCGAGGCGGATCGCGGCATCGCGCATGTCGTCCCGGCGAAGCATCAGCTTCATCGCCTCGCGACGTACGCCGGCATCGGCGCTGGTCAAGTACTGCTCGGGACGGAACCCCTCTGGCCACTCACCAAGCCGATCGATGACATGCAGGAGTTGGCGCTGTGCCTGAACCGGCGCGTCGGCCAGCCGCTCTGCGACGCGTGGCCGCGACACGTCGGCGAGCCTGACGAGCATGTCGCACGCCCAGCCGTGGAGTCGCTCTTCTTCGTCCTCGAGGAGATTGATGATGGGATCGACGGCCACCGAACGGAGTCGTAACGCGAGCCGCTCGCCAAGCTTCGTGTTAGGCGTCTCGGCATGGAGCACGTCGACGAGCCGGTCGGGCGTGACGATGCGGTCGAGCAGCGTCTCACGCGCGGGGCTCGCGGCCGCCCCCTCCACCAGATCGAGCACCGGCGTGATGTCCGGGCGAGCGAGCATCTGCACGAAGACCTTTTCGACGCCTGGCCCGATGGTCGCGACCTCCAGCGCCAGCTGAAGCAGGCGTTCGGGGTCTGCACTAACGCCACTCTCCCCGTCGCTATGCGTCGTGTGGCGGGAGATCGAGTCGAGAGCGGCCGTGTAGTCGTCGGGGTTCGGGTCGACGAGCTCCCAGCTCGAGATCAAGCGTCGCACCTGGTCGCGAAGCTCCGCGTCGGACCGCGACTGCAGCACGGACCCGGTTGGCTGTTCGGCATGTGCCGCCAGCTTCGACAGCATGCGGACGAGCGAGGTGGAGATGGTCTGCCCCGAGACATCGGCGGCAGCGCGCACCACGTCGATCACCGCGTCGACGGTGAGCCCGTGAGTCGCGTTCAGCGCGAACTGGAACCGCTGGCTCGCGTCGCCGCCCATGGCGAGGAGTCGCTGTAGCGTTCGCGGTTCCATCTGCCGCACGAGACGTGACACGCGGTCGCGAAGCGGCGACGTCGTGCGCGTGTCGTCCGAGCTGAGCTCGTCCGCGATCTGCAGCATGTAGCCCACGACGACCTGATCGTACGCGGAGTCGTTCTGACGAGCGTCGATCGCGCGGGCGACAATCTCCGGATCCGTGGATGGCAGCTCCGCCGTTGCCTCACGAGCGAGCGCCGCGCGCGCGAGCCCGATCCACAACTGTGCGGCGCGAGTGCGTGCGTCGCGTGTATGCTCTCCCTCCGCCGCCGCTTCGGCGGGCTCATCATCGATGAGCTCGAGCTGATCGAACGTCAGCGGAAACAGGCGGACGTTCTGCCAGCGCTGCAGCACCTCGGGTCCCATGAGGCCGAGCGGCACCTCGACGCGCCCGACGTCGATTGCAATGGTTGCGAGAACTTCCGCGAGCTCAGCCTTCTCCAGGCCCCGCGTGAATCGCATTGCGCCGATCTGGTGCCGGTGCAGTCTCACCGCGAAATCGCGAAGAAGCGGATGGGCTTCGTCTGTCGCGACGCCCTCGATGATCAGCTGGCGCCGAGCGACGCCGATGGAGAGCGCAGGGGAATGCTCGAGAAACGCCGCGAGCTTTCGAGCAAGGCTGTCGACTGCGGCGATGAGCAGCGGATGCGTCCCGGGATAGATGGCGTTCTTGTGCACTGCCACGGCCAACTCGATGAGCAAGTCGGCGCGATCCTGCGGCAGCGTTGCGTCGGCGGAGCCAGTGACGATCGAGCTCATTCGTGGGTGTCGCCCGCACGCCGGCGGGAGCCGATTCCTGGCGCGAGAAGTGCTTTCCCGGAAGAGGGACTGCTGTCAAAAAGACGAGTCGGCGTGACCGAGGTTACGCGCGAGCCGACAACGCTTTGGGCCACAACAAGTCGCGCTGGTGCGCGGAGGGCTACATGACCGATCGAGGGAACGAAGGGCACAACGATCGCTCCCGGCATCAGGGCGGCGGGCGGGCCGACGAGGGCTTCAAGGCCGCCCCCAGCTCGGCCACCGGCGTGCCGGACGGAGAGGAAGGCTCGATCCTCGAGGGCAAGTCGAGCCGTCGCGGCGTGCCGGCGAGCGATCAGGGACAGACCGGCGCCGGTTCCGAGTCGGCTGAAGGAATTCATTCGACAAAGGGGAACCGCCCGAACCAGCGCTCCGCGGTGGAGCACGCGCATGGCGAGCCGGGCCGCGGCGAGGGCGCGGGGCTCTCGGGGTCCGAGCCGCTTCGGCACCGTGAGACTGAGCACAAACCGGGGTACGGCGGCGAGAAAGCCGAGCCTAGAACCAGCTCCGACGAGCGATAACACAGCTTGGCTGCTGTCTGTTCGGGCTGGGTGCTGGCTGTCGGTCAGCACCCACCACCCCTGCGGTAGTGCCGTAGCACACCGATCCGTGTGACATAGTTTGGAGGATGCTTTCTTCCTCCCATCGTGCGGTGCTGGAAGCCGTCGCGCGCCGCGTCGTGCCTCATGCGTACGATGGTACAGGCACACCGGTCGATGTCGTGGCGCGCATCGAAGCACGGCTCGCGAAGGCACCCGCCGAGCGTGTGCGCGACCTCGAGCTCGCGCTGACCATCCTCGGCAGTCGCGCAGCGGGACTCTTCCTGTCGGGGACGATGTCCCCCTTCGCTCGCCTGTCGCCCGAGCGGCAGGACGCGCTGCTGAGGCGATGGTCCACCTCGCCGGTCACGGTCGCACGGACGGTCTACCAGGGTGTGCGGAGACTCGTGCTCGCCGTCTACTACACGACGCCCGAGTCGTTCGGGGAAACCGGCTATCTCGGGCCGCTGTACCTGCGCGAAACCGTGTACCCGTGGGAGGGACCGCTTCCCGACGACGGCGCGCCTAACGCCGACGAACCCGTTGCGCGCGGCGCAGCCATGCGGGACGTGCCGAAACAGAGCACGTCCCCGGATTCGACAGCGGTACGCGCGGCATCCACCGACGCCGCTCGTCTGACGGCGGACGTCATCGTCATCGGCAGTGGTGCCGGTGGCGCCGTCGTCGCGGCACGACTCGCAGAGCTGGGACGAGACGTGGTGCTGCTCGAGGAGGGAAGCCTCGTTAGGGCCGACGAGCTGACGGAGTGCGAGGACGACATGACCGCACGGCTCTACGCGGAGAGCGGCATGCGGGCAACCGACGATCTTTCGTTCGTGCTGCTGCAAGGCGCGGCCGTCGGCGGTGGCACGCTCGTGAACTGGATGATCACGTTTCGCGCGCCCGATTTCGTGCTCGACGAGTGGGCGGATCGGTTGGGCATCACCGGCTTGTCGCCGGCCGAGTTGGCGCCGGTGTTCGATCGTGTCGAGCGCGAAATACACGCCGTGCCGGTGCCGGATGACGCGCACTCGCCGGCGAACCGCCTTCTTCTCGACGGCGCACGCCGGCTCGGGTGGCGAGCCGGCGCCGGGCGCATCAACGCGCGAGGCTGCGTTCGTTCCGGCTTCTGCGGTCAGGGCTGCCGGTACGGCGCGAAGCAGAGCGTCGAGCGCGTGTACGTTCCACGCGCACTCGCGTCGGGCGCCCGGCTCGTTCCGGATGCGCGCGTGGAGCGCATCGAGCTGATCGAACGCGATGGCAGCGCCAGTGACGCCGTGCGCGGCGTGCGCCGGACGACGGCGCCGCGCAAGCGCGTTCACGTCACGCTGCTCGATCGCCTAACGCGGGCTCCGCGCGGGACGCTGGTCGCCGAAGCACCTGTCGTGATTCTCGCGGCCGGTGCCGTGGGGACGCCGGTGATCCTGCAGCGCTCGGGCTTCGGTGGCGGCGGAGTTGGGCGTTTTCTCCGGCTGCACCCGACCACCGCCGTGGCCGGCGAGTGGCACGACGACGTGTACGCGGCCGCCGGCATTCCGCAATCGGCCGTGTGCGACGAGTTCATCCGGCGCGACGACCATGGGTACGGCTTCTGGATCGAATGCGCGCCGAATCATCCCGGGCTCGCCGCCGTGGCCGCGCCTGGCTTCGGCGCCGAGCACCGCGATGTCATGCGCCGGTTCAGGCGGACGACGAACCTGATCTCGCTCGTGCGCGACGGGTCGGATCTCGAGCAATCGAACGGGTCCGTGATGTTGTCGCGGCGCGGGCGAGTGCGCATCGCGTACCGCGTCGGCACTCGGGACAGAGCGAACGTCGTGGCCGGCGTCCAGGCGGCAGCGCGAATTCTGCTCGCGGCCGGCGTCACGGGCGTCCGAACGCTGCACACCGCGGGCGGCGAGCTTCGGGATGAGCGCGACGTGGTCGCACTGGCCCATCGCGCGTGGGGGCCTCACGATCTCACCATGTTCTCCGCGCACGTGAACGGCACGTGCCGACTGGGGACCGACCCGCGCACATCCGGCGCAAATGCGGCAGGGGAGCGCCACGGGGTGCGCGGGCTCTACGTCGCGGACGGATCGCTGCTGCCGACCGGGCTCGGCGTCAATCCGCAGGCGACGATCATGGCGCTCGCGACGGTCATCGCCGAACGCGCGGCGGAGGCAGGCGCGGTATAGCCCGGCTGCGCTTCGCCCACGATTCCTGGCGGACTAGATTCAGCGATCATCCATCACGTCATTCACACCGGAGCGCACCCGTGTCAGACCCCGCCACCTCAACGGTCGCATCGTCGCTGGACGAGCTGTGCATCAACACGATTCGCACGCTCTCGATGGACGCGGTGCAGAAGGCCGACTCCGGACACCCAGGGACGCCGATGGCGCTGGCGCCGCTCGCGTACGTGCTGTTCATGCGGCATATGCGGCACAATCCGGCGGATCCGACGTGGCCCAACCGTGATCGGTTCGTGCTCTCCTGCGGGCATGCATCGATGCTGCTCTACAGCGCGCTCTACCTCAGCGGCTACGGCCTCGAGCTCGAGGACCTGAAGCAGTTCCGGCAATGGCAGAGTCGCACACCCGGCCACCCCGAGTACGGGCACACGCCAGGGGTCGAGACTACAACGGGACCGCTGGGTCAGGGGATCGCGAACGCCGTCGGGATGGCGATGGCCGAGGCGCACCTGGCCGCGGTGTTCAACCGCGACGGGAACCGGATCATCGACCACTACACGTACTTCATCTGCAGCGACGGCGATCTGATGGAGGGCATCTCCCACGAGGTGTCGTCGTTTGCGGGGCACTACAAGTTCGGCAAGCTCATCGGGTTCTACGACGACAATCACATCACGATCGACGGCCCGACGGAGCTCACGTACACCGACGATGCCGGCGAGCGGTTCGAAGCATACGGCTGGCACGTGCAGCACGTTGCCGACATCAACGATCTCGATGCGCTCGACGCGGCGATCGAGGCGGCGAAGGCCGAGACGGGGCGTCCGTCGATGATCGTGTGCCGTACCCACATCGGGTATGGCAGCCCGAACAAGCAGGACACCGCCAAGGCACACGGCGAAGCGTTAGGCGAGGAGGAGATCAAGCTCACGAAGCGGAATCTCGGCTGGCCGAGCGAGGAACCGTTCTACGTGCCGGAGGAGGCACTGGCGCACTGGCGCAAGGCGCGAGAGCGCGGCGCCGCGTTCCACGAGGAATGGCGTCGGCAGCTCATCGCGTACTCCAAGGCGAACCCCGACCTGGCGAAGGAACTCGGGCGGCGGATTCAAGGCGAGCTGCCGGCCGGCTGGGAGAGCGCCATCCCCACGTTCACGAAGGACAACGGGAACATCGCCTCGCGCGCGGCGTCGGGCGCGGTCCTTGGCGCGCTCGTGGACAAGATCCCCGAGCTGGTGGGCGGGTCGGCCGACCTGACGCCATCGAACAACACCCAGCCGAAGGCGTTCAAGAATTTTTCGCCTGACGACTTTGCCGCGCGCTACGTGCACTACGGCATTCGGGAGCACGGCATGGCGGGGATCATGAACGGGCTCGCCTTGCATGGCGGCGTAATTCCCTACGGCGGCACGTTCCTGATCTTCTCCGATTACATGCGCCCGTCGCAGCGGCTAGCGGCGCTCATGCATCAGCGCGTGATCTACGTCTTCACGCACGACTCCATCGGACTCGGCGAGGACGGCCCAACCCACCAGCCGATCGAGCAGCTGACGGCACTGCGCGCGATTCCGGGATTCACGATGATCCGCCCCGCGGACGCCAACGAAACGGCCGAAGCGTGGCGCGTTGCCCTGAAGCACAAGAACGGGCCGGTCGCGTTGGCCCTGACGCGGCAAAAGCTCGGGTGGATCGACCGCGAGAAGTACGCGGCGGCAGCCGGGCTGGCGAAGGGCGCGTACGTTCTCGCGGACGCGCCGGGGGGGCCGGCCGAGGTCGTGCTGATGTCGAGCGGGTCGGAGGTCGCGCTGGTGCTGGCGGCGCAGACGAAGCTCGCCGAGAGCGGCATTCGCGCTCGGGCGGTCAGCATGCCGAGTCACGAGCTGTTCGCGGCCCAGCCGCTCGAGTACCAGCGGGAGGTGCTGCCGCCCGACACGAAGCGCGTGGCGATCGAGGCGGCGCACCCGATGTCATGGTACCGCTGGGTGGGCAGCGACGGCATCATCATGGGCATCGATCATTTCGGTGCGTCGGCGCCTTACGCCGACATCTACAAGGGGTTCGGGCTGACCGTCGACAAGCTGGTCGAGGCGGCGAGAGGGCTCGTACGACGTTAGGCTGGACGCGGCTGCTGGCTGCACGCGGCTGCTGGCTGCACGCGGCTGCTGGGCTGGTAGCCGACGGCTGCGCGCTACTGCCGCGTGCTGCGGGCTGCTGCTATTAGCCCAACGAGCCGCCTGCCGCTTGTGAACCTCGCCGAGTCATACGTCAAGCTCGTGCTCGCCGTTGGACAGCACGACGCCGACTACGTCGATGCCTACTACGGACCTGACGAGTGGGAACGCCAGGCTGATTCCGCCTCCCTTCCCTTGCCCGCCATAGAGCGGAGGGCACAGGAGCTCGTTGCCGAGATCGATGATAGTTCGACGCTGGATCCGCGCCGGAAAGCGTACTTCCTCGGCCAGCTCCGGGCGCTCGTTGCGCGCGTGCAGATGCTCCGCGGCACGAGCTTCTCGTTCGACGAGGAGGCGCGAGCGCTGTACGACGTCACGCCGCCCGTCCACACCGAGCAGCACTTTC
>DASUGD010000007.1:0-16407 GCA_036274195.1 Gemmatimonadaceae bacterium | reverse complement strand
TCGCCACTCTATGATCTGCTGAACCGGTCGATCAACGAAACGTTGCCGCGGTCCGTGCTCACACACGCGACGACGCTCGCGGCGACGCTCGCGCTGCTCTTCTTCGCTGGCGAGGTGCTGCGTCCGTTCGCGATCGTCATGGCGTTCGGCATCTTCGTCGCCACATTCAGTTCCATCTACGTGGCCTCGCCTCTGCTCCTGTGGATCGAGAATCGGTGGCCAAGGACCGCCTCTGACAAGGGCGGAAACAAGGCCGCGGTTCGCGCTTCGAGAACCGAGATCCCGGCAGCTCAGCGTGCCACGCGCGATCGACAGCCGGAACGGGCCGCCAGCCGCTGACCTCTGACACGACACCGCCGCGAACATCGCGGCGGTGTTCGCTTGTATGCACTACATCGATAGTCACGCTCACCTCGCGGACGCGGCGTTCGATGTCGACCGCGACGACGTGATCGCTCGCGCTCGCGATGCCGGTGCGGCCGCCATTGTCTCCATTGGCGAATCCATCGCCGCCGCTGATCGAGCCGCGGTCATTGCGGCGAGCCACCCGGGGTACGTCTATCATACCGCCGGTGTTCATCCGCACGACGCAACAGATTTCAACGAGGTCCGCGACATCGAAGCGATTCGCCGCCACGTTGGCCAAGGCGCGGTTGCTGTCGGAGAGTGCGGGCTCGACTACCACTACGACCATTCGCCACGCGATGCGCAGCGGCACGCGTTCGAATCGCAGCTGCAACTTGCGAAGGAGCTCGACCGCCCCGTCGTCGTGCACTCGCGCGAGGCGGATGCCGACATCACCGCCATGATCAACGTGGCAGCTCGCGCGGGCGTTCGCGGCGTCCTGCACTGTTTCACAGGCACGCACGCCGTCGCGGAGGCGGCGCTGTCGGTCGGCTGGTACGTGTCGTTCAGTGGCATCGTGACCTTCAAGAAGTGGGACGACCTCGGGCTGCTGCGACTCGTGCCCGATGACCGCCTGCTGGTCGAGTCGGATTCGCCGTACCTCGCGCCCGTTCCGTTCAGAGGAAAGCGGAACGAGCCGTCGTTCGTGCCCCGCACGATCGAGCGATTGGCCAACGTGCGCGGCACGACATCGGATGCCGTGGCCGAGATCACTGCGAACAACGCGCGCCGATTTTTTGGGCTGGCGATGGTTGACCCTCGCGGATAGTATCTGCGCCGCACGACCGTCCGCGCGCCGTTGCTGTCGCGCGCGGCGACTCGCGCTTCACCAGCACGACTGGAGGATTCGTGGCCCACGTACCGTCAGACATCGAGATCGCACAGAACGCAAAGTTGCGCCCGATCGTCGACGTCGCGAAGGAGCTCGGTCTCGGCGCCGATGACCTCGACCTGTATGGGAAATACAAGGCGAAGATCGGGCTCGACATCGCCGAGCGACCCGCTCGCGGGAAGCTCGTTCTCGTCACCGGGATCAATCCGACCGCCGCGGGTGAGGGCAAGACGACGACGGCGGTCGGCGTCACCCAGGCGCTCAGAAAGATCGGCCAGAACGCCACGTTATGCATCCGAGAGCCGAGTCTCGGCCCCGTGTTCGGCATGAAAGGCGGCGCAGCGGGTGGTGGGTACGCGCAGGTCATTCCGATGGAGGACATCAATCTTCACTTCACCGGTGACTTCCACGCGATCTCGAGCGCGCACGCGCTCCTCGCGGCGCTGCTCGACAACCACCTGCACCAGGGCAACGCGCTGAAGATCGACCCGCGCCGCATAACGTGGCCACGCACCATCGACATGAACGATCGGGCGCTCCGCGACATGGTGATCGGGCTGGGCGGCGTAGGAAACGGTGTGGTGCGCGAGGACCGGTTCGTCATCATTCCGGCGAGCGAGGTGATGGCCATCGTCGCGCTCGCCACCGGCCCGGCCGATCTCGAGCGGCGACTCGGGCGCATCATCGTGGGGTCCACGGCAGGGAGTGACCGCAAACCGGTCCTCGCGTCCGATCTGAAGGCGGCCGGCGCGATGGCGCTTTTGCTCAAGGACGCGATTCGGCCGAATCTCGTGCAAACGCTCGAGGGCGGGCCGGCGTTTGTACACGCCGGCCCGTTTGGAAACATCGCGCACGGGTGCAACAGCATCCTCGCGACGCGCTCGGCCCTGTCGCTTTCGGACGTCATCATCACCGAAGCGGGTTTCGGATCCGACCTCGGCGCCGAGAAATTCTTCGACATCAAGTGCCGCTTCGGCGGCCTCGATCCGCAAGCCGCGGTACTCGTGGCGACGGTGCGCGCGCTCAAGCTCAACGGCGGCGCGCACAAGAACAGCCTCCAGAAGGAAGACCTGGGGGCCCTCGAGCGAGGGCTGCCGAATCTCGAGCGGCACATCGAAAACGTTAGGCAGTTCGGCGTGCCGGTCGTCGTTGCCGTGAACCGCTTCACGACCGACAGCGACCGCGAGCTCGAAATGGTGGCCGATTGCGCGGCGAAGGCTGGCGCGCGCGTCGCGCTCAACGAGGTCTGGGAGAAGGGAGGCGAGGGCGGCATCGAGCTCGCACGCGAGATCATGAGCATGCTCGCCGCGGGCGACAGCTGTTTTGCTCCGATCTACCCGGTCGAGGCGCCGATCCGCCAGAAGATCGACGCGATCGTGCAGAAGGTCTACGGCGGAGACGGCGCCGATTACTCGGCGAAGGCGGAGCGCTCGATCCAGTATCTCGAGTCGATCGGGCTCGGTGATACCCCGGTGTGCATGGCCAAGACGCAGTACTCGCTCACCGACGACGCGTCGATACTGGGTCGCCCGCGTGGATTCCGCATTACCGTTAACGAGGTGTATCCGGCAGCCGGTGCAGGTTTCGTGGTCGCGCAGGCGGGCGACATCATGACCATGCCCGGACTGCCGAAGGAGCCCGCAGCCGAACGAATGGCAATTCGCCCCGATGGCTCGATCGTCGGGCTGTTCTAAGGAGACCCGAGTGAGCGTTCGCATCGTCCACACCGAGAATGCCCCGGCGGCCATCGGCCCGTACTCCCAGGCCGTGGTCGCGGGTAACTTCCTGTTCACCGCTGGCCAGATCGCCATCGACCCGGCCACGGGGCAGATCGTGCCCGGCGACGTCACCGCCCAGACGGAGCGCGTCATGCGCAACCTTGCTGCGGTGCTGGAGAACGCCGGAGCGAGTTGGGCCGACGTCGTGAAGACGACCGTGTACCTTCAGGACATGGCAGACTTCCCGCGCGTGAACGAAGTGTACGGCCGCGTGATGGGCGATGCGCGCCCGGCACGATCGACCGTGCAGGTGGCGGGCCTCCCCCGCGGCGTATTGGTCGAGATCGACGCAATCGCAATCGTTAGGTAAGGCGCCGGCATATGACGCACACGCGCGAGGACATCTTCCGCTTGACCCAGTTCGCGCGCTGCGCCGGTTGAGCGTCCAAGATGGGTCCGGGCGACCTGTCCGCCGCGCTCGCGCCGCTCGCGCGAAAGTCCGATCCGCGAATCCTCGTCGGCCACGAAACGTTCGATGACGCGGGGGTCTTTCGTGTGTCCGACGACGTCGCGATCGTCCAGACGGTCGACTTCTTCGCGCCGATCGTCGACGACCCGTACGAGTTCGGCCAGGTCGCGGCGGCGAACGCGCTCTCCGACATCTACGCGATGGGCGGGACGCCGCTTACCGCCATGAACATCGCCGCGTTTCCCACGGGACGGCTGCCGCTCGACATTCTCACCGAGATCTTGCGCGGCGGTCAGGACAAGGTCCACGAAGCCGGCGCCCACATCGTGGGTGGTCACACCGTCATCGATGACGAGATCAAGTACGGCCTGTCCGTGACCGGCCGCATCGATCCGGCGTCGATGCTTACCAACGCGAACGCGAGGGCCGGCGATCGCCTGGTCCTCACGAAACCGATCGGCAATGGCATTCTCGCAACCGCGCTCAAACAGCAGACGCTCGACGCCAACGCCGTGGAGGCGGTCATCGGCCTCATGTGCGAGCTGAACGCGACGGCAAGTCACGCGGCCGTCGAGGTGGGCGCTCGCTGCGCAACGGATGTCACGGGCTTCGGTTTGCTCGGTCACCTCTCTCACATCGCTCGGGCGAGTAACGTGACGATACAGCTCCGGATCGGTTCCGTACCAATCCTCCCGCGTGCCATCGACGCATGGCGCTCGGGTGCGCGACCGGGCGGAGGTTCTCGCAACCTCGATTACGTGCAACAGCTCGTTGACTGGGGGCCCGCGACCGATGTGGATCGCGCATTGCTTACCGACCCTCAGACCTCGGGCGGGCTGGTCGTGGCGGTCCCTCCGTCGCGGCTGCTTGACTATCTTGAGAAAGTCCCGCGCGCCGTTGAGATCGGCGAAGTGCTGCCGCGAGGTCGGACCGCAATCGTTCTCGGGTGACGCGTGGGGGCGGCTGGGGTCTGGTGGTCCCCTCAGTCTTCAAAACTGATGCGACCCGACGCCGTCGGGTTGGGTGGGTTCGATTCCCACACGCTCCCGCCACACTGTTCCCCGAATCTCACGTGGTCGCTCGTCGTCCCGCTGCACTCGTAAGAGCACTGCTGGTCACCGCGTCGTTCGTCGCGCTCGACGTCGTGCCCTTGGCGAGAGGGCATGCCCAGCAAGTCGACAGCGCCCGTGTAGGCGCTCGGCGCAGGCCGCCCGCCCGGACGCCCGCCCCCGACACGGTCAAACCGCCGATCTCGCCCAAACGCGCATTCTTCTATTCGCTCCTCGTCCCCGGATACGGCCAGTCGGTGCTCAACCGGCCCATTGCCGGCAGCCTGTTTTTCGGCGCCGAGGTGACGTGGATTGCGCTCGCGACGAAGTCGGCGTACGACCTGCGGTACGCTCGCGCACACCAGCGCGACAGTATCGTGGTGAGCTACGCGCTCGATTCTACCGGCGCGGTTCAGAGAGATTCGCTTGGCAGAATGGTCGGCGCGACCTATGCCCCGAATCGTTATGCAACGGAGCGCGTTGCCGCTCGCCGAAAGCATCTCGAAGACTACTACGCGCTGCTCATCGCGAATCACCTCCTCGCCGGCGCCGAGGCGTTCGTGTCGGCGCAGCTATGGGACGTGCCGGAGCACGTATCCATCAGGGCGCTGCCGTTCGGGCCCGCGCTGGTCGCGTCGTTCCGCTGGTGACGCGGCGCTCGCTGGCGAAGTCAGAAGGTCGTGAGCACTCCATCGTCACCAATCGGCATCTTCGACTCCGGGATCGGCGGTCTCACAGTCGTTCGCGAGTTCATTCGGCAGCTCCCTGACGAGCGGATCATCTATTTCGGTGACACCGCGCGCGTCCCGTACGGACCGAAGAGCCCCGATACCGTCCGACGCTACAGCCTCGAGATCGGACATTTCCTGCGGTCGCAGGACGTCAAGGCCATCGTCGTGGCCTGCAACACCGCCACCGCACACGCCCTGCCGACCTTACAGCGCGAATTTCCGCTGCCCGTCATCGGCGTGGTCGAGCCGGGAGCACGGGCCGCGGTCGCCGCGTCGCGCCGCGGAGAGCTGGGCGTCATCGGCACCGCAGGCACCATCGGGTCGGGTGCCTACGAGCGCGCGATCAAGCAGATCGCGCCTAACGCGCACATCATGGCGCGCGCCTGTCCGCTGTTCGTGCCGCTGGTCGAAGAGGGCTGGCTCGACACCGAGCCGACACGGCTCATTGCCCGTGAGTACCTCGCGCCGATGAAAGCCGCGGGTGTCGACACGCTCGTTCTCGGCTGCACTCACTATCCACTCCTCAAGCCGCTGCTCGCCGAGCTGCTCGGTCCCGAGGTCGCGCTCATCGACAGCGCACACGAGACCGCGGCCGAGACGGCGCGCGTTCTTCGAGCGCGCGGATTGCTCGCGCCGACGAACGGTCACGGCTGGCGACGAGACGCCCCTGTCGCCCACCGCTTCGTCGCCTCCGACGCACCCGACCACTTTCTACGCCTGGGTCAGCGCTTTCTCGGCTCGGCGATCGAGTGTGTCGAGACTGTCACCCTCGGCTGACCCGGCCCACTCCATCAGCGCAATTCGACGTTCGTCGACGCGCAGAAACGTCGGCTTGGTCATCCAGGATCCGGCGTTTGCATAGACGCCGCCGGCGTCAGATCGCTCGAGCGCCGGCACGTGCGAATGGCCATAGATCACGAGGTCGATCGTTGGATCGGCGGCCAGCTTTGCCATGGCAACCTCCCGCAGTCCGCGTCCGCCGTCCCGCGCCTGATATGTGCGGCTCGCGTGCGACGACCCCGCCGCGAGTCGACTGCCGAAATCCGGATGCAGGAGATGGCGGAATGCCCAGATCGATGCAGGGTGGCGGAGCACCGCGCGGAGGCGACGATACCTTCGATCCTCGGTGTGGCGAAGCCCGTCGCCGTGTTCGATGACGGTCTTCCAGCCAGCGAGCTCTCCGGTCCACGGGCCGACGTGGTAGTTCACTCCGACATCGCTGCGGAGGACGTCGCCACCCCAGCAGTCATGATTGCCCGCCACCCAAAGAACCGGGATCCCGCAGTCCACGAGGTCCGCCAGTGCGGCGAGGACTCGGAAGGCTGGCCGAGGGATGACCGATCGCCACTCGAACCAGAACTCGAACAGGTCGCCGTTGATCACGAGCGAGCCCGCATGGCCGCTCAGATGGCGCAGGAATGAGAGGAGCTTCCGCTCTACGTCACCTGGCGCCGCGCCAAGATGCGTGTCGGAAAACACGTAGCACGGACTCGGGAGCACGCGCACAGTCTACTTCGCTCCCGCTCTCTTTACAAACGCTTCAGGAGCACTCATTTTCGCGCCCGATGCTCCAGCATCGGTGCCACGGCGCCGATCGTGCACTCACCGGTGGGGTCGGAGGACTGATGGCACAGAACGCACTTGGCCTGATCGAGACGAAAGGGCTCGTCGGCGCAATCGAAGCGGCCGACGCAATGGTCAAGGCGGCCAACGTTCGGCTCGTTGGAAAGGAAAAGGTCGGCGGTGGCTATGTCACCGTCATGGTTCGAGGTGACGTGGGTGCCGTGAAGGCCGCGACGGATGCCGGTGCTGCAGCAGCCGAACGAGTCGGTGAGCTCGTCTCCGTCCACGTGATCCCACGGCCACACGCCGAGCTCGAGGCGATTCTCCCGCAAGGCCCCGCGGGTGACGCCGGCTGAGCCCTGGGCCCACGGCGCGCTTGGACTCATCGAGACGCGCGGGCTCGTCGGCGCCATCGAAGCGACCGACGCTGGTCTGAAGGCGGCCGACGTTCGACTGCTCGGAACCGAAAAGGCCGACGCCGGCCTCGTCACGGTGAAATTCGTTGGCGAGGTGGCAGCCGTGAAAGCCGCAGTGGATGCCGCAGCAGCCGCGGCGGAGCGCGTCGGTCACCTCTTGTCGGCGCACGTCATCCCGCGACCGCACTCGGAGATGAGCCTCGTCGTCGCTGACACCGACGATCCGGCACCAACGGTCCCCATGCAGGGTGGGCGGATCGACATGGCGACGCTGGAGAACGCACGCGTCGTCGATCTGCGGGCGATGGCGCGTCGCTTCGACAACTTCCCGATCAAGGGCCGTGACGTCGCACGCGCCGGCCGAGACGAGCTGCTCGCCGCGTTCCGGACACTGAACGCCTGAGCGCGTGTCCGTGGACGCCGACCTGCGCAGCGTTCAGGAGGCGCGCGACCTGGTCACGCGGGCAGCAGAATCGCAGCGCCGTTTTGCGAGCGCTGACCAGCGCACCGTGGATGGCATCGTGCGCGCGATGGCGACGGCAGCGTCGGGGAATGCCGAGCGCCTTGCCCGCCTCGCCGTCGACGAAACGCGGATGGGCGTCTACGAGCACAAGATCATCAAGAACCGCTTCGCGTCGGACGTGCTCGCCGACTACATCCTGCCGATGCAAACCGTCGGCGTCCTGCGTGAGGATCGCGCGCGGAAGGTCCGTGAGCTGGCTGTACCGATGGGCGTCGTGGGGGCGATCATCCCGACCACGAACCCCACATCCACGGCGATCTACAAGGCGATGATCTCCGTGAAGGCACGCAACGCGATCGTGATGTCACCGCATCCGCGCGCGACTCGCAGCGTTGTGGAGACGGCCCGAGTGCTGGAGGACGCGGCGTTAGGCGCCGGCGCGCCGGCGGGGCTCATCAACGCCATGACCGTGCCGACGCTGGAGGGCACGAACGCGCTCATGCGCCACAAGCTCACGTCGGTCATCCTGGCGACGGGAGGCGCGGACATGGTGCGCGCGGTGTACGCGGCGGGTAAGCCGGCGTATGGCGTCGGCCCCGGCAACGTGCCGACCATCATCGAGCGCACGGCGCAGATCGACAAGGCCGTTGCTGATGTGGTCGACGGGAAGACGTTCGACGCCGGCGTCCTCTGCTCGGCGGAAAACTCCGTCATCTGTGACGCACCGGTGGAACGACAGGTGCGGGACGCGTTTCGCCGGGAGCGCGCCCACTTCTGCACGCCGGAGGAAAAGCGCGCGCTCGAACGCCTGATGATTCCGCCGTCGGGGAAGGGGATCAACCCGGACATCGTCGGTCAACAGCCGCAGACGATTGCTCGACGGGCCGGGTTCACCATTGCGCCCGACGCGAAGTTAATGATCGTCGAGCTGTCGAAGGTGGGTCGCGCGGACCCGCTCAGTCGGGAAAAGCTCTGCCCCGTGCTCGGCTTCTTCGTCGAGGATGGCTGGGAGCGATGCTGCGAACGAGCCATCGAGCTGTTGAACTACGGCGGCCTCGGTCACTCGTTAGGTATCCACAGCCGCGACGCGTACGTCATCGACCGGTTTTTCGCCGAGAAGCCCGCCTTCCGTATCATCGTCAACTCGAATGTCGCGATCGGGGCGGTCGGGTATACGACCGGCTTCGCACCGGCCATGACACTGGGGCCGGGATCCTGGGGCGGCAGTATCACGTCCGACAACGTGACCCCCTGGCACCTCATCAACATCAAACGGCTGGGCGAAGAAATCCGACCGTACGTCGATCCGTTGCGCAAGGTAAGCGCATCGAGAGCGGTCGCGTCGCCAACCGGCCAATCGATCGCGTCGGGGGGGCCGACGTCGCCCGCGGCGCCTCTTGGCGCCGGCGAAGTCCAGCGCATCGTCGATCAGTTTCTCGCGGATTTCCGGAGCGCGCGACGGTGACTGACGCCGAGCTCGATCGACTCGCCGAGATCATCGCGCGCGCGCTCCTCGAGCGGGCGCCGGTGGCAGACGACACTGGCCGCGGCACCAGTTGGCTCCCGACGCCGGTGCGGCCTGCGCCCCCCACCCGCGGTGCCGAGCCCCCGGTGTGGTCGGGCGCTGCGCAGGACCTGGGCGATGTGGCCCCGTCCCGCGATCGCGACCGATCGCCACGGTTCCGCGCAGCGGTGGCCGAGCTCACGAGAGCCACGCGAGCCGCCGCGGCGGGTAAAGGCCCACCGCCAGAACGTAACGGGCGAGTGCCCAAACGGCGCCTAACGCGGCACCGGCCGGCGAATGCGCCGGCGTTCGACGTCCCCGTCGGCGTGTCCAACCGTCACGTCCACCTCTCCGAGGCGGACGCGCGCACGCTGTTTGGCGACACACCGCTGAGCGTTGCACGCTCGCTGAACCAGCCCGGCCAGTTCGCGGCCGCGGAGACTCTCGTGGTACACGGGCCGAAGGGGAATCTCGAGAACGTCCGTGTAGTCGGCCCCGCGCGATCCGAGACGCAGCTCGAAATTGCGCTCTCGGATGCCGCGCGGCTTGGTGTGGCGCCCCCGGTCGCGGCAAGTGGATCGCTCGCCGAGTCGACTGGCGGCATCATCCTCCGTGGACCCGTCGGCAGCATCGAGCTGCGTCGGGGAGTGATCGTCGCGGCGAGGCATCTGCATCTCTCGCCCGCGGATGCCACGCGATGGGGGCTCCGCGACGGCGATCGTCTCGATGTCCGGTGCGGTGTGGGCGCTCGCGCAGCGACGCTCCACGACGTGCTCGTTCGGTCGGGCGAAGATCATGCCACCGAGCTACACCTCGACATCGATGAAGCCCATGCCATGGGCGTGACCACCGGCGACACGGCAACCGTCGTGGCGTGGCGGACACCAGGACCAGCCAGGCGGCCGCTCATCACCGAACGGGACGTCGTGCGCCTCGCGCGCGAGGGCGCGCGCATCCCCGTGAACGCCATACTCACGCCAAGTGCTCGTGATCGCGCTTCGGCGTTAGGTATCCTCGACCGGTGAGCCCTCCACAGATCAGCGAGTTTCGGGTGCGGTATTCCGAAACCGATCAGATGGGCGTGGTGTATCACGCCGAATACCTCGTCTGGTGCGAAGTGGGCCGAACGGAC
This sequence comes from Gemmatimonadaceae bacterium, assembly GCA_036274195.1. Lineage (GTDB taxonomy): Bacteria > Gemmatimonadota > Gemmatimonadetes > Gemmatimonadales > Gemmatimonadaceae > JAJKIV01. The sequence goes on along the minus strand of DASUGD010000007.1, from coordinate 6,125 downwards.
TATATCCGCAGTCTTGGGTTGCCTTATGCAGAGCTCGAGCGGCGCGGCACAGCCCTCGCCGTCGCGGAGGCGTCCATCCGCTACCACGCGCCGGCGCACTACGATGACCTGATCCGCGTCGAGACACGCCTGACCGAGGTCCGCTCCCGCGCGATCACCTTCGACTACCTCATTCGCAACGCCAGCACCGGCGAGCGGCTCGCAACTGCGCGAACCCTGCTGGTCTCGCTCGACTCGTCCGGTAGGCCAGTACCAATGCCACCCGAGGTCCGCGCGCTCATGGAGCGTGCGATCGCAGACGCGTGATCACGCCGGCCCGCTCCCAGCGATGGATCGCGTGTCTGGCCCTTGCCGCCATCGCGTGCGCGCCGCGGGCGGGCAAGCTCGCCGGTGCGCCGGCTCCCGCCCGCTTTCCCGCGACAGAGTTGCCGCGGGGCAATCAGCGCGTCGTCTTTCGCTGGAACTACGTCGACCAGGCGCTGGCGGCCAAGGGAGAAGGCGTGGCACGCATCGCCTCACCCGACAGCGTGCGACTCGATTTCTTCCTCGACGGAGGACTCGGTGGCGGGTACGCGATCGTGATCGGCGACTCCATCTCGACGCCAGGAGGCGATCAGGTTCGTCGGTACCTCCCGCCGGTCGCGCTGCTCTGGGCCGCGCTGGGCCGGCTGGCGGTGCCGCCGGTACCGGACACGGTTGCGAAGGTTGACGGAGGCACGCTGCGCGCCGACATTGGGAAGAATCCCGCTTGGCGCGTAACATTCATGGGTGACCGGCTCACGCGTCTCGAGCGGATCGTCGATGGCCGCCGGCTCGAGTGGGTCGCCCGCGACGGCGCAGACATTCGTTACCAGAACGAACGATCCGCCCGATCGCTCACGCTCAAGATTTCCAGCAGCAATGACGCTCCACCGTTCGATCCGGCGATTTGGCGTCGCTAGCCTTTTGCTGCTCGCCGGATGTCTCTACAAATTCTCCGGCGGCGGCTTCCCGAGCCACATTCGAACGGTCGCGGTTCTGCCCTTCGAAAATCAGACCGCGGCTGCCGAAGTCACTCGAGAGCTTTCCGACGCGCTGCGAAAGGCCATGCAGTCCCGCCTTGGGCTTCGCGATGCGTCCGAAGCGCGCGCCAATGCGATCGTCCGTGGCACCATCACGAAGTACGAGCCCGATGTTCCGGTCGCGTTCAGCGCGGATCCGAACCAGGCCACATCGGCGAGGCGACGCCTTCAAATCAGTGTCGACGTCCAGATCGTCGATCAGACCAACGGCAAGACGCTGTGGGAGCGCAAAGGGCTCTCCGCCGAAGGCGAATATGTCGAGCGCAATGAGCCCGATGGCCGACGCCAGGCCCTCGAGCGAATCGTCAACGACGTGATCGACGGGGCACAATCGCAGTGGTAGGACGCCGCCGGGGGCGCGCGAACTTCGGCTGTCTGTTCGGCATCCTGTTGCTCGTCACCGCCGTCTACTTCGGCGTCAACGTCGGCGAGCCGTACTTCCGCTACTATCGCTTCCTGGATGGGATGAACCAGGAAGCACGTTTCTCGTCGCAGTTCACTGACGAGCAGATTCAAGCGCGGCTCGCCGCGCTCGCGGACTCGCTGGGACTCCCCGAAGCTGCCGGACAGGTGCGCGTTCGGCGTGAGCCAAATCGGATCTCGCTGTCGAGCTCATACTACGAGCGCGTCGAGATGCCGCTTATCGTGCGCGATATTCTGTTCTCTCCGCAGGTCGAGTGGCCACGCTGAGCGACCGTGATCCACGCCGGAAAGTCATGTCGTGGGAATTGCTGGCTGCGTGGCGCGCGCAACAGCCGGGACGCGTCGTTTTTACCAACGGCGTGTTCGATCTCCTTCACCCCGGACATGTGGACGTACTCCTTGGCGCGCGGGCGCGAGGCGACGTGCTCGTCGTCGGCCTGAACAGCGACGCGTCGGTGAAACGACTCAAAGGTCCTGATCGGCCAGTGCGCTCGGAGGGCGAACGCGCCTACGTGTTGGCCGCCCTCGAGGCGGTCGATGCCGTTACGTTGTTCGAACAAGACACACCACTGGAACTCGTGCAGCTCCTTCAGCCCGACGTGATCGTCAAAGGGGGCGACTACTCACCCGACACCGTGGTCGGCGCGACGGAAGTGCGCGCGCGCGGTGGCGACGTCGTCATCATCCCGTTGACCCCGGGGCATTCCACGACATCCACCATCGATCGCCTCCGTGGCCGCTGACGCACTGCCTAACGAAACCCGCCGTCCGACGGAGCTTCGCCCGATTTCGCTCGAGCGGAACGCCGTGCCTTACGCCGAGGGCTCGTGCCTCGTCTCCTTCGGCCAGACGCGCGTGCTCTGCGCCGCGTCCGTCGAGCTCGGCGTGCCGTCGTGGAAAAAGGGACGCGGCGAGGGATGGATCACGGCCGAATATGCGATGCTCCCACGCGCGACCCGCACGCGCACGGCGCGCGAACGCGCGCAGCTGGGCGGCCGAACGCAGGAGATCCAACGTCTGATCGGCCGCAGCGTTCGCGCAATGGTCGACGACTTCCGATTCGGCGAGTTCACCATCCGCGTGGACTGTGACGTGCTTCAAGCCGACGGCGGCACACGCACCGCCGCCGTCACCGGATCGTGTGTCGCGGTGCACGACGCCTTCAGCTGGCTCGTTGCGCAAGGCCACATCCCAGCGTCGCCCGTGCGGCGGCGCGTTGCCGCGGTGAGCGTTGGCGTCGTCGACGGCGTGCTCTGGCTGGATCTGAATTACGATCTGGACGTGCGCGCCGAGGTCGACATGAACGTGGTGATGAGCAGCGAAGGCCGCTTTGTCGAGGTGCAGGGCACCGGCGAGCACGGCACGTTCGATCGGTCGCAGCTCGATCGGCTGCTCGATCTGGCGACCAGCGGTATCCAGGCCCTCGATGCGGCGCAGCGCCAGGCGTTGGCATCATGAGCGCGACGGCGCTGCTTGTCGCGACGCGGAGCCAGGGCAAGCTGCGAGAGATCCGGCCGATTTTTGCCGCCGCCGGGCTGACCCTCGTCTCGCTCGACGACCTCGAGATCGAAGAGTCCGACGAGGAGGCCGAGCTCGAGCTGTACGCGACGTTCGAGGAAAACGCGCTGTCGAAGGCTCGGTATTTTTATGAGGTGAGCGGCGGCATCCCGACAGTAGCGGACGACTCCGGATTGGAGGTTGCGGCCCTCGGCGGGCAGCCAGGCGTGCGAAGCAAGCGATGGTCTGGACGGCACGACCTCAAAGGCGCGGATCTAGACGCCGAAAACAATCGAACGCTCCTCGCGTCGCTCAGCGGGATAGCCGACACGAGTGCCCGGTACGTGTGTGTTGCGGCCTATGTGGCTGTGGGGCTCGAGTTGACGGCACGCGGCGACACGTCAGGATCGATCGTTCGCGCGCCGCGCGGGTCGGGCGGGTTCGGTTACGATCCCTATTTTCTGTCTCCCGAGCTCGGCCGTACGTTCGGCGAAAGCTCGCAAGCGGAGAAGGAGCGGGTCAGCCATCGTGGGCGCGCATTTCGGGAGTTGGTCGCACGCATCAAGTCGGGGCGTTGACCGGGTTTATCGAGCCAACTAAGATTGGTCGCAGCGGGGCGTAGCGTAGCCTGGTATCGCGCCTGCTTTGGGAGCAGGAGGTCCCCGGTTCAAATCCGGGCGCCCCGACTAGCGGCGCTCGGCGGGAGGAGCGCCGATCCGGCAGTTGCGCCAGTAGCTCAGCTGGATAGAGCGACAGCCTTCTAAGCTGTGGGTCGGGGGTTCGAGTCCCTCCTGGCGCGCCACTTTGTAAGCGCCTGCAATCGTCGCACGTCGGGGTTCTTGTGCGTCGTTTCGGGCCCGGCGTTAGGCGGCGTCACACCTCCCGGCGTCGATTTTTTTCACTACTCGCACTCGTAGCTCAACTGGCAGAGCAGCGGACTCTTAATCCGTAGGTTGAAGGTTCGACTCCTTCCGAGTGCATGGCCGCCGTCGCGGCGGCACGGTTCAAACTGGCCTGACGGAATCCCGTCAGGCCGTTTTTTTGGCCGTCGCGAACCGCGGCGCACAGGCTACAAGCGAGGCGCCGATGCAAGCGTTACGTGGTACTGGCGCTACAGCCTGATCACGCCCATTGTTGGGCGGTTCAATCGTCGAGTCCGCCCATGGTCGCTGGTGCGGACCCCGTTCGGCTCTCGTCCTGATTGCTGCCGCCTGTCACCGACCGCGGAAGTGACGAATTCACAGTGAGTTCTCGCGTGTGCTGGATTTCGAGCGCGGCGAGCCGTGACGCCGGCGCCGGCAGCTGCGGAGCGATTGGTCGTTCAAAGCACGAGTCCGGCACAGGCGCTGCCTCGCACCACCGCGACACGTCACGAATGAGGGGGATGTGGTTGTAAGACGTATCCTGTTTCTGCTGCTGATCGCCCTGCCCGCTGCAACAGCACAGAGTCAGTCCGGTTCCGAGGAGCGCGTTGCCGCGTGCGGATGCGCGCGGTCCGCCAGCTCGGCATCGAGAAAACCGCGGTTCCTTCTGCCGCTTGCCGGCGGCCTCGGGTTTTTACCTGCCGCGTTTGGCGCTCGGGCGCCGGGACCTTTGGGTTTGCCGGGTCTCGCGGACATTCGCGACGTCGGGGAAGTCGGACCGCCAAACGCTCTCGAAGGTGAGCGGGAGCTTGCCGTTGGTGCGCTCGCGCCGGACACGGCGACGGCGCTTCCAACGCTCATGGTAGTGGCGGCGCTTCTCATGGTCCTTGGCGTGTCTCTCATGCGGTCGCGACAGCGGCGGCGTCTGTGGACGTTTTGGCGCGACCCGACCACGCCGTTGCGGGGCGGCCGGAGGCTGAGGACGGTCTACCGACGTCGTCTCGGCGGCGTCCTCGCCTCGTTAGGTGGCCTGCTCCTGCTGCTCGGCACGCGCGAATACGCCGAGGGGGCGCAGACGCAGCGCAGAGCTCGCGAGGAGTGGCTGCGCAGAGGGTCGACGACCAACGCGGCCGCTGACGGCCCTTCGTCCGTCGCGCTCCGCACCGATCTTCCGGGTATCGCAGACGGCGGGGTGTCCAGCGCGGCGGAGCGTCGCCTGCCTAACGCTCAAGCGGGGTCGGCCGTGCCGTTGCCTGTGGTCGCCACGTCTGGCCGGGAGATTCGGCGCGGAGCGGTCGTGGCGCGTCTCGTCATTCCGGCGATCGGTCTCGACGAGATCGTCATGGAGGGAGTTGGGCCCGTGGAGCTCAACGGTGGGCCAGGCCATTTTCCTGGAAGCGCGCTGCCTGGTGAGGCTGGAAACGCGATTCTGTCGGCGCACCGTGACCGACACTTCAGGAGGTTTGGTGAACTTCACGTCGGGTCGCGGGTTCGCACCGAGACGCGGGACCGGACGGTTGAATGGGTAATCACCGAGCGGAGGATCGTCTCGCGCGACACGCCGGCGTTGTTCGGTGAATCGGAGGCGACGTTGACGCTGACGACGTGCTGGCCCATTCGGTACTTCGGACCGGCTCCGGATCGTTTACTTCTCATCGCGAAGCCGGCGAACTGATGGACGATCACTCTCCTCGCTGAGCACGGCTGTCTCTGTCGTGCACGCCCGCGCCGCTGAGTCGGTGCGGGCGTTTTTTGTGCGCGGTTTCGAGGCGGGTGCGGACCGGCTTGTTCGATGGGGAGCCATCGACTAGGATCCGTGTCCCGCCGGAATTTTTGGCGTGCTGGTAGTCGTGTGCTGCGACGGTTGGCGCTTGCGAGATTGGCGTGGGGATTTCTGGCGTTGGGATGCAGAGTTTGGGTTGACAACGCCTGTGTATCTTGGTACTATGTTTGGCTGTCGTTTTTCAAGCTATTGCTGTTTGATAATCGAGATTGAGATCGCAGGGTGTGCGAGGCGAACTCTATGATCCGGAGCGGTTCAGGGCTTCGGGGAGAGTTCAGACCTGATCATTCTGAGTGATTCGGACGCGCTGTCGAGCAAACAGCGCGACAGCAGTTCGAAGAGCCAACGAGCATTGAATTCTCTTGGAGAGTTTGATCCTGGCTCAGGACGAACGCTGGCGGCGTGCTTAACACATGCAAGTCGAGGGCATCCAGCAATGGGTGACCGGCGAACGGGTGCGTAACACGTGAGCGACCTGCCTCCCCGCGGGGGATAGCC
>DASUGD010000006.1:0-20679 GCA_036274195.1 Gemmatimonadaceae bacterium | reverse complement strand
GTTTCCCGTTTCCCGTTTCCCGGTTGTTTCCGGTTCACTTGAGGCTCGCGACGTAGGTCGCCACCGCGCGCAGCTGGCGCCCGGAGAACGTTGTCATGGGCGGCATGAGCGCGCCGGGCTTGATCACCTGTGCGTTCGCGATCCACGCCTCCAGGTTGCCGAGCGTGTTCGGGAGCGCGCCGGCACCGATGGTGGCCCGGCTGCCCACGTGCGTCAGGTCCGGCGCCACCTGAGCGATCGCTGACGTGCCACGAACGGTGTGGCACAACGCGCACGGACCGGACGCGAACAGCTGCCCGCCTTCCGCGGCGAGGCTGTCGTTAGGTGCCGCGGCATCGGCCAACTGCCGGCGAGCCCAGTCACGGAACGTCGCGGAGTCCTCGGCGACGACCGTGATCCCCATCTTCGCGTGTTCGGCCCCGCAGAATTCGGCGCAGATTCCGCTGAAAGTCCCCGGCCGCCTCACGACGAGGCGCACCTCGTTCGTGTCGCCGGGAATGAGGTCGATCTTCCCCTGAAGTTGCGGAACCCAGAAGCTGTGAATGACATCGCTCGTCGTCAGCGCGATACGAACGGGAACCCCGACCGGAATGTGGAGCTCGTTCGCCGTCCGGAACTGGTCAGGCAGGTCGGCGAACCGGTAGCTCGCCTCCCACCACCACTGATGACCCGTGACGTCGATCGTGAGCGCGGGGCGTTCCACTCGCTCCCGGCCCATCGCCCAGAGTGAGAATACGAGGACGGCGCTCAACACGACCGCCGGCATGATGAGGCCGCCGACCACGACCCATTTCACGCCCGGGTCGGAAAGGCTCACCTCGTCCCGAGGCGCCCGCCGGTTGCGCCGCATCGCGACGAGCATGAGTGCGATCACGACGACGTAGACGATCGCCGACAGGATGATCATGAACCATGTCAGGCGGGTGATGCGCTCGGCTGACGCGGTGACCGTCGAGAAGATGCTGCTCATGGCCGGCTACCGAGGAGGATCCGGTTCATTCGGCGTCCTCATCGACTTGATGTAGGTCACGATCTTCCAGCGCTGGTCCTGCGGAATCTTGACGCCCCATGCCGGCATGCCGTGTTGTCGCCCTTCGGTGATCGAGGCGAAGATCGCTGCGTCATCGCCGCCGTAGTACCAGAGCGAATCGCGGAGGCTCGGCCCCATGCCGCCGCCGCCGTGATCGCCGTGACAGCCGGAGCAGTTGTACCAGTTGAAGAGCCGGCGCCCGTCGGCGAGCACGGCGGTGTTGCCGCTGTACGGATTCGCCGGCCTCGCGATCGGGCGGTCCGTGCCCGGTTGCGGTCCGATGAGGAACGGGCTCTCGGACGTTGCACCCGCCGCGGCCAGCGGCGGCATGTCCGTCTGACAGGCCACGAGCCAGCCTAACGCCGCGAGGAACGTCACCAGACGCGTCAGTGGATGCATAGTCGCTTCCTCACCGCTGCGAGCTCTCCACGAGCGGCACGCCATAGTCCTCGAGAATGCGCCGGATATCGGCGCGCCGCCGGGCGAGCTCCGTGTCGAGCACGGCGCGCATCGTGCTGTCGCCGTGCCGAACGCCCATGGCCATGCTGAAGGCAAACTCCCGACTCGCCGGCGTGACCGGTGTCAGTGCAAGTCGCACGGGCGAGCGCTTCGCGAAGTAGCCCGCGAGCGGACCCCAGGCGACCGCGACGTCGATCGAGTCGGTGGCAACGGCCCGAATGATCCGCGCCGGTGGATCGGGTTGAGAGTAGTCGCCATAGATCATGAACGGGACGATCTGCGCGGCCAGCCCTCGACGCGCGAGCGCGCTCGCCGCCGGGGAGTTGGCGTAGTCGTCGCCCATCATATGGATGCCGATCCGGAGGTGCCGGAGCGCCGGGTCGTCGAACGACTCGATCGCCAGGTGACGGTCGGCGCGTGTGACGAACACGTACGTCGACCGGTAGTAGGGCGCCGTGTGCTCCGTGAGCTCGTAGCTCGCCGGCACCTGCATCACGACGTCACAGCTCCGCGCCTCGAGCGTGTTGCGTACGAACCCGCGTCGCTCCGGCCACCACGTGTACTGCACCGGGACGCCGAGGTCGTGTGCGATGAGCGACGCGATACGATTCTCGAATCCCTGCTGGCGCTCGTTCGAGAACGGCATGTTGTTCGGATCGGCGCACACGCGAAGCGTCTGCAGCTTCGGCGGCGCGCTCGTGGCATTCGTCGCGTGTGCCTGCTCCGGCGCCGACCCTGACACGAGCAGCGCGAAGAGCACGACTGGAAGCGCGAGCACGGCGAGCTCCGTCCCCAACGATATCGTTAGGCGCGCCTTCCGGGCGCCGCGCCCGGCGCGACTAGAGGCTGAAGACATACAGCATGCCTCCCATCCCCGTCTTCTGCTTGATGTCGGGGACCGCCCCGGCAACACCCAGCGCCGTGTACGGATCGTCGATCGAGACATCGGGGAACGCCACCGCGCCCATCCAGCCGCCGATCCCAGAGTATACGGCGATGTATTCCTTCCCGTCCGGGCCCCTGTACGCGATCGGGTTGCCGATGATCCCCGACCCGGTCTTGAAGCTCCAGAGCTGCGCACAGGTGTGCGCGTCGATCGCCCTGAACCATCCGTCCATCGTGCCGTAAAAGACGACGTCGCCGGCGGTCGCGAGCACGCCACTCCAGAGCGGCAGGTCTTCCTTCACGCTGCACACGGTCTTCGCGTGCACGGGGTCCCACGCTACCAGCTCGCCGCGGTAGCCACCGGGCCCCGGGAACATCTTCACGCTCGCGCCGAGGTACGGCGTGCCGGCGATGTAGTTCGCCTCGACGCCCTCGTAGTCCATGCACACGTTATGCGCCGGGATGTACAGCAGGCCGGTGCGCAGCGAGAACGCCGACGGCTGCTGGTCCTTGGCTCCCGTGGACGACGGACAGATGTCACGCGTGACGACGCCTTCGTGCGTGCGCTTCGACGGTTCCTCGGTGGTCTCGCCCGTCTTCGTGTCCACGCGAGTTGCCCAATTCGTCGGTTGATACTTCTCGGCGTTCAGCAGCTCACCGGTCGTGCGGTCGAACGTGTAGACGAACCCCGTGCGCCCCGGGTGGATGAGCAGCTTCCGCTGCTGCCCGTTGAACGGCATGTCGACGAGCACGTTCTCCATGATCTCGTCGTAGTCCCATGCGTCGTGCTTCACGAACTGGTACGCCCACTTCGCGTGGCCGTTATCGGGATCGCGCGCGAAGAGCGTGATCGACCACTTGTTGTCGCCCGGTCTGAGATCGGGGTTCCAGACCCCGGGGTTCGCGGTCGAGTAGAACAGCGTGTTGGTCTCGGGATCGTAGGAGATCCAACCCCACACGGTGCCGCCGCCGAGCTTCCATTGATCCTTCGTCCACGTCTTGACACCGAGGTCGGTGCCCCGGTCGCGCGCATAGAACGGCTTGAATTCGGGGCCGATCAGCACGTCGGCATCGGGGCCGGTGCTGTACGCCTTCCACACCTGCTTGCCACTCCCCACGTCCAGCGCGATGACGTAGCCGCGGACGCCGAGCTCCGCGCCGCTGTTGCCGACGATCACCTTCCCCTTCACAACGAGCGGCGCCCCGGTGATCGTCTCGCCGATGTTGATGTCGCCAACGCGGACGCGCCACACTTCCTTGCCCGTGGAAGCGTTCACGGCGACGGTCTGCGCATCGAGTGTATTGTAGATGATCTTGCCGTCGGCGTAGACGGCGCCGCGATTGATGATGTCGCAGCACGCGATACCGACCGCCCGCGAGCTTGTCGGCGGTGTATATACCCATCGCAGTACGCCGCCGGGTTTCGTCAGATCGATCGCATACAGGAGGTTGGGGTACGGCGTGACGACGTACATCGTGGTGCCGACCACGAGCGGCTGCCCCTCGTGCCCGTGGAGCACGCCCGTCGAGAACGTCGTCGTCACCTTGAGGTTCGCGACGTTCGACGTGTTGATGTCGTTGAGCGTGCTGTAGCGACTTCCCGAGTAGTCTCGGCCCGGCATCCACCACTCGCCAGTGCCTTGTGTGGAGAGTGCTCCGGCGGGGAGCACGGCCGCTGATTCCGCCGGTGTGCTTCCCGGGCGTGATGCGACTTGCGTCTTCGGCTGCACGCCCTCGCGCGCGCGCGCCGTGTCACGCTGCTGCGCGTTGCCGCTCTTGCACGCGCTCAGCGCGGCGACCGAGACGGCCGCACCTACCGCGAGCACAGTTCCACGAATCGACGTCATGCCAGACTGCCTCCCCGCGCCGCGCGCATCAGTGCAACGTGTACAGGTACGCCACCATGTCGCGGGCGGTCTGTTCGGTCACGCCGAGGTTCGGCATCGCCGTGTTCGGCTCGACCGCCTGCGGATCGCGGATCCAGCGCACCATGTTCTCCGGCGTGTTCGCCAGCTCGCCGGCGATGATCGCGCGCGTTGCGATGCCCGTGAGCGGCGGGCCGACCTTCCCATGCGCAGCCCTGACGCCGCTGATCTCGTGACAGGAGCCGCAGCCGAACCCGGCGAGCGACTGTTTCCCACGCTCCACGCTCGCGCCCGGAATGACGCTCCCTTCCGCGGTCCGGCATCCGGCGGCCGCGACGATCACCACGAGGGCAACTCTGAGCTCCATGGTCATCGGACCTGGTTGCACCAGTTGACGAACAGCGGCGGCAGCGCGAAGAACACGATGCCTAACACGAACAGCGAGCTCATGACCACGCCGGCGAGCGACATGAAGCGTGCTCGGCCCCGCACGGTCGGCACCCCGCGCATCTCCCGATCGCCGACGTCGCCTACGTCTCGAAGGTTGGCGATCGCGATCACGAGGCCCACTATCGCGATCACCCCGAGCACGACCGCAACGACATCCTGTGTGATTCCGGCGTGGGCTACACCGTTGGGCGGATTGCGGTCGCACGCACGCGCCACGAGGAAATAGCCGAGGAGCTCGGCCACCGACCACGCACCGGGCGCGAGGAGCACGCCGGCCCAGAGACGCGCATTCGCCACCGGCGGCGCTTCCTGAGGCCCAAGGCTCGACGTTGCGGTGGCCATCATCAGAACCGTGGCGAGAGGTACAGCGACGTCAGGATCGCGAGCCACACCACGTCGACGAAGTGCCAGTAGAGTGACGACACCTTGATCACGATCGGCCGTTCCGGTTCGATCCGGCCGAGCGAGTCGCGGAGCAGCGTATAGAGCAACAGCAGCAGGCCGAACGCGACGTGCGCGCCATGGAAGCCGGTGATCGTATAGAATGTCGACGCATAGGCGTTCGACATTGGCGACATGGTGCGGAGCTTCTCGCGATACTCGAGTGTCTGGAGCGCGAGGAACCCTGCGCCTAACAACACGGTCACGGTCGTCCCCAGGCGGTACGCCGCACGGCGCCCGTGCTCACGCAGTCGTTCCGCGATGATCAGTACGACGCTGCTCGACACGAGGAGCAGCGTCATGATCAATGGCTTCTCGAGCTTCGGTAGCTCGAAGCCGGCTGGCGGCCACGACGGGTTCGAGACGCCGAGGTAGAAATAGGCGGCGAGGAAGTAGGCGAACAGCGCTGCCTCGGTCGCGCACACGAGCACCATCGCCCACCAGCCGACCTCCTGGCTCGGCTTCCATACCGGCGGGAGGAGATGCTCGGAGCGCAGTTCGGCGGCGGTCATATCTCCGTCTCCGCGACCTTCGACTGGAGCGGCCACATCCAGCGGGCCGCGCCGAACAGCGTGATCGCGAGCGCAATCCCGAACAGCCAATACGAGCGGATGAGCAGCGCCGAGAAGGTGACCAGGAGCGTGACGGACGTCGCCACGGCCCAGTAGTTCTCGTGGGGGAGCTCGATCGGCCGCTGGAGGTCGGCGTCGAGCGCGGACGTGCGCGGCGTTAGGCGCGCTTCGTCGAACGCCGGCCCGGCCGTGACCCCGTTCGTCCACAGCGGGTCGCGCGCACTCACGATCGGGATCTGGGCGAAGTTGTAGTCCTCGGGTGGCGACTCGGCCAGCCACTCGAGCGTCCCGGCACCCCACGGGTTCGGCCCGGCAACGTGACCGGCGACACGGCTCTGGATGACGTTCCACAGCGTCACCACGAATCCGAGCGCGAACACGTACGCGCCGATCGTGGAGAGCAGGTTCGCGGTGTCGAGCCCCGGGCTCGACGCGTAGGTGTACACGCGCCTGGTCATGCCGAGCATTCCGCTCACGTGCATCGGGAAGAAGGCCAGGTTGAAGCCGATGAACAGGAGCCAGAAGCTCAGCTTCCCGAGCCGCTCGTCGAGCAGGCGGCCGTACATCTTCGGGTACCAGTAGTAGATCGCCGCGAGGACGCCGAAGAGCGTGCCGCCCGCCAGCACGTAGTGGATGTGGGCGACGACGAAGTACGTGTCGGTCACCTGCCAGTCGAACGGAACCGCGGCGGTCATGACACCGCTGATTCCCCCGATCACGAACTGCACGATGAACGCGATCGCGAACAACATGGAAGTCGTGTACACGACGCGACCGTAATACATGGTCGCGAGCCAGGCGAAGATCTGGACCGCGCTCGGGATGGACACGAGAATGCTCGCGGCGCCGAAGAAGGTCATGGAGAGCTGCGGCAGCCCGGTGGCGAACATGTGGTGGACCCACACGCCGAACCCGACGAGGCCCGTGGTGACGGTCGCAAGGGCCACGAACGTGTGACCCACCATGGGCCGCCGGGAGAACGTGGGGATCACCATCGCCAGCATTCCCGTCGCTGGCAGGAACACGATGTAGACCCACGGGTGCCCGAACACCCAGAACAGGTGCTGCCAGAGCATCGCGTTTCCGCCGAACTGCGGGTCGAAGAACACGAAGTGCCAGTGCCGCTCGAGCTCGAGGAAGATGAGCGCCGCCGACAGCGCCGGCATCGCGAAGACGACGGACACCGACATGGTGAGCGAGCTCCAGAGGAACAGCGGCATGCGGTCGATCGACATGCCTGGCGCGCGGAGCTTGGCGATCGTGACGATGGCGTTGATCGCGCCGACCGTCGTGGAGATGCCGAGGAAGAGGAGCCCGAGCCCGTAGAAGTCGATGTTCGGGCCGGAGTTGTACAGCGGTCCCGAGAGCGGCGTGTAGTTGAACCACCCCGCGTTGGGGGCTGCGCCGAGGAGGAAGCTCGTGTAGATGAAGATGCCCGCGAGGAGGAAGACGAAATAGCTGAAGCTGTTGAGTCGCGGGAACGCCAGCTCGCGGGCGCCGATCATGAGCGGCGTTAGGTAGAAGCTGAAGCCCGACAGCACCGGCTGGACGAACAGGAACATCATCGTCACGCCGTGCATGGTGAACAGCTGGTTGTACGCTTCGGGGGTGAGGAGTCGCGCGTCCGGCCGGGCGAGCTGCGCGCGAAGGAGCGCCGCTTCAATGCCGCCAAGGGCGAAGAACACGAACGCGGTGATGATGTAGCGCTTGCCCAGCTTCTTGTGGTCGACCGTCGAGAGCCAGGCGAGGACCGACCGTGGCGGCGGCCAGAGGCGCGTTAGGCGCTCGGTGGTTGCCGCGTCGGTGTCGAGGTACTCGGTGGCCAGCCCCACATCTCCTCCGAACCGACGGATCGCCGGTTTCCCATGTCGCGACCCGACAGTGCAAAGCATGTTCCGTGACATGCCACGAGGCGCGGATGCAGGCGCTGAGAAGACGTGAGGGTCGGCGCGACGTGCGGGCGCATTCGACGATTTAGTCGCAGAAAGCGAACCATTCCGATCGAAGTCGCCCGGTTCCGGAGTGGCTCCAGCAGTCGGCGGACCTGTAGAGGCAGCCTGAATCCAAACTGGGGCCAGGTCGCGAGCGAGGTAGCTCACAACCAAAAAACGCAGAGCTGCCGACTCTGGGCAGCTCTGCGTTTTCGTGGTTCCGAGATGCCCGTTTACTCCTTGGCCTCCACCTCCAGGTGCGCCTTCATGCCTAACGCCGCGTGCGGGTCGCACTGGAAATAGTACTTTCCGGGCGCGAGGGCGACCTTGAGATCGATTGCCTGACCCGGGAGCTGGAGCAGTGCGCTGGGTTCCGGGAGCCCCGTCTTGATCGTGTTCGAGTCGGGCAGGAAGTGCACGTTGTGGACACCGCTCTTGAGGGTGTACCGGATCACATCGCCCTGATGAGCTTCGATGTCGTTCGGCTCGAACTTGTTGTTCCCCTGGTCATCGGTGAGCAGGGCCACTTCGATGACCTTGCCGCCGGCATCGGGCGCGAGGTTCTCGCCGAACGCGTTGCTCGAGCTGGACGCCGCCGGCGGCGGAGCCGCTTGCTGGCCGCTGTCGGATGATCGTTCCTTGCCGCCACATGCGGCGAGCAGAAGCGCCGCCGCCGCAATGATCGGCGCAGTCGGGAGAGCCGGGAGATATCGCATCACGAGTTCCTCTGGTCGAGTGGTTAGAAGTCCTTCCTCTGGAAGCGTCGAGCTCCCAACAGGAGCGGGACGCCGGTCCACAGGACCAGCGCCAGCGAAGCGAGCGCGGTGCCGCCCGCACTGCCGAAAAACTTCTCGAAGACAGCGCCCGTGTAGCCCATGAGCGCGGAGACGTCCAGCCGCATGAGGATCAGCACGCGCGCCAGATCGATCGGGTTGGCGAGCATCGCCGCGAGGGCTGGCCGCTCCAGCGGATAGTCGGCGAACGCCATGAGGCCCAGCATCACGAGGCCGTCGTACAGCACCGTGCCCGCGAGCCACAGCCCGATCGCGATCCCGATGCCCTTCACCTTGTCGTCCACGCGCGCGACAACGAGCGCCGCGAACGCCGTAAAGATGAGCGTGAGCACGATGCCGCACGCGGCGACCACCACGAGCGTCGCGAGATGGTTCGCGTCCTCGCCCGAATGGAGCGCGAGCGCCGAAGCAAGGCCGACGACGAACGCCGCGCAGAGCGGCAGGGCGAGACCGAGATACTGACCGGCGAACAGCTGCCGGCGATGCACGGGCTGCGCGAGCAGGAGTTCTGTAAACTCGCGCGCGTTGTAGAGGTAGATCGTCCCGAAGACGATCGCGACGAGCGGGATGAGCAGCAGCACGACGTTCATGAGGCTCAGCGCGGCGCGCGCCCCGCCGCCACCGAAACGCAGCAGCACATCGGTCAGGCCAAAGAAGAACAGCGCATAGGCGATGAGCGAGCGGCTCCGCAACACGTCGCGGACCTCATAGCGGACGATCTTCGCGGTCGTGTTCATGCGACGGCCCCCTCGACCATTACGTGAGCGACTGCCCGCTCGAGGCTGAGCTGCCGCGTGGCGACCTTGAGATCGTGGACCGAGCCGGTGTAGCGAAGCTGCCCATCGACCAGAAACACGATGTCGTCGGCCAGCGCATCAAGCTCGCTCAGCACGTGCGACGTCACGATCACCGTCCGCCCGGCGTCGCGCGCTTCGGCGATCTTGGCCTTGAGAATTCCGCTCGATACGGGATCGAGGCCCGCGGTCGGCTCATCGAGCACGAGCAGGTCCGGCTGAAACAGGAACGCGAGCACCGCGTTCACCTTCTGCCGCGTCCCGCCCGACAGCACGCGAAGCGGTTTCCGCAACTGGTCGTCGAGGCGGAATCGGGCGATCAGGTCGTCGTCGATCGCGGTGTCGGCACCGCGAAGATCGCGAAGCATCGCGATCAGCTCCGCCGCGCTCAGGTTCTCCGGGAAGCGCGCGATCTGCGGCATGTAGCCAATGTGTGACCGGTAGGCAGGGTCATCGCTCACCCGCTCGCCATCGACGAGAATCCTGCCGCCATCACTTCTCGTTAGGCCGAGTATGGTTTTCATGAGCGTCGTCTTGCCGGCGCCGTTGGGTCCGACGATGGCCGTCACCCTGCCCGCGGCAATCTCGAGGTCGAGCCCGCGCAGGACGTGCAACGGTCCGAAGCGCTTGGTGAGCTCCGTGATCCTGATCATCGCATTCTCCGCATCGAGGGCGACGTGTCCGCCAATGTCTCCGGTGTGAGCGACGGCAGCACGCGTTCGGCCAGATCGAGCAGCGCCACGAACGGGCTACGCAAGGCGATCAGCACCGGTTCGTTCTCCGCGACGAGCAGCGAGAAGAGCCTGACGGGGTGATACGGAACGTCCCCGATCCCGTCGCGGTTCAGGTCATAGCCCTTGTAGTCATCCCAGTAGTTGCCGGCGAACGTCGTCGTGGTCTCCCGGCTGTTCGTCGCGACGTCGAACGTGTTGCCCACGAACTCGTTGGCGCTGAACGCTCCGTCCTGGGCACTCGCCAGGAGCTTCACGGCCCAGCCGTTGTCGACGAAGTCGTTGCCGTCCGCGCGCAGCCGGGTCGCACCGTCGACGAGGAGGCCGACGGTGTTCCGGGTGAAGTGGTTGCCACGCAGCACCGGCTCGAGGATCTCCTTGAGCAGGAGACCGTAGGACGCGGCACCCCAGTTGTCCTCGAACCGGTTGTCCGTCATCTCGATCCGCTTCGTGTACATGACCGCGACGCCCGACCCGTTCCGGCGGAACGTGTTGGCGACGTAGCGGCAGTCATCGGAATACATGAAGTGCATCCCGTAGCGGAGATTCCCTTCGCTGACGTTGCCGCGCACGTCACTCTCGTGCACGAACTCCAGGTAGATCCCGTCGCGGTGACCGGTGATCTCGTTCCGTTCGACCGTGACGTGGTTGGAGGTCCAGAGGTGAATGCCGTTGCCTGACGCGGATTCTTTTCCCTTGCTCGCGTGCAGCCGATTGCCCGTCACGCGGCATCGGTCGACGCGCGCGAGGTAGATGCCGAAGAACGCGTCCTCCACCGTGTTGTTCTCGATGACGCAGTTGGTGGCGTCCTGCACGCGAATGGCGGCACGGTCATCGACGAAGCTCGTCGCGACGTGACGGAGCTCGAGCCCGCGGATCGTGACGTCGTCCGCCTGAACGGTGAGAATCTGGCGCCCTTGATCGCTCTCGAGCACCGCACCTGGCTCGCCGGCGATGGTGACGGGCCGCTGCACCACGATCGTGGGCTCGCGGTACACGCCCGCTTTCACGACGACCCGTGCGCCGGGCGCCGCGACTTGCAGCGCCTGCGTCAGCGTGCGAATCGCGCCGGATGGCGAGACGATCACGTCGGTCTGCGCGCGGAGGACCGCACTCCCACTCAGGAGCGCAATCGCGGCCAACCCGCCAACACTAGCGCGCGACACCGGGCGCCTCGGGGTGGTCCGGACTCGTGCCGTGCTGGTTCTGAACGAGCGCGAGCACAACCTGCCATCGCATGGTCGTGCCCTGTGCCTGACCAATGGCTGCCTTGTCGGCATCGGGGCTGAACGCAACCAGGTTCAGTCCCATCGGGCTCTGGTGGGCGTCGTCGCGGACGAACAGAGCGTCCTTCGCCTCGACCCAGTGTCCGGGGTTCGCAAAATCGGCGACCCAGAGGGAACTGCCGTCACCGGCGACCCCGTTCTGCAGGTAGTACGACGCGAGGCACTCGATCGCGTCGAACGCGTATACCTTTCCCTTCCTCGTGATGAGCTGACCACCAAAGCGTTCATCGCTGATGGTCATCCGGCAGTAGTCACAGCTCCTTCCCTTGTCGGCGATCGCCTGCGGCCCCGGCGGCGCGCAGGCCGCCACGGCAACGGCCATCGCAACCGACGCGCGTTTCACGTTGGCGCCACGACGTCTGGCGACCACCAGGGCGGCAACGCCGAGCGCGAACGCGACACCGAGGCAGACCGTGCCGAGCGCGGGCCAGGACGCCGCCGTAAAGTTGAGCAGCTGCTTGGTCCCGATGAGCGGCGGCTGGTACGTCATGCCCGGGACTTTGATGATCGCGTGCTCGAAGTCGATGTTGTGGCCGTAGTCGTATTCCCATCGCCAGAAGTCGATGAGCCCGACGATGGCCAGCGTGACGAAGCCGCCGAGCCACCCGTACAGCAGCTTCCGCGCGCCTAACGCGGCGGCGAGCAGCCCGAAGGCGGCGAGGCCGCCGACGACCCACGGCATGATCCGGAGCTCGGGGATGGCGTCCGGCTCGATGGGCTTCATGCCGATGTAGTGATTGAGCCCGTTGATGTTCGCCAGGTCGTTGGGCTTGATGCCGGTCACGGTATTGATGCGGATCAGCATCCCCAGCCCCTCGGGGTACTGCGGCGCGAGGAGGTCGATCCGCCACAGCGGCAGCACGAACGCGCCGAGCAGCAGCACCGAGGCAGCGGCGAGCAGGGTTCTCGAAAGCTTGGTCACGGTATCCTCATTCACCGAGAGCGGACGCGGTGCCCGGCGACGCCAAACGTCTGCGTCGCCGGACCGGCCGCGAGCCTACTTGCTTCCCTTGGTCGCCGAAGCCGCTGCGCCACCGGTCATCTGCGCACGCGCCTTGGGACTGATGTTCGCCACGAGCGCGACCGCGGACCCGGCGGGCGACACGCGGATGTAGCCCGACATCTCCTGGTGCAGCGCCGAGCAGAAGTCGGTGCAGTAGAACGGATAGATCCCTTCTTCCTTCGGGACCCACGTCAGCGTCCGCGTCTCGCCGGGCTGCAGGATAAGCTCCGACGTGTTCGCGCCGAGGACCGCGAAGCCGTGCAGGATGTCCCAGTCCTGCTCGATGTTGGTGACGTGGAACTTCACGGTGTCGCCGACCTGCACGCCCTCGATGTTGTCAGGCGCGAAGTGACTGCGGATCGCCACCATGCCGACGTGCACGGTCTTCCCGGTGCGCGAGATGCTGGTCTCGGACTCCGCGCGCACGGCGTGCGGGTTCCCGTTCTCGGCGAGGTTGTGGAACTTGAGCGACCGCTCCTTGATGATGCTCGCGGGAATCGCCTGCGCGTAATGCGGCTCGCCGATCGTCGGGAAGTCCAGCAGCATCTTCATCTTGTCGCCGCTGATGTCGATCAGCTGCGCCGACTGCGCCATCTCGGGGCCGGTTGGGAGATAGCGGTCCTTCGTGATCTTGTTCATCGCCAGGAGATACTTGCCCCACGGCTTCTTGCTGTCGCCGCCCGGGATCATGAGGTGGCCGATCGAGTAGTAGACCGGCATGCGGTCGAGCACCTCCCACGTGCCGAGCTTCCACTTCACGACCTCGGAGCTGATGAACATCGAGGTGTATGCGTTGCCGCGGCCGTCGAACTCCGTGTGCAGCGGCCCAAGGCCGGGCTTCTGCACCTCGCCGGCGAGGATCGCGTCGTACTTGAGCACCGGGATCCCGTCGATCGTCGAGTCGAACTGCTTGGCCTCGATCGCCTTCGTGAGCTTCGTGAACGAGTGCACGGGAATGACGGTGGCGAGCTTGCCGCCGGCGACGATGTACTCGCCGGTGGGGTCGACGTCGACGCCGTGGGGCGACTTCGGCGTGGGCAGGTAGTAGACGACGCCCTCGCAGTCGCGCGGGTCGATCACCTTGACGCTCGTCTTCTTCTCGGCCGTCGCGATGCGCGACTTCGGGTCGGTGTAATTGTGGTAGTACGTGGCCGGCATCGGTTTCGCCTTGCCCGACGCGACGCACTCTTCGGCCTTCTTGTAGTTGACCGCGGCCACGTAGTCCTTGTCGTTTTGTGACGCGTTCACCTCGAGCTTCGTGTAGGCTTCTTCGGAGTTGTACGAGGTGAAGAAGAACCAGCCCTCGGACGGGCCCTTGCCGGCGTGGCCGAGGTCGTAGTTGTAGCCCGGCATGAGGATCTGGAACGCAATGTCCATCTTGCCTGGCTGATCCGCCGTGATGAACGACAGCGTGCCCTTGAAGTTCTCCTTGTAGCTCGCGATCGGGACGTCGCGCTTCGCACCGATCGGAACGCTGAACCGTGTGGCGGACACGATGTACTTCGTGTTCGGCGTGGTGAACGGCGAGGCGTGGCCGCCTGCCGCGTTAGGGATCTGCAGGATCTCGTCCGTCTCGAACCGTGTCAGGTCGATGCGGGCGACGCGCGGCGTGTTGTTGGCGTTGATGAACAGCCAGCGGCCGTCGGGAATGCCGTCCGTCTGCGACAGCTCGGGGTGGTGCGAGTCGTCCCACGGGACCGAGCCGAAGGTCGTCTGCAGCATCTCCTTCGATTCGTCGTTGTACCCGTAGCCGTTTTCGGGATTCTGTGAAAAGACGGGAATGACCTTGAGGAGCCGGCCGGACGGGAGGCCATAGACGGCGATCTGGCCGCTGAAGCCGCCGGAGAGGAAGGAGTAGAACTCGTCGTACTGCCCGGGTGCGATGTAGACCTTCGACGCCACGTCGCCGGCGGCAAGGTTGGTCGTTTTTGGGCGCGTCGTCTGGCACGCGAACACCAGGCCGGCGGCGGCGGCGACGCCGACGGCGCTCATGACGACGCGACGATTGAGTTGGAGCGGTGACATAGGACCCCTTGGGTGGAAAACCGAGCGGTTGCTACGGGGCGAGCGTGCGGTGCTTCGCGCCACGCGCGGTTCTACGCCGTGAAAGGTCGGAAACGAATGCGCCGGGCAACGTCGGGACGCTTCTTGAACTCGCGTCGGGCTGCACGGAGTGGCGTTGTCGGGGATCCCCCGACGGCTGGACGCATCGACCAGCCACTCGTACCGTTGCAGATCACGACCTCTCATCGACCAACCGAGCCCAGAGCGATGACAACGCGAGTCCATTCGGCAGTGGTGGCAGTGATACTCGGCTGGGTCGCCGGCCTGCCGTTACGTGGCCAGGATCGCCCGGCGGACCGGCGCCGGTTTCTCGACACCGCCGTCACCCGAACGACCGATGACCCGCGGCGCACACCGATCCCGGCCGAACGCCGAACCGGGCCGGAGCGCGTGCTCGTGGTGCGCAATGGCCGCGTGTTCGACGGCACCGGCGCTGCCGCGCGCGAAGGGACGGTGGTCATCACGGGCAATCGCATCACGGCCATCCTGCCGCCTAACGCGCCAGCCAGCTGGCCACGCGACGCGCGCGTGATCGATGCCGCCGGTAAGACCGTGATGCCGGGGCTGATCGACATGCACACGCACCTGAGCTACGCGAATCCCGAGACCGATCCCGGGCGCATCGCCGATGCGGCCGACGGCGCGCTTCGTGGCGCCGAGCGGCTTCGCTACTTCATCGAGAGCGGCATCACCAGTATCCGTGACGTGGGCTCGTTCGGGAGCATCGGCATGATCCTCAAGGACTGGGTGCGTGAGGATCGGATTCCGGGGCCGCGCGTGTTCCCGGCGGGCCAGCTGATCGTCGGCCTGGGCGGCCACGGCGCCGAGGGCGACCAGGGTACGTCGCCGCTCGTCAGCACGGTGCGGATCGCGAACGGCGCCGACGACTGGCGACGCGCGGTCCGCGAGCAGTTCAACAACGGCGCCGACGTCATCAAGATCGCCAGCCACTTCTCGGCCGAGGAAGTCAGCGCCGCGGTGGACGAGGCGCACGCGCTCGGCCTGCGCATCACGTGCGATTGCGAGACGTTCTATATCGATCGCGCCGTGGATGCGGGCGTGGACATGATCGAGCATCCGCTACCGCGCACGGACGAGGTCATCGCGAAGATGGCCGCGAAGGGAGTGGCGTCGGACCCCACGCTCGTGCCGTACGAGATCATCTTCGATCAGTCGGGCGGGTATTGGGGCAGCACATCGCGCCGCTTCACGTTCTCCAAGGCGGCGAACCTGGAGATGCTTCGACGGCTTCGCCGTGCCGGCGTGAAGTTGGGCATCGGGACGGATCTCGTGACCAACTGGTACCGCTATATGCCAGCGCCCTACCTGCTCGAGATGCAGCGCTTCCAGGAGGCGGGCTTCACCGCGCCCGAGGTACTCGCGATCGCGACGCGGCAGAACGCCGAGCTCCTCGACATGAGCGACAAGCTTGGCACGCTGACGGTCGGCAAGCTGGCGGACGTGTTGATCGTGAACGGCCGCCCGGACGTCACGCTGGATGACATCACCAAGGTCGACGTGGTGATCCGGAATGGAACCGTCGTGGTCGAGAACGGGCGCGTGAGCATCCCGCGGCATGGGCCGGTGCCGATGCCGAAAACCAGCACGACCTCAGATGGGTCGGTGTCGCGTTAGGCTCCTGTTCGCTGTACGGCCGACCCGAGAGGGCTGGCTCCACAGACGAAGGGGGGAACGGATGCAGCGGATGCCTCGGATCGTTCGGATCGCTCCTCGGCCGTGACGGCCCCGCTCGCAACGAGCCGGAACTGAGAATGAACGACCTCGGGAATCCAATGCGTGCCGTCGCCGTTCACCACAAGTCCTCGACTCGTTGCGGTACCGCGTTAGGCTGCCCCGGGAGTGATTCGGTGCATCCGTGGCATCCGAAGCATCCGAACACCGTTCGTCGTAGGTGCCGGCCCTGAGAAGGCCGCAGACGAAGCGACTACTCGACAGCGACTACTCGACCACGAGAATCCCGATCGAGCCCTTCTGCCCGTGCCCGAACCCGTGATTCACGAACGGAAACTCGCCGGCTATGTCGCAGATCAACTCGAACACCATCCCTCCTCCCGCCGGCACGCTGAACGTCTGCACGCCGCGGAGTGGGGTTCCCGGCGGCGCGCCAAGGTAGACGGTGTCGAACTGCTCGCCAACGATGTGAAAGTGACACGGATGCGTCGGGCCCGCGTCCACCACCCAGAATCGCACGCGATCGCCGACCTTCACGCGGATCGGGTCCTTCACGTACTGGCTCGGCCGGCCGTTGAACGCGAGGTAATCAGGGAGCGTCGAGAGCATCTTGTTGTAGTCGAACGGACGGACGCCATTCGCCGCATCTCCCAGATAGAACTCGCTCTCCACGAGGACGAATTCCTTCGCGGCAGGTAGTCCCTCACGCGGCGAGACGATGAGCGCGCCGTGCATTCCGGAGCCGATGTGCATGAGCACCGGTGCGGTGCCGCAGTGGTACATGAAAGCGCCGGCGTAGCGCGGCTTGAACCTGTAGGAAACCGACTGCCCTTTCCCCACGGAGCGGAACGCCTGCTTCGGATCGATCTGCGCCGCGTGAAAGTCCATGGAGTGCGGCACGTCCACATCGTTGGTGAGGGTAAACTCGACCGTGTCGCCAACGCGGCAGTGTACGATCGGCCCCGGGATGTCTCCCTCGAACGTCCACGCGGAGACGACGGTATCGTCCGTGATGCGGATCGGCACCTCACGCGCATGCCAATGGAGCTCCAGCCCACCATCTCTGTTCGCCGGCGGCAGCGTCGGGTCGAAGCGGTGATACGCTGGACCGTTCGGCGCGCGAGCCGTGGAGGCGCCCTGCTGCCCACGCACCACGGCCGAGTCCAGCCGGCTGTCGGAGTTGTGCGGCTGGGAAGCGCCGCCCTGCGCAGTCGTTGACGGAGTCCCAGCCCGAGTACTGTCGCCGCGCGCGGGCGGATTACCCTGCGTGCAGGCGGCCAGCGCGCCGCCGACGCCCGGAATCACGAGGGACAGGGCGGACGCGCGTGCGAGGAACGATCGTCGGCTCGTCGGCACGTCGGTGTCGACCTCCGACCTCTCGAGGAGATCGGAGAGAGATGGTGTCGGTTGTTCGGTCATGCGTGCATGATGCCGAAAGCCGCGTGCCAGGGAAAGCCAAGCGGGGCGGCCGTTTTCGGCCGCCCCGCCTCACTCCTGCTACCGATCGAGCTCAGAAGGCGACGACGCCTTCGACCATGAAGCCCTTGATCTTCCCGCCGTTGCGAATGTCGGTGAGTGGGAAGTCCTTGTACATCTGCTGCATCCACTCGGTCTTGAACAGGACCGTCGGGACGATGAACCAGCCTGCCGAGAACTGCGACCGGTCCACACTGACCTCGCTGGTCATGCCCGGCAGCGTTCCCTTTGCGACATTGTACCGGCTGGCCACGTACAGCTTGTTACGGTAGAAGCGGTAGAGGGCCTCACCGGCGTTCTGGCTCCAGTCCCGGCTCTCGGCCTCCCCGACGTTCTTGCCGCTGATCTGTTCGATGTTACCCCGGAGCTCGACTCCACCGAGCTTGAGGAAGGGGTTCACGACCCAGGCGTGCTGGGCGCTCTTGTACCCCGGCTGCACGTTGCCCGTCCACGCGCTGTCCTTCTCGGTGCCTGCCGTGTTGACCATCACCTGGTAGTAGCGCGAACCGCCGCGGTCGCCGGTGTAGAGCGACTGATTGACGGCGCTGGCCTGCGAGAACACGGAGCTCGTTAGGCGGAACCGGTAGTTCGGCTTCCATTCCTTGTCGAAGCCGACCTTGCCGAGGTAGGCGGGCGATCGCTTGTCGGGAGCGGTTACCTGGCCCCGCGTCTCGCCGGCAAACATACCGCCCATCGCCATCCACGGACCTTTCCGGAGATAGACCTCACCACCGATCTCGGTCGTGAACGCGTCCATGAGCAGGTTACCGACGAACGGGTTGAACATCGCGTTGCCGTTGTCGGTGCGGCGGAAGTGCTCGTCGCCGTAGTTGATCTCGAAGTGACCGGCCTTGATCGTCACGTACTGCATCACCGTGTTCAGCGCCTTGACGTCGATCGGGGAGTCGTCGATCTGCAGGTAGCCGTCCTTGACCCACGATTCCTGGTGGTGCCGCGCCGAGAGGTAGCTGCTCATCGCGACGCGGATCCCTTTCGCGAGCTGTGCGTTCAGGTACAGGTTGGCGACGGCGTTGTTGAAGCCGTGGCCGATGTTCTGCAGCTGGTTGACGTTGACGTTGTTCTTGATCACCGGCTCGGCGGTGCTGGAGTGGTCGAGTCCTTGGAACTGCTGCGTGAACGCAGCGCCCCAACCGAGCTTGAACCCGGTGTAGGGAATGCCGTCGTTCTTCGGCGCTTCGTAGACGTTGATGCCGCGCGCATCCACCGGCCGCATGTTCTGAATCACTATCTGCTGGACCATGGACGACTCGGCGGGCTTGGCGGGGCTGGAGTCGGTGGCCGCGGCCGGGGCGACCTTGGCGGGCGTGTCGCCCTTGGCGAGTGTGTCGGCATTGGCGCCGTTCTGGGCGATCGCGGGGAGTGCGTAGGCCATGGCGGCCACGGCGACGAGTACTGAAGTGGTATATCTCATCTGATTCATCCTCGTTAGGTATCGAAACCGGAATCGAGTCTCGGAGTCGTCGAGCGATCAGTTTCGTCTCAGTTTCATCTCACTTCGTCTCAGTTCTTCAGCACCACCTCGAAGCCAACGGTGATCTTCTCGTCGACCTTCATCGTGCCGAGCATGAGGCTCGGCGGCTTGAGGCCGAACTCGGTCATGCGGACCTCACGCGTTCCGGAGACGACCAGCGTCCCGTCGGTCCCCGGTTTGGCCTGTGCGTTCACCGTGATCGGCTTCTCGACGCCGCCGAGCGTCAGGGTGCCGTTGAGCGTGACGCCCACGCTCTCGGTGCCGCGGGCGAGGTCGTAGCTCGTGGCGCGGAACACGACCGTCGGGAATTCCTTCGCCTTGAGCGCCTTCCGCATGTGCTCGTTCATGGTGCCGTTGCGGCAGTCGAGCTTCTCGGCCGGCACCGTCACCTCGATCGTGGACACGGCCTTCTCGCCGGCGAGCACGGCGGCGACGGCGTCGGCGCCTGACGACTCGACCTTCGCGTCGAACGCGCTGGCCTGGCACTGAAATGACCTCACGGTGGAGGTGCCGGATACCCAGAGCCGGCTTTCCGGCTGAAGGTCGAGCGCTGCGTCCCGCCGCGGTGCCGCGGCGAGCGCCGGGAGCAGCATAACGAGAGCAACGGTGGCTTGGACTTGGGTTCGTGACATCGGCTTTCTCCGGAAGCGCCTCGGTCGAGGCGAGGATCACACTGATTGATCGTTAGGTTCTACGGGAGCGAAGTTCGGGTATCCGAGTTTCCGGATCAGTCGGGCGGGGTGTGGAACCTGCTTGGGTGTGTCCGGGAGCCGGCGCGTCAGGGATTCGCCGACGCGCGCTTCTACTCCGGCCGATGCGCCAGTCGGCTCGGAGGACGCGTCACCGACTCGAGGGTGAGCACGGTGGCGCCGAGCATGGGGACCGAGCTCTCGATCCGCACCGGATAGCGGTGCGTGTCGTCGCTCAAGTGCAGGCGGATGACGCCTTCACCGTTGTATCGGCGGGAGTCCTTCACCCGCATCTCGACGAGGATCGTCGGGAAGGTTCCCGCGCTTGTTCGCACGGTGTCGCGTCCCACGACGCGCACGGCGATCGGGTTGCGCGCCGCGTCGTAGTGCTTGACCACAGAGTTCGTCGTGTCGGCGTCGAGCGGCAGGGTGCGCAGGTAGTAGATGAAGGACAGCTCGTCCAGTGGCGTGCTCGTTGGGCTCTCCCCGGAATGGCCGCGCTGGTCTTCCCAGCGGCGCTGGTCGGGAAAGAGCTCCACCTGCTGCTCGTCGTCTCGCGTGAGCGCACGCTGCGTGCGCTTCGTGTATCGGAGCGCCGTCATCCGGGTCGGATCGATCCAGGATTGGGCGCGTTCGGTGGTCTTGACGAACCCGACCCGGGCCGAGACCCGCGACCGGAGCACGAGGGTCTCGGTTCCGCGGACGGCCTCGGGCCCATCGACCGACATCTCCCCCTCGCCGACGGTTCCGAGCCTGCCTAACGATACACGATAGTGGAGGCGCTCGCCGACCTCGAAGGGCAGGTCGGGTGCCTGGGCGGCGGCGCGGGCGAGCACCGCGCACTCGAGCAGTCCCGCGAGGACAATCGTTCTCCGCGCCCATCTTGCGGCGGTCGATCGTACCGGCTTCGGCATGGCGGCTCCATTCCAGGGTGGCGAACATCTGTTCGCTCACCGGAACAATCGACTGGAGCGCGGGGGCGGAGCGTCGGGAGAGGGAAGGAAGCGCGAGTGGGAGGGCCGGAC
>DASUGD010000005.1:0-35334 GCA_036274195.1 Gemmatimonadaceae bacterium | reverse complement strand
ATCATTCGAACGCCGCGCGTTCGAATGATGCGTTAGGACTCTGACCCCTTTCGTACCATTTCTCCGCGCTTCGCGAAGCCTGCTATCGCCTCGGCGGCCCGAAACGCCAACGCCTGGATCGTCATCGTTGGCTGGCCGGTCCCGGACGTCACGAAGCTCGACCCATCCACGATGAACAGGTTCGGCACATCGTGCGTCCGATGGAACTTGTCTACGACCGACGCGTTGGGGTCGTTACCCATGCGGCAGGTGCCTAACAGGTGTACCTGCCACGGTGCCTCCAGGCTGAACGCCCACGTCCGCGTCGCGCCCGCCGCGTTCTGGAGCTCGAGGGTCCGCTCCAGGAAGAATTGGTAGAGCTTCATGTCGTTCGGATGCTCGGTGAACGTCGTCCGGATTGCCGGCAATCCCCACGCATCCTTGAGCTCCGGGTCGAGCGTGATCGTGGACGCTTCCTGCGGCAGCTGCGTCGTGTGCGCGAGCGCGTAGGCCGTCCGCGTGAAGTACTCGCGCACCATCCGCTTGAACTCGGCGCCCCATCGCGGTGCGTCGGTGGGCAGGGCGTCCATCGCGAACGAGATCGGGTACCAATCGAAGCGCATGTCGATGCCGCCGCCACCGACGATCCCGAGCTTGGGGTCGAGCCGGTAGTGGTCCTGCAAGTAGCGGCTGACCTGCACGCTCTTGTAGCCGTTCACCTCGTGCTCGAACAGGCCGCCGACAAACGCGCCTCCGTTGAACATGAGGTGCTTCCCGACGACACCGCTCGAGTTTGCGAGCCCCTGGGGGAACTGGTTCGAGGCCGACATCAGCAGGAGGCGTGGCGTTTCCGCGCCGTTCGCGCAGACTACGACCGCTTTCGCGCGCTGCATGACCTCGCGCTTCTGCGCATCGAAGTACACGACGCCGGTGACCCGTCCGCGCGAGTCGGTCTGAATGCGCCGCACGTAGCTGTTCGCGCGAATCTCGCAGCGGCCGGTCCGTTCGGCCTCCGGGATCATCGTGGCGAGCGTGCTCGATTTCGCTTTCCACTCGCAGCCGAACAACTCACAGAATCCACAGTGCTGACAAGCCGACCGCCCACGATAGGACTTCGAGATGACGGCCAGCGGTGCAGGCGCGGGGTGCCACCCGAGCTTCCTGGCTCCGATCTCCATCAACACGCCTGACGGCTTGATCGGAAGTGGTGGAAGGGGATACGGGCGCGACCGCGGCGGATCGAACGGATTGGCGCCCGCGATCCCGCTCACCCCGAGCTCCCACTCGGCTTTCGAGTAGTAGGGCTCGAGGTCCGCATACCGAATCGGCCAGTCCTCCAGCGCGGCGCCCGGCACCGCGCCATACCGTGTCTTCTCGAGGAAATCCTCTTCGTGAAACCGCCAGTAGTTCGCGGTGAAGTGCACGCTGCCGCCGCCAACCATACGACCGTAGATCAGGTAGTCGCGTCGCTCGGCCTTGTCGGCGGCGGACTTCCGAAATGTCTGCGGCTGCAGCGACGGGAGGTTGGTGAGCTGGTGTCCTTCGCTCACCAGGAGCTCGTCGTGCTTGAAATCGGATTCGCGCAGGTACGGACCCTGCTCGAGGACCACCACGCGAAACCCGCTGCGTGAGAGCTCGCGGGCCATGACGCCACCGGCCGCGCCGGCACCAACGATGACGAAGTCCACGTCATCGCCCGGGGCGTAGCGAACGGACGGCGCCTGCTTAACGTCCCGCGTCACGTCCGCCTCCACGGCATCAGCCGCGCCATGACCTCGGGTTGGTCGTAGTAGCCGAACGGTGGTGTCCACGACATGCGATCCTGGAACCCGATTGCTTTCCATCCGGCCTGGTCGCGATTGCCGCGGTGGCTCGGATGCGAGAAGTATCCGCTGATGGTGATCGTTCGGAGCAGATTGAACGCGTCCGTCGTCTCGATCGATCGCAGCACCTCGTCCTGATCGCTTGCCGACAGCGACGCGAACGAGCTCACGGTGGGCACACGTTTTCGCGCCGCCTCGTTCAGCGTCACGAGCGCCTGTTCGAAAGCCGGTTTCCGTGCGGGTGAAAAGCTGGCGAGCAGGTGATCCGCGAAGAAAACGACGCCGACGTCGCGCGCGCCGGGCGCGTCGTCCCTCGGGATGATGCGATCGGCCGCCGCGCCGAAGTCCTCGGCCTGTTGTTGCGTGAGCGCGCGATATCGTGGGGCCTGACCCTGTGACGCGGCGTGCGCGGCCTCGCGGGAATCCGCGATGGCCGGGGGCCAGATCGTGGCGAGCCACGCGGTGCTCGCGGTGGTGCCGAGCAGGGTGATGAAGTCGCGGCGGGAGCGAGCGGGGTTGGGCGGGGCGTCGGACACACTCTCCCTCATGGTTTGCTCGGGGTTCATGCTAGAGGGATCGGTGCGTTCCCGATAGGGCCTGCAAGAGCCGACTGCCGTCTCGTCCGCCACCCTGGATGCTGTTGCCCGCCTACAACAAAAACGTTACCGTGTTGCTGTAGGTGGCCGACAACAACCAACCGAACGATCATGCCCCTGCCAGCCGACGAGCTCCTCCAGGGCACGCTCGACCTCCTCATCCTCCGCACGCTCTCCCGCGAGCCAATGCACGGCTGGGCCGTCTCGCACCGCATCCAGGAGATCTCGAAGGACGCTCTCCGGGTGAACCAGGGCTCGCTCTACCCGGCGCTGCACCGTCTCGAGGAGGAAGGCCTCATCGAAGCCGAGTGGGGCGTCTCCGAGCTCGGCCGCCGGGCCAAGTTCTACGAGATCACCGCCGCCGGGCGACGCCAGCTCGCGCGCGAGAGCGCCACCTGGCGGAAGTTCGCCGAAGCCGTGCAGCTCGTGATGCAGTTTGCGTGAGGGAGTCATGAGAATCCTTCGGAAGGCGATGCATCGCGTGCGCACGCTCGTCCGGCCGCGCCGCGTCGCGCGCGAGCTCGACGAGGAGCTGAGCTTTCACCTCGAGATGCAGACGCGCTGGCACGAGACGCAGGGACTCGACCGTGCCACCGCACACGCACTCGCCACCCGCGAGTTCGGCGGCTCGATCCGGTTCCGAGAGGCGGTGCTCGACACCCGCGGCGTGACGTGGGCGCAGGATCTCACGCGCGACATTCGCTTCGCGCTCCGCTCATACCGCCGCGCTCCGGCCTTCACCGCCATCGCCGTGCTCACTCTGGCGCTCGGCATCGGTACCACCACGGCCGCGTTTTCGATCATCGAGGCGGTGCTCATCCGCCCACTCCCGTACGAGCAGCCGGACCGGATCGTCACCCTCACGGGACGGGACTCGGCAGGGCGCGACATCGCGTCAGTGTCGGTGCCTACCTTCGACGACTGGCGCGACCAGAGCCGCAGCTTTTCCGCGATCGCGCTGTACGCGACGGCGCGGCGCGCCGTCATCGCTGCCGGCGAGGCGGCCCACGTCGAAACGGCGAACGTCTCGGGCGACTACTTTCGCGTTCTCGGAGTCCAGCCGGCGCTTGGTCGAACCCTCATGGCCGACGACGTCGCTCGTGGAGAGCCGGTGGTCGTGGTCAGCCACGGGTTCTGGACCAGGGCGTTAGGCAGCCCGCGAACCCTGCCTGACACACCGCTGCGCATTGGCGCCGAGGCGTATCGGATCGTGGGCGTTCTGCCGCCGGGGCTCGAGTATCCGGCGGGTGTCGATCTGTTCGTTCCGGACCCGTTCGCTGCCCCGTGGCGCACGGCCAGCCGCAACAACATCAACTTCAACGTCATCGCGCGCCTTGCGGACGGCGTCACGATCGATCAGGCTCGCTCGGAGATGCGGGCAATCGCCGCCCGTGTCCACGCAGCGCACCCGGACGACCTCTACGGCGTTGGCGCGTCGGTGACGACGCTGCAACGCCGCATGGTCGGGCCGGTCGAGTCGTACCTTCGCCTGCTGGCGGGCGCCGTCATCGCCGTGCTCCTCGTGGCGTGTGCGAACCTCGCCAACGCGAACCTCGCTCGCGGCGCGGTTCGCGGTCGCGAGCTCGCCATTCGCACGGCGCTCGGTGCCGGTCGATGGCGACTGGTCAGGCAGCTCCTCGTCGAGGGCGTCGCGCTGTCCGTGTCGGGCGGCGTCGCCGGAGTCCTGCTCGCCTGGGTGCTCGTCAGGCTCGTCGCCCGAACCAGCGCAGTGGAGCTGCCGCGCGCCGGCGAGATCTCGGTGAACGGCACAGTCCTCGTCTTCGCGCTTGCCTTGTCGATCGGGGTAGGGCTCATCGTGGGCCTTGCGCCCGTGCTTCAGGTGGGCAGGTCGGCACTCGCCGCGACGATTGCCGCCGGGGGCAGATCGACGGGGAGCCGACGTCGGGCCGCGTCGCGCGATGTGCTCATTGCGACCGAGTTGGCGCTCGCGATCGTTTTGCTCGTGGGCGCGGGGTTGCTCATCCGCAGCTTCCACGCGGTGATCTCGCGCGACCTCGGGTTCACGCCCGACCGCGCAGTGGCGGCAGAGCTGTCCTTGCCGCCCACGAGGTATTCCGGACGTCACGCCTCGGATTTCTACGCCGAGCTGTTCTCGACCCTCCGCGCGGTTCCAGGCGTGACGGCCGTCGGCGCGACGAACTCTCTCCCACTCGGCTCGGGCGCCATGGGGTTCGTCGCCGTGGAAGGGCAGGCGGACGTGGGTGCGGGCGCGGGTTACCGCGTCGTGAGCGACGACTACTTCAGGGCCATGGGCATTCCGCTCTTGCGCGGCCGGTTCTTCGGTCCGGGCGATGACTCCGGCACCACGCGCGTGACGCTGGTGAACCGGGCAATGGCCGAGCGATTCTGGCCCGGACAGGACCCGATCGGCAAGCGGTTCAAGGCGAAGAGCATGGAGTGGAAGGACACGCCGTGGCTCACGGTGATCGGTGTCGTGGGCAACGTTAGGCACTGGGGACTGGAGCAGGACGCTCCGGTCGAGCACTACGTCCTGTACCGGCAGCGGCCCGAGTTCGCGCTGAACATGGCGGTCGTGGTTCGCGGCGGGAACGCGGCGGCCGTCATGGCCGCGGTGCGCGAGCGGCTTCGCGCCATCGACCGCGACGTCCCGGCCGACCTCGGGACGCTCACGGCGCGGGTCGACCGATCGCTGGCCGAGCGGCGCTTCGTCATGAGTGTGCTGATCGCGTTCGGTGCACTGGCGCTCGTTCTGGCCGCGATCGGTGTGTACGGAGTGCTGTCGTTCTCGGTGGCCCAGCGGACGCGCGAGATCGCCGTGCGCATGGCGTTAGGCGCTCATCGGCGCGGCGTGCTCGCGCTCGTGGTCGGTCACGTCCTGCGGGTGAGTGTCGTGTCGGCGGCCGTCGGGCTCCTTGTGGCGCGATCGCTGAGCGGGCTCATGAGCGCGCTCCTGTTCGATGTGAGCCCGGCGGATCCGCGGACCTACGTGGTGGTCGTTGCCGTGCTTATCGGCGTGGCGTTGATCGCGGCCTATGCACCGGCGCGGCGGGCGGCTGCGGTGGACCCGATGCTGACGCTGAGGTCGGAGTAGTCGTTCCGCTGGCGTCCGGCCGCGTCACCGAGCAAAATGCACGTCTTCGCGCGCTGTTCCGACGCGCGCCACGACCCATTTCGCGACTCCGGAGATCCACATGTCCCGTTGGCTGGTCCGCATCGGGTTTACCGTCGGCGCCCTCGCCACCTGCGTGGCCGGCCTTCCCGCGCAGAACGGCTCGCCGTCCGCTGTACCCACGTTCGCCGAGCCCGGGATCTCGCCCGACCACAACGAGATCGCGTTCGTGTCGGGCGGCGACATCTGGACCGTGCCGTCGACGGGTGGCATCGCTCGACTGCTCGTCTCCCACCCGGCAAACGAATCACGACCGCTGTACTCACCCGACGGGAAGCGCCTGGCATTCGTCTCGACGCGCACGGGTGGCGGCGACCTGTACGTGCTGACGTTCGCGACGGGCGACGTCACGCGTCTCACGTTCGACGACGGCCTCGACCAGCTCGACTCGTGGTCGCCCGACGGCAAGTGGCTGTACTTCTCGTCCACCAGCCGCGAGATCGCCGGCATGAACGACGTCTTCCGCGTGAGCGCGGAAGGTGGTACCCCGATGCCGGTGAGCGCGGACCGCTACACGAACGAGTATTGGGCAGCCCCGGCGCCTAACGGCGGTGCCATCGCCTTCACTGCCCGCGGCACGACGTCGGGCCAATGGTGGCGCCTGGGCCGCAGCCATCTGGATGAGTCCGAGATCTGGATCCTGCGGGACCCACAGGCCATGCGGTACGAGCGCGTGAGCGCGGGCAAGTCGAAGGACGAGTGGCCCATGTGGATGCCCGATGGGCGGACGCTCTACTACGTCTCCGACAAGGCGGGACCACAGAACATCGTGCGACGCACGATCGGCGGCGAGCCAACGGCCGTCACCCGCTTCACGAACGGCCGAGTGCTGTGGCCCACGATCTCGACGGACGGCAAGATGATCGCCTTCGAGCGCGACTTCGGGATCTGGACCCTCGACACCGGCACGGGCGAGGCGAAGCCGGTTTCGATCACGCTGCGTGGAGCGCCGGCAGGTCCGGCCGTCGAGCGCGCGACGCTCACGAACGGCTTCGAGGAGATGGAGCTCTCGCCCGACGGCAAGAAGGTGGCGTTCGTCGTGCACGGCGAGGTGTTCGCCGCCGCGTCGCGCGATGGCGGCACGGCCACGCGCGTCACGTCGACGCCAGCGCGTGAACGTCAGGTCCGGTGGTCGCCGGACAGCCGCCGGCTCGTCTACGTGTCGGATCGCGATGGCTCGCAGGGGCTGTACGTGTACGATTTCGCGTCGAGCAAGGAGACGCGGCTGACTCAGGCTGCCGCGGGCGACGTGTCCCCGGTCTTCTCGCCGGATGGCAAATCGGTCGCGTTCCAGCGCGGTGGGAAGGAGCTCCGCGTGATCGACCTCGACACGAAGCGGGACCGCCTCATCACGCACGGCATTTTCAGTCGCGCGCCGTTCACGGCGGATGGATCGGTCGCCTGGTCGCCCGACAATCGCTGGCTCGCCTACGTCGACCGGGCGGCGAAAGGGTTCAGCAACGTGTACGTGAGCCCTGCCGCGGGCGGGGAACGTCACCAGGTCTCGTTCCTCGCGAACGAGTTTGGCGGAACGATCTCCTGGAGTCCGGACGGGATGTACCTCATCTACGATTCCGGCCAGCGCACGGAGGAGCGCCAGCTCGCGAGGATCGACCTCACGATGCGCACTCCGAAGTTCCGGGAGGATCAGTTCCGTGATCTTTTCCGCGTCGAGACGCGGAATCCGGCGCAGCCGGCGCCGACACCGTTGCCCGCGCCCACCGAGCCCCCGGCGCCCAACGCGCCGACGCCTAACGACTCCGCCCGGCGGCCGGCGGCGGACAGCGCTGGTGCCCGCGCCAGCGCGGCCACTCCGCGGCGCGCGGCCGCCCCGGTGCAGATCGTCTTCGATGACATTCGGCGCCGCCTGTCGCTGCTCGACGTGGGCGTGTCGGTGGGCACGCACGCGATCAGCCCCGACGGGAAGATGCTTCTGCTCACGGCAGCGGCTGGTGGTCAGCAGAATCTCTACGTCTACCCGCTGGATGAGCTCTCGCGCGATCCCGCGGTTGCCCGTCAGATCACGTCGACCGCGGGCGCCAAGCGCGATGCGCAGTGGTCGCCCGACGGGAAGGAGGTGTTCTACCTCGAGCAGGGTCACATCTCGAGCGTGAATGTCGAGTCGCGCCAGACCCGCGCCGTCGCGGTCACCGCGGAGATGGACGTCGACTTCGACGCGGAGAAGATGGAAGTATTCTCGCAGGCGTGGCGGTACCTGGCGGACAACTTCGCCGACTCCACCATGAACGGCGTGGACTGGTCCGCTGTGCGGACGCGCTATGCCCCACACATCGCCGGCGCGCGCTCGCGTGACGAGATGCGCCGCCTGCTGAACCTCATGGTCGGCGAATTGAACGCGTCGCACTCGGGTGTCGGTGGCCCGCAGGGCGGACCGGGGCCGAGCACCGGTCGCGTCGGCTTGCGGTTCGACCGGGCGGAGTACGAGGCGAACGGGCGACTCAGGGTCGCGAGCGTGATCCCGTTAGGCCCCGCGGCGATTGCCGGGATGAAAGCCGGGCAGTACGTGTTGGCGGTCGACGGGCGCAAGGTCGACGGACACACGAACCTCGACGAGCTGCTCGCGAACACGATCGGGAAAAAGGTGTCGTTGTCCGTCGCGTCCGCGCCTGACGGAAAGGAGTCCCGCGAGGTCGCGGTGCGGCCGATCAACGCGCAGACGGAAAAGGCGCTGCTGTACCGTGAGTGGGTGGAGGACAAGCGCGCCTACGTCGCCAAGGCGAGCGGAGGAAGGCTCGGCTACGTTCACATGTTCGACATGGGGGCCGGCTCGCTCGCCCAGCTCTACGTGGACCTCGATCCCGAGAACCATGCGCGGGAAGGCGTCATCATCGACGTCCGTCACAACAATGGCGGGTTCGTGAACCCGTACGCGATCGACGTCTTCGCCCGCCGCGGCTACATGACGATGACGCCGCGCGGTGGAACCGAATCGCCGGCGAGAACGGTGCTCGGGCAGCGCGCGCTCGAAGCACCGACGGCGCTCGTGACGGACCAGCACTCGCTGTCGGATGCGGAGGACTTCACGGAAGGGTACCGGACACTCAAGCTGGGCCCCGTGGTCGGCGAGCCCACGGCCGGGTGGATCATCTACACGTCGAACGTGAACCTGATCGACGGCTCGTCGCTGCGGCTGCCGTCGACGATGATTCGCGGCAGCGACGGGAAAGTGATGGAGATGAATCCGCGGCCGGTGGATGTGCTCGTGGAGCGTCCGGTGGGCGAGAGCTATACAGGCAAGGACTCGCAGCTCGACGCCGCGGTCCGGGAGCTCCTCAAGATTGTGGGAACGAAGACGGTGGGCGCGACGAAGTAGGTCGCGCCCGTTCGATCTCCGCTAGGGTCGCGGCGGCGACTCTCACCTTCGAATCCATGTGGAACCAGGTCTACGATCCACTCTCCTCGGCGGTCCTCTCGACGCTCGTGGCGGCGCTCCCTCTCGTGGTGCTGCTCGGGCTGCTCGCTCGTCACGGCGTTCGCGCGCACTACGCGGCGCTGCTCGGCCTCGCGGCGGCGCTCGCGGTCGCGACCCTTGTCCAGGGGATGCCAACCGGCATGGCGCTGCGAGCCGCGGCATTCGGTGCCGCGTACGGGCTGTTTCCCATCGGCTGGATCGTGCTCAACGTGCTGTTCCTGCACGCGCTCGCGAGCGATCGCGGTCTCGTGGACGAGCTGCGGGTCGGCATCACGAGCCTAACGGGCGATCGCCGGCTCCAGCTGCTGTTCGTCGCGTTCTGCTTCGGTGCGTTCTTCGAGGGTGCCGCGGGCTTCGGGACGCCTGTCGCGGTCACCGGCGCGCTGCTCATCGCGCTCGGGTTCGAGCCGTTGGAGGCATCGGGGCTCTCGCTCATCGCGAACACGGCGCCCGTCGCCTTCGGTGCGCTCGGGACGCCGATCATCGCTCTGCAGGGTGTGACGGGGCTGGACCTCGCGGCCCTGAGCGCGATGGTGGGCCGCCAGCTCCCGCTGTTCTCGCTCATCGTTCCGTTCTGGCTGATCTGGGCGTACGCCGGCTTCCGCGGGATGCTGGAGGTGTGGCCCGCGGTGCTCGTCGCTGGCGTGTCGTTCTCCGTACCGCAGTTTCTCGTGTCGAATTTCCACGGCCCCTGGCTTGTCGACATCGTCGCCTCGGTCGTGTCGATGACGGCGCTCGCCGGATTCCTTCGCGTCTGGCGGCCCGCGCGCGTCTGGGGGAGCGCGGGAACGGGTACCGTGGGCGCCGTCGTGGCCGACGCGCTGGCGTCGGACCCAGTGCCACCGCCGGTCGCACGGTCTCCGGACGGCCTAACGACACAACGGACGGGTCGCGCGATGGCCTATCTGCCGTGGGTGGTGCTCACCGTTCTCGTGTTCGTGTGGGGGCTCCCCCAGATCAAGGCGCTGCTGAACGGAATCTCCGCGCCGAAGCTCGCGATCGGTGGGCTCGACAAGGCCGTGTTCCGCGTGCCGCCGGTCGTCGCGACGGCCGCACCCGAGGCCGCGGTGTTCACCTTCAACTGGCTCTCGGCCACCGGTACGGCGATCCTCTTCGCCGCGCTGGTGACGGGTGTGGCGATCCGCTGCCGACCGGCGGATCTCGTGCGAACGTACCTGCGCACGATCGCTCGGACGGGCCCATCGCTCGTCACGATCGCGGCAATGCTCGCGCTGGGGTACACCGCGCGGTACTCCGGGCAGGACGCGATCCTCGGTCTCGCGTTCGCACACACGGGCGTCATGTACCCGTTCTTCGGGACGCTACTCGGCTGGCTCGGCGTGGCGCTCACCGGATCGGACACGTCGTCGAACGTGCTGTTCGGGAGTCTGCAGACGATCACGGCGAGAAGGGTCGGGGTGAGCGAGACGCTCATGGCGGCGTCGAACAGCTCGGGTGGCGTGATGGGCAAGATGATCGACGCGCAGAGCATCGTGGTCGCGAGCACCGCGACCCGGTGGTATGGTCACGAGTCGAGAATCCTGCGGTACGTGTTCCGGCACAGCATCGCGCTCGCTGCTCTGGTTGGGATCTGGGTCATGCTGCAAGCGTACGTCTGGCCCATTTCGGCGTTGGTCGTTCGCTGAGCCTGACATCGTTGTAGATCGATACTCCGCAAACAGCGGGGAGGCGGATGAAGCGGATCTGCGAAACCGCAATCACGCGGATCGCTCCGCGTAGTCGTAGGGATCCTCTCACAAGCGGCCGGGATTCTTTGTTCAACTGCCTGGGGACGCTCCGATCTGGCGTCCCGAGGCAGGTCTCGAGAAACCGGCTCGTTGCGAGCGGAGACGTCGGTGCCGAGGAGCGATCCGCAAGATCGCCCGTTCAAGATCCGTTTTATCCGCGTCCCCGCCGTTGCGGAGTATCGAACGAAAGTGATGCAAACGATGTCGGGCTGGCGCCGAATTGCCCGGTATACCATACTGGCACACAGAAATCGGGGCCCACCCTGCTCTCAATCGAAGATGGAGACCGCTATGAGGCGCACGCGCGCTCTCGCCCTCGTCGTGATTGGATTCGTTTCATCTGCGCTGCCAGTCCGCGCGCAACAGAAGGAGCCGTTCCCCGGCTTCGACGCGTACGTGAACTCGGCCCTCACGACGTGGAAGGTCCCCGGCGCCGCCGTCGCCATCGTCCGCAACGACTCCCTCATCTACGCAAAAGGCTACGGCGTCCGCGAGATCGGCAAGCCGGCGCGGGTCGACGAGCACACGCTCTTCGCGATCGGCTCGTCGTCCAAGGCGTTCACCTCCGCGGCCGTCGCCATGCTCGTGGACAGCGGCAAGGTGAGCCTCGACGCGCCGGCGACGGCGTACCTGCCCGGCTTCCAGCTCTACGACAACTACGCCACGCGCGAAATCACCGTCCGCGACCTGTTGAGTCACCGGAGCGGACTCGCACGGGGTGAGCTGATCTGGTATGGCTCCGACAACGATCGCGACGAGATCCTGCGCCGCGTGCGGTACCTGCCGCCCAGCTGGAGCTTCCGTGCGCAGTTCGGCTACCAGAACATCATGTACCTCGCGGCCGGTCAGGTCGTGGCCAAGGTCACCGGCGCGTCGTGGGACGACTTCATCAAGCGCCGCATCTTCCAGCCGCTGGGCATGACGTCCAGCAACACGTCGATCTCGGCGCTCCAGGGGGTCGAGGATCTCGCGACGCCGCACGCGACGGTGAACGACACCGTCCGCGCCATCCCGTACCGCAAGATCGACAACATCGCCCCAGCGGGTGCCATCAACTCCAACGCCGTCGACATGGCGCAGTGGGTGCGTCTTCAGCTCGGCGATGGCAAGTTCGCCGGTAAGCAACTGATCAGCAAACGGATGACCGACGAGATGCACTCGGCCCAGACGGTCATCAAGGTCGATCCGACGTGGAACGGGATGAACCCGTCGGCGCATCTCATGGCGTACGGGTTGGGCTGGTTCCTGAGCGACTACGAGGGGAAGTACCTCGTGCAGCACGGCGGCAACATCGACGGGATGACGGCGCTCGTTGCCATGGTGCCGGAAGAGAAGTTCGGCATCGTCATCCTCTCGAACATGAACGGGTCGCAGATGCCGACGGCGATCATGCTTCGCGCGATCGACATGCAGCTCAAGCGGCCGGCGCGTGACTGGAGCGCGCAGATGCATACGCGGATGGACTCACTCCTCGCGCGAGCGCGTGCTGCCCAGGCCAAGGCGACCGCGCGCGTGCCGAACACGAAGCCGTCGCTCCCGCTCTCCGAGTACGCCGGCACGTATGCGGACAGCGCCTA
Source organism: Gemmatimonadaceae bacterium (assembly GCA_036274195.1). Lineage (GTDB taxonomy): Bacteria > Gemmatimonadota > Gemmatimonadetes > Gemmatimonadales > Gemmatimonadaceae > JAJKIV01. The sequence continues at coordinate 23,027 of DASUGD010000005.1, read as the reverse complement.
CGGCACGGTGAGTGTCACGGAGTCGAACGGGGCGCTCAGCTTCGCGTACGGCTCGACGTGGCGCGGGCCGCTCGAGCACTGGCATTTCGACACGTTTCACCTCAAGCTCGACACGCCTGTCCTCCCGCCAGCTCCGGTGACGTTCCGCCTCAATGCGGCCGGCAAGGTCGACGACATGGTCGTGGACCTGGCGGGACCGGTCACCTTCAAGCGCGTGCCGGAGCGTGCGCAGAATGCCGCGGCGGCCAACACGGGGAGTGATCCGCGATGACGACACCTAACGACAAGCCGGCCACGCTCTCTCGCCGGGCGCTACTCGAGAGTGCGGCCGCCGCGTGCGCGGCGACGATCACCGCGCCGTTCATCAACCGTGGCCGCTACCGGCTCTTCGCCTGGTCGGCGGCTGAGTACTCGGCGCGCACGATCGCGCTCATCCAGCGGTCGATCGTGGTCGACATGCTCTGCCCACTCACGCTGAACTTCCCGCAGGGCGACAAGTGGTTCGCGGCACCCGAGACATTCACCGACAAGGACTTTCAGAAGTGGCGCGATTCGGGCATGACGGTCATGCACCCCGCGGTCGGCCTCGGCGGCAACAACGCGTACGAGCAGGGGCTGACGTTCTTCGCGCAGTGGAACTCGTTCATTGCCGGGACCGAGCAGTACTTCGACCGCATCGACAGCGCCGCGGATTTCAAACGCATCAAAGGGACGGGGAAGGTCGGCGTCATCCTCGGCTTGCAGAACTCCGAGCACTTCCGGCGACCGGACGACGTGAACGCGTTCTACGGGCTTGGCCAGCGCGTCTCGCAGCTCACGTACAACGCCCGCAACCTGATCGGCAACGGCTCGACCGAGCGGCGCGATGAAGGGATCAGCGATTTCGGCGTGCGGATCATCGAGCGCATGAACGACGTCGGGATGGCCGTGGACGTGTCGCATTGCGGTGACCGGACGACGCTCGACGCGTTCGAGCTGTCGAAGAAGCCGGTCCTCATCACGCACTCGAACGCTCGTGCGCTCGCGCCGGGGCATCCGCGCTGCAAGCCCGACGAGGCGATTCGGGCGGTGGGCAAGGCGGGAAGCGTCATGGGGATCACGGGTGTCCGGATGTTCGTCAAGAACGAGGAGCCCACGACCATCGAGGATGCGCTCAATCACTACGACTACGTCAAGAAGCTCATTGGTTCGGAGCACCTGGGCGTCGGGAGCGACATCGATCTCGATGGCTATGACGACATGCCACCGGAGCTCAACAAGCAGCTGCGCGCCGGCTACAAGGGCAGCTACGGCTTCCGCGAGAAGATCGACATCGAGGGGCTGGACCATCCGAAGCGGATGTTCGATCTCACCGAGGGCCTGATCCGTCGCAAGTACACGGACGCCGAGATCGAGGGCATCCTCGGCGGGAACTTCATCCGTGTGCTGTCAGAAATCTGGAAATAGTGATCTCGGCATCGAGGATACATCTCGGTACGGCAAATTTCTTCATCAGCTACCAGGAAGCGGATCAGGCGGAAACGGCTGGATCACTGCCTAACGACTGGCTGTCGCTCGGAATGACACGGCTCCGCCTTCGGCGCTGCGCTCGGAATGACACGTCCGACCGCCACGCCGGCATCGCGGCCGGGACGGTGGTGAGAACGGCAAGACCTAACGCGGATTTCGGACAGCGATTGCGCCGATGCTCGCAGATTCGCTCCGCGCGCGGCGACGGCTCCGACGGCACGGCCGGGCTCTCATCATTTTTGTTTGTTCAACGACCTCGGGAAGCCCGTGCGTCCCGAGGTGGTCATTTTCCAATCCCCCGCTCGCTGCGAGTGGAGACGTGAGGGCCGAGCGATCCGACGCCTCCGAGGCATCCGCCGCATCCGCTAAACCCCTTTAGTCTGTGGGGCCGGCCCTCTCGGGTCCGCCGCGGCCTCCGCGCCCTCCGCGGTTCAATTCGCGCGAGTCAGGAGCGTCCCGAGCGGCCGTCCCGTTTTTCAATTCGGCTCGTGGGGAGAGACGGCGTCCCGGTAGAGCGGCATGGTCAGTATGCTGCTCTTGCCGCACCCGACTCAGTTGGCAGGACGAAGTCCAGGCGATGACGCTCCATTATCCCGACCTTCGCCACCACCGCCTCAAATCGCGGCTCGCCGCGCAGGGCGGTCCACGCGGGCTCCACGCCCAGCGCCACGACCCAACAATCCCGCACCTCGAACCCGCGCTCCACGGCGGCAACGGCTTCGTCATAGCGACCGAGCGACGCGTAGATCGCCGCCAGGCTGAGTGGCGTGATCCACTCGCTCGCCGACCGCCGTTCCAGGTCGCCGAGAATGCGTTCTGCTTCGTCGGTGTCGCCCATCTGCGCGCGCGCACTGGCGAGCGAGGCAAGGTTCCACGCCGACGGGCCGGTCAAGGCGAGCGCCTGTTTGTGGGCGTCGAGCGCGGGGCCCGGCTGCCCGAGCGCCATGAAGCACGCGCCGAGGCATCGGTGGCCTTCGGCGTAGCCGGGGTTGAGCGCCAGCACACGACGCGCACACTCGATGGCGGCCTCGAAGCGCTGCGCCGTGTAGAGCGCGAAGAGCTCGATGTAGCTCGCCGGCGCGGCGAGCGGGTCGACCTGGATCGCGCGCCGTGCCCACTCGAGTGACGTGTCGGGGTCGCCGCGGAGCGCGTGGTACATCGCGAGCCAGGTGTACGCGCTCACGTTGCTCGGGTTGAGCGCGATCCCTTTCTCGAGCAGCAGACGCGCCCTCGGGAAATCCCAGTCGTGAAAGAGCGCGATCGCGCCTAACGCGGCGTAAGCCTCCGGCAGCGCATCATCCAGCTCGTGCGCGCGTTCGGCGGCCACGCGAGCGAGCGGGAACGCCTCGGATGGCGGCATGTGCTCGAACAGCCCGGCCGCGATGAAGACGTCGGCGACGCCGGTGTGCGCCAGCGCGAAACCCGGGTCGTGCTCGAGGGCCTTCTCGAACAGCTCGAGCGACCGCTCGATCCCCGCACCCACCTGGTTCCAGGTATACCGGCCACGCAGGTACAGCTCGTAGGCCTCGAGATTCGTCGGCCGGCGTCGAGCCGCGGGCGAATTCCCCGCCGGCAGCAGTGTCACCTGCAGCGTGTCCACGACCTTCGCCGCGATCTCGTCCTCCACGTCGAAGACGTCGCTCGTTTCGCGGTCGTAGCGTTCCGACCAGAGCTGAAACCCGCTGACGACATCCACGAGCTGCACCGTGACGCGCAGTCGATTGCCCGACTTTCGCACGCTGCCCTCCAGCACGCTCCGTACGCCAAGACGCTCGCCGGCCGCGCGCACGTCCGTGCCGGAACCGCGAAATGCGAACGATGAGCTGCGGGCCGCCACGTGCATGGTGCGGAGCCGGGCGAGTGAGTTGAGGATCTCCTCGGAAATCCCGTCGGCGAGGTAGTCGTTGTCCGGATTGCCCGTACGGTTCGTGAACGGCAGCACGGCGATCGACGGCAGCGCCGCGTTCGACGGCGTGGGGGTGTGCGATATCGAGCCGCTGCTCAGGCCGACGGCCAGTGCCACGGCGTCGAGCTCCTCGACGGCGTCATGGGCCGACGGCCGGTCGGCCGGCGCCTTCGAAAGGCACTGCATGACGAGGTTCGCCAGGGCTGGCGGGAGATCGAGGCGCCGGTCCGCGATCGCGGGCGGTTGGCGTACGATGTGCGCCGCGAGCAGCTCCTGCGCCGTCCGGCCGACGAACGGCCGCTGGCCCGTGAGGATCTCGAACGCCATCACGCCTAACGCGTAGATGTCGACGCGATGGTCGGCGGCCGGGTCGGCCGTCGCCTGCTCGGGCGCCATGTAGGCCGGCGTGCCGACCGTCATGCCGCGCGACGTCAACTCGGGATCGGCCTCATCGCGAGACGACGAGACCGCCTTGGCGATGCCGAAATCCGTGACGACGGCATAGCCTGACGAGAGCAGTACGTTGTCGGGCTTGAGATCCCGATGCGCAACGCCGTGCTCGTGGGCGTGCGCGATGGCCGACGCCACGTCCCGGAGGATGCGCACCGCGCGCGACAGGGGCAGCAGCTGTCCGCTCGCGACCTTCGTGCGCAGCGACTCGCCGGCCACGAACGGCATCGTGTAGTACGGTACATCGTCCATGAAGCCGGTCGTCAGGACCGGAACGATGCACGGATGCTGGAGGCTCGCGGCGATCTGGATCTCGCGCCGGAATCGCTCCGCGTCGACCTTCGCGCTCGGATTGGGCGGCAGGATCTTGACGACGATGCGGCGGGACAACGCGGCATCGGCCACCAGGAAGACGTGCGACATGCCTCCGCCACCGAGCTCTCGCTCGATGGCGAAGGAAGGTCCGAGCGTCGCCTGAAGACGACCCGCGAGATTCGACACGTTCCGCTCAGCTCCTCGAGATATCAGGCCAGCTTCTTCAGGTACTCGAAATCCTGCTTCACGCTCGCGATCGGATCCGCGGGGCCCTCCTGCTCAACGTAACAGGGTTTCGCGTCGATGTTCGGTATGCTCGAGAGCAGTTGCCTGAAATTGACCGTGCCCTTGCCGAGCTCCGTATCGGTGGACCGATCCGCGACCACGTCCTTGATGTGGAAGCTCCAGTAGCGGTCCTTGTACTTCTCCAGGTAATGCATCGGGTCGCCACCGCCGATCACCATGTTCCCGATGTCGAACTGGTGGCGGACGACCGACGGATCCGTGCGATCGACGAAGATGTCGTACGGGATCTTGCCGTCGATCGGCTTCATGTGTTCGGCTTCGTTGTGGAACGCGAGCCAGAGGCCGTGCTTGCGCGCCACCGCCCCCGCCTTGTTGAAGTGATCCGCCCATTCGCGCCACTGGTCGAGCGTTTGACTCGTGTCGTCCGTGAAGCTCGGAACGATCAGGTACTCGTGGCCGAGCTCCTTGGCGGCATCGAGGCGCTTTTCCCAGCCGATGAGGATCGTGAACGGCGAGATGTGCGCCGACGGTGCCTTGAGGCCTTCGCGCTGCAGCGCCGCTTTCACCTCGGCCGTCGACTTCCCGAAGTTGTTCATCGACCAGAGCAGCTCGACGTCCGTGTAGCCGATCTGGCGAACGGCGGCGAGCGTGCGGTCGAAGTCCTTCGCCATCTCCTTTCGCACGCTCCAGAGCTCGAGGCCAATCCGCTTGAGCGGCAGGGCGGCGGCCGCGCCGGGCTCGGCCGCCGCGATCCGTTCGCGGCTGCCTAACGCCATGCCGGCCATGACACCACCGGTCGTGTGCAGAAAGTGTCGTCGATTCATGGGATCCTCGGTTCAGGGCACCGTGCTCTCTTTCCACTCGTGACCAACGCGCGCCATCACGGCCGCGAACAGCTCGATTCCATCCCACAGGTTCTGCATCCGGATATTCTCGTTCGCCGCGTGCTGGTTGTTGTCGTAGTTGGCGATCGGTAGCACGACGAGCGGCACACCCAGCACCTGCTCGAAGGTCGACGTCGGCAGGCTGCCGCCGAGTGTGGGGACGGCGAGCGGCGGGTTCGTGGCGCCGGCGGACGCGGCGGCCAGCAGCGCCCGGGAGAACGGGATGTCCATCGGCGCACGCGTCGCGGCGTATCCGCCTTCCCATTCCGCCCGCACGATCTTCGGGTGTGCCATGCGCGTCGCGGAGTCGGGCGTGTCGCGCACGATGTAGTAGCCGCGGGAACGGAGGTGTTCCTCGACAACCTCTTTCACGCGCTCGGGCTTCTGGTTGGGCACGAGGCGGAAGTCGATCGACGCCGACGCTTCGGTCGGGATCGCGTTCGCCGCCAGCTCGCGCACGCCACCGACCTTGATGCCGCGCACGTTCAGGGCGGGGAGCATGATCCGCTCCGCCAGCGGTGCGTTGTTCGCCTCAGTCGCGCCCATCGCCAGCGCCTTGCGCAGCGTGGTGTCGATCATCGGCAGCGCGCCTAACGCCGACCGCTCCGCCGCGGAGATCGGGCGCACGTCGTCGCCGAAATGAGCAATCGTGATGCGCCCGTCATCGTCCCGCATGCTGGCGATCAGCGTCGCCATGAGCGCGGCCGGGTTCGGCGCCCAGTTCCCGTAGTGGCCGCTGTGCAGGGCGCGCAGTGGCCCGTAGGTCGTGAGCTCGAGGCCCATCACGCCGCGCGCGCCGAACACGACCTGCTGGCGCCCGCTCTGATGCACGGGGCCATCGCAGAAGACCCACGCGTCCGCACGAAGGAGGTCCGCGTGGGTCTCGAGCATGCGACGCAGATGTGAAGACCCTGCTTCCTCCTCGCCCTCGAAGAAGAACTTGAGGTTGACCGACGGTGCGATGTTCCCGGCACGCAGCGCATCGAGGGCGGCGAGCATCGCGATGATCGCCGCCTTGTCGTCGCTCGCCGAGCGGGCGTAGATGCGCGACTCGCCGTTCACCCGCTGCCCCGAAAGCGGCGCCGGGATGACCTTGGCTCCTGCGGCGAGTGATCCGTCGCGAAACACCGGCGTGAACGGCGCGCCGGTCCACTGGGACGGGTCGACCGGCTGTCCGTCGTAGTGCGCGTAAAACACGACGGTGCGCGTGGCACCGGGCGTCCGGAGCTCGCCGTACACGGCCGGCGGCCCGCCGTCTCCCTGGAGAGCGCGTGCACTCACGCCGCGGCGGCGGAGCAGCTCGATCACGGCCGCCGTGTTCCGGCGGATGTTCACGCTGTCCGATGCGACGTTAGGTATCGCGAGCAGGTCGGCGAATTCACGTGCGATGTCGGCTTCGTGTGCCTCGCGGTATTTCCGTGCCGCGGTGCGAGCTGCCGCACCCTGAACGGCACCACGCGCGGGAGCCGGCGACTGCTGAGCGAGCGCCTCCGTCGCGGACCACGCCGCCATGACAAATATCGCGAAGGCGAACCGGACGATTGCCACTACGTCCTCCAGAGCAAAAACCCACAGGTTACAGGTTACTGGGAGTGGTTATGGGTTACTTGAACCCTCGGGATGCTCATCGCGCTGAGACAAGCATCCCGGGGGTTCGATAACCGGTAACCTGTCCCAGTAACCAATTACCAATCCCAGTAACCAATTACCAATTCCAGTAACCTGTTACCAGTGCGCAGTACTCATTTGAGCAGGCCTAACGCGGCTTCCGTCATTGCCTTCTGCGCCTCGCGAGCCCCCGGCGTGCTCCGATCCGCCGTCGTGTTGAAGCCCACCAGGACCGCCGTGCGCTTCACCGGATCGAAGTACATGAACGCGCGGAACCCCGCCTGGCTGCCTGTGTGGCCGAGAATCGTCGCACCGTCGCGCTGCATTCCGAAGAACGACAATCCCATCCAGTCATTCTCCGAGCCATATCCGTTGCCATTCGTGTTGACCACGGGCCGCCACATCTCCTCGAGGGTCGAGCGCTTGAGAATCACGTCGTAGCGCTCCTTCGGGAGTCGGCCGCCCGGGGAGTTCGTGAGAAAGGCGAGATACGTCGCGAGGTCGTCGAGCGGCGCGTTCCAGCCGCCGTTCGGAATCGTGATGCCCGGGTCGAAGTCCGCGCCGTTGTCGAGCACGCTATCCCGCCCGGTCACCGAGTCGCGTCGGACGTAATAGTTGTGTGAGCGATCCGCGGCCAGGTAATACGGTGTCCCGCCGAAGTAGCTCCGGTCCAGCCCCAACGGCGACAGGATGTTCTTCTGCACGTACGACTGCCACGGATCACCGCTCAGCTTTTCGATGATGCGGGCCAGGTAGATGAACCCCGGGTTGGAGTAACTGTACTTGGAGCCCGGTTTGAAGAGCAGCTGCTCGTACGGCATCATCGCGACGAGCTGATTCCATGTCGTCGGCTCGAACGGCTCCCACGGCTCGCCGTTGCCCCACGGCCACGTCGGGTTTTGAAAGCCTGCCGAGTGCGACAGTAGCATGCGGATCGTAATGCTGTCGATCATGCCGTACGGATCGTGGATCTCGCGCAGCTCCGGCACCCATCGCGTGACCTTGTCGTCGAGCGTGAGCAGCCCCCGATCGCGCAGCTGCATGATGGAGATCGCGGTCAGCGTCTTCGTGATCGAGCCCCAGTGGAAGATCGACCGGTCGTCGATGCGCTTGCCGCCGCGCCTGTCCGCGAACCCGTAGCCGTGGCGGGCGAGGACCTTGCCATCGCGCATAACGAGCGCGCTGGTACCGACGACTCGGTCGCTGTCGGCGTACGTATCGAGGAGTCGCGTGAACGCCGCCCACCCAGCGGGCGGCAGGCCGTTCTGCGCGAGGGCGGACGAGGGCTGGCTGGCAAGGACCGCCGCGAGCAACGCGGCGGCCACGGTGGATCGGGCTCGGCTCACAGGATTTCCGGGACGAAGGCTCGGCGATGATGCGCCCCGCGTCCCGGATTTGCCAGCCTCCCTGTGTTGGAGGACCACCCCGAGCGTTACTGTCCGGCGACCCGCTGCTGCGGCATGTCGGGCAATGATGTCGGGAGCGGCCAGTCGGTGCCGATCGCCGCGGGAACTCGGTGCGCGTCCACCGGCGGCGTCAGGCGCACCGTGCCGAGCGACGTGACCACCTCGAGCTGCTCGCGCGACCGCCGCACCGCCGCCTCGAGCACCCACTCCCAACCGGCACGCTCGCGGAACTCGTCTTCAGTGACGCCGAGCAGCTCGCGCATGGCGGTCACCGCCTGCGCGGCGGCCGGGTTCCGGCGAACGAGGAGTCGCCCCATCGACTCGCGGTTGGCAGCAAGGTCAGCGAGACGCGCGACGTCCTGCCATTTGCTCGCGGACCAGGCGCCGAGGGTCTGGATAGGGGTCTCGGACCAGGTTGACCCGAGTGGACCGCGGTCGGTTCCCGCGATGGCGCGGGCAAACAGCGTCGCGAGCGGCGTCTTGATTCCGGGTGCACGCACCCGATCCCCCAGCCACTCGGCGAGCTCCATGGGTGCGGGGCGGGGTCGCTCGCGTACTGCTTCGAGAATCGAGGCGGCGCCTCCGCCTCCCGCGATCGTGCTGACCGAACACATGCGCGGCGATCGCGGAACTCGCCTGCGCTCGTGGGTAGACCGGAGCAGCACACAGACCGGGCACCAGGGCGCGAGCGTGAACAGGCCACGCAGCTCCTCCGCCGTGGCGGGACGGTCGGCCACGTCGGCGAGAAGGATCGAGCCCAGGGGCGGGCGCCCGTCGCCGAGTCGTCGCACGTGCATGAACGGGGGCGCGGTCACGTACAGCGCAAGTCGGCTCATGGAATCGAGACTACGGCTCGAGGCTCGCATTGGCACCACTCTGAGATGTACTCGCCGGTTCGTCTGACTCCAGACGGCGACAGAGCACGTCAAGAATCAAACGGATAGACCCAGCGCAGTTCTCTCACTAGACGGACGCATGTCCATCGTTTCCCGAATCTCGCGATCGGACTATTGGACGTGCGTGCTATACGGGATGTTACGACATTAGTAGCGGTTCACCGAGATATCCGCGTAACGACGCTGCCTCTTTCTCGATCCGTCGCACGGGGGTTGCAGGCCATCCGGCGTGCGAACGTGGTCTCAGCGAACGGCGAACACACACCATTGCGTATCTGCCCACTATTAGATGTCATCAGATATCAACTATTCTCGAATGTGAACGGTTTATCTCGCAGGATCGCGTCTTCGCTCGGCGTGACGACCGTGGCCTGGTGTGCGGCAGGGGGTCAGAGCACCGGAAAGGCTCCGCGGCCGGACACGCTGCCCGCGGTCGAAGTAACCGTCACGCGCGATGCTGCCCGCCCGGCGCTCGAGCTTCCGTACGCGCTTTCGCGCGTACAACCAGACAGCGTACGGCCGGCGCTCCGACACGTCTTGTTCGACGAGATGCTGCTCGCGCTCCCCGGCGTGACGGTTGCCAACCGCAACAATCCGACACAGGACCCGCGCATCTCCATTCGTGGCTTTGGTGCACGCTCGGCGTTCGGGGTGCGAGGGGTGCGCATCATTCGCGACGGGATTCCGCTGACGCTTCCGGACGGCCAGACTCCCGTCGACTACCTCGATCTGGAGTCGGTCGGTCGGATCGAGGTCATTCGTGGCAGCGCGGGGTCACTGTACGGAAACGCCGCGGGCGGCGTCGTCGAGGTGCGATCCGTCGATCCGCCGCTCGACCCGGTGGCTGGCCGTGTCACCGGGTATGGCGGATCGTACGGGCTCAAGCGCTGGTCGGCGTCGGCGGGCGGAACGGCCGGCATGATCCGCTATCAAGGCGACCTGGCGCGGACGGATCAGGACGGCTTCCGCAGCTACGCGCGACAGCAGTCCACCGTCGGAAGCGCTCGCGCGATCATGTCCGGGCCACGAGGCGAGCTCGCGCTCACGTACACGGGCTACGACTCGCCGACGGCGCAGAATCCTGGTGCGCTCACGAAGACCGAGATGGCGGCGGATCCTCGTCAGGCCGATCCGGCGCAGATCAGGAAGGGTGCGCGGAAGGCGGTCGACCAGTCGCAGCTCGGGCTTACCGGTACGCGGCGTACGAGCGGCGGGGTCGAGTGGACGGCGTCAGCGAACCTCGGATCGCGAACGCTTGACAATCCCCTGACGTTTGCCGTGGTCGCGGTCGACCGCACGACGTCCGGGGGCACCGCGCGCGTCACGGCCCCTGCGCGGCTGTTTGGGCTGGATCATCGGTTCAGTGCGGGAATCGACGCTCAGTTTCAGGACGACGACCGGATCAACTTCACGAACTGCAACAACGTTCCCCCGCTTACGCAGCCGACGGCGGCTTGTCCGACCGTCGGGGAGGAGCGCGGAACGCGGACGCTCGACCAGCGGGAGCGGGTATCGGGCTTCGGCCCATACGTGCGCGACGAGATCGCGTTCGCGGCCGATCGCTACCGTCTGACGTTAGGCGCGCGAGCCGACTACATTCGCTTCCGGGTGGATGATCATCTCATCACGGCGACGAACCCGGACGACTCGGGTGAACGGAAGCTCCACGCGATCAGCCCGCTCGTCGGGTTCGTCGCGCGACTCGGCGCATTGCACTCCGCGTACGCGAATCTGTCGACGGCGTTCGAGACGCCTACCGCGACGGAGCTGGCCAACAAGCCCGACGGCTCCGCGGGCATCAACCCCAACCTCGACCCACAGTACGCGACGACGGGAGAAGTCGGGGTCAAGGGCATCCTGTCGGGGCGAGTGCGCTACGACGCAGCGGTTTTCGCGACGCGCGTGAAGGACGAGCTGGTCCCCTTCGAGGTGCCGGACGGCAGCGGACGGCGGTATTTCCGAAACGCCGGCTCGACGCGGCGGCGCGGCGGCGAGCTCGGGCTGTCGACGTCGTTAGGCACGACGACCCTCGGCGCGTCGTACAGCTACTCCGATTTCATCTTCCGTGACTACGTCGTGGGCACGAACGACTACGGCGGCAACCGCATTCCCGGGGTGCCCATCCAGCAGCTTCAGGGCTACGCGACGTACAACTGGCGCGGATGGTTCGCGACCGTCGAGGGTCAGACGCAGGGCGGGCTGTACATGGACGATGCCAACTCGCTTCGGTCGTCGAGTTGGGAGGTCATGAATGCGCGCGTCGGCGGCCGGTTCGTCTGGGGTGACGTGGCGCTGTCGCCGGTATTCGCGGTATCGAACCTGTTCGACCGGACGTACGCCGGGTCGATCGTGGTGAACGCGGCGGCGGGACGCTACTTCGAGCCGGCGCCAGGGCGAACGATCTATGGCGGGCTCTCGATCGCGGCGGGGCGTTAGGGATGGGGGATGGGGGATGGGGGATGAGGGTTTACAGCGCTCTTTAACCCTCATCCCCCGTCCCTCGTCTATTTCTTTCTCAGCTCTACATCCCCATTGCCAGACCGCATCGTGAGGCGCCGGCCGCCGCGGCCGATCGTGGCCCGCACGTGCTGCGGATCGATCCGGCCGCGAAGCGTCATGGGGAAGTCGCTGTAGAACTTGCCCGAGCCGGTCGACGCATCGAGCTCGCCCGCGAAGTCGGCCGGCACCGTGACGGTGATCGTGCCGTTCCCGCTCGAGAGCTCCATGTCGTCGGTGACGTCGGCAATCGCGTCCATCGTCACCTCGACGTCGCCGTTGCCGCTCGACGCGTTCACCGGGCCGCGCGTCGTTGCGACGCTGACCCGGCCGTTGCCGCTCGATGCCTTCACCGGGCCGCCGGCGCGCTCGACGCTGACGTCGCCGTTCCCGCTCGACGCGTTGACCGGGCCACCGGCGCTCACACGGACCCTGCCGTTGCCGCTGGCGGCGCGCACTTCCGCGGTCGCGCCGCTGACTGAAACATCGCCGTTGCCCGAGCCGACGCCGACCTTCACGCCCTTGGGAACACGGACGGTGAAGTTCACCCGACGGCCGTTGTAGTCGTCGTTCCAGCGCCCGTGGTGGTGCACGCCCTCGTCCTCGCACTCCTCATCGGCGATGATGGCGCAGATCGTGACGCCGTCGCTCGTCTTCCGCACCTCGAACGCGATGTCTTCCGGGCGTCCCCGGCGCAGCTCCTTTTCACCAACGACTTCGGCGGCGTCGCCGGTGGCCTCGGTTACCTGAATGCGCCCGTTGTTCCCGTACACGCGCAGCCACTGGCCGGCCGGAACGCGCTCGGACCAGGTGAATCGGGAACCTTCACGGCCCTGGAGCTGAGCCGTGAGCGGCGAAGCGAGCACGCACACGGCGAGGAGCGCGGGTGCGAATCGAGGGATCATGGACGGTGGCTCCGGAAGTGGACTGCTGGATATGACAGGCGCTGGCGGGCGAGGGTTTGGACCGGCCAAGCATGAGGTGCGCTGCCGTCTGCCCCCTCATGCCAACGACCGGCGATGGGCGGATCGGTGTGTGGTCATTGTTTCGGGATCACGTCGAGCGGCACCCGCGCTCCATACGGCGTGGACCTCGCCAACACGTGAAAGTACCCGTACGCCGCGTCCGCAATCCGGCGCAGCGCCTTCATTCCCTCGTCCGCATCGCTGTAGTTCACCATCCCCACGACGACGTAAGGCCGGCCGGGCAGGTCCACGAGCCCCCACGCCGTGTTCACGCCCTCGATGTCGCCGGGTTTCCACGCGACCTTCACGCCTTCCGGGACCGATGCCTCGATTGGGCCACCCTTCGGGATCTCGAGCAGCCGGCGCAACTCGCCACACCGCTCCCGGGACATGGGAAGCTCGCATTTCGCGATCTTCGCCATGATCGTGGCGGCAGCCGACGGCGTCGCGATGTTCTCGTTGCCGGCGTAGCTGTCGCGCGGCCGGATCATCTTGCGCTGCAGCTTCACCTCCGGCACGCCCAGCGCGCGCGTCGTCGCGTTCACCTTGTCCATGCCGACCCGATCGATGAGCAGGTTCGTGGCCGTGTTGTCGGACACGGTGATCATGAACATCGCGAGGTCGCCTAACGACAGCTCGCTCGTGCCGTCGCCGAGGTGCTGGAGCAGGCCGCTGCCGCCGGTGCGATCGGCGAGGCGGACCGGCACGCGCGTCGAGAGCCTGAGCGTGCCGGCGTCGTCCTGGTGGTACAGCTCGATGAGGAGCGGGATCTTGATCGCGCTCCCCTGCGGAAAGGTGAGCGTGTCGTTGACCCCGATCCGTTCGCCGGTCGCCAGGTCGATCACCTGCGCGCCGACCACGCCCTTCGTTTCGTCCGCGATCCGGCGAAGCTCCGTGCGAAGCCTTGACGCAAGGATGGCGCGCTGAGCCGGTTGCCCACTCGACGTGCGCGGCATTGCGGAGACCATGGCGCCTGCGCCGCACGCCGCGATGAGGCAGTGCCTAACGATAGCGCGGCGGCGCGTCATGCCCGTCACCAATTGAGACCCACCGCCGACCGAAGGACGTAGCCGTTGCGGGCCGGCAGCGGACGATCGGCCGAGCTCGCGAAGTCGCTTCGGGTCGCGCGAAGGATCGGGCCGCCGCCCACGGTGAGCTGCCACCGGGCCGAAGGCGGCGCGATGGCGATCGTCGGCCCCGCCATGAGCCGGGCGCCACCATCCTTCTCGGCCGGGTCCCAGAAACCCTCGAGATCCTGACCCACCGCCTCGACGCTCAGCGTCACGCTGGATCCGAGCTTTCGGCCGGCGCCGACAGTGCTGATGAGATCGACGGCGTCCCGCTCGCCGGACATCGGCTTCTCGAGCATGAGGTTCCCGTTGATGAGCGACCGCGACGTCGTTCGCCCGATGCCCAACCGCGCGAGCATCACGTCCGTTCGGCTGTATTCGCGCGCATAGCCGACTCCTCCCATGACGCGAACCGTCGATCCAATTGGCCGGCTGTAGAGCACCTCGCCGCGAGGCGAGACGCGCGTGTCCCCGGCCCCGGTGGACACGCCGGTTCGCGCGAGCAACATGACCGACGAACCGAACGTCGCACGCACTCCGAGCGCCTGCTCCAGTCGATCGCCGGCGACGGGTTCGAACGTCCGTTCGCCGTATCCCAGCTCGTAATAACCATAGGCAGCCAGCGACTTCGATGGTCCGGCGGTCGGCGTGACGCTGAAGAGGAGTGGTGTCGCCTGCGCGCCAAGCGCGGTCGTGACCATCACCAGGCTGAGGCCAATCGATTGCATCCGTACGAAACCCATGATTCGGACCTCTCCGGAAAGAGCCTTCCCGATCGCTCGGTGGGCGTGCGCAAGTTTTCGGGTTGGGCGCCGGCTTACCTTATACCGTCCGCCGGCCAACGACGGTAGACTCACGCGAACGCCATGATCGCCCGCGACAAGGAGACTTCGTGAGCGCTACACAGGAACACGTCGCTGCCTCGACCGAGCGACGTGAGGCACCCGCCGAGATCGACCCCGCGCAGTTCCGGGCGGCGGGCCACGCCCTGGTCGACCGCATTGCCGATCTGCTCGCCTCCATTTCCGAGCGTCCGGTTGCGCCGCACACGACGCCAGGCGCCATTCGTGCGCGCCTGGGCGACGGCCGGCTGCCGGAGCAGGGCAACGACCCGGTCGCGTTGCTCGACGAGGCAACGTCGATCCTGATCGACAACTCGACGTTCAACGGCCATCCTCGGTTCCTCGGCTACATCACGGCATCGGCTGCGCCCATCGGGATTCTCGCGGACCTCCTGGCGGCGGGGATCAACCCGAACGTTGGAGCCTGGTCGCTCTCGCCGGCGGCCACCGAGATCGAGCGCGTGGCGATTCGCTGGGTTGCCGACTTCATCGGATTCCCGACGTCGTGCGCCGGCCTGTTCGTGAGCGGCGGTAACATGGCGAACATGGTCGCGTTCCTCGCGGCGCGCATGGAGTACGCGCGGCGGGCTGGCTGGGAATTCCGGGCGAAGGGCATGACCGTGGACGGAGCCGACAGGCTGACCGCATACACGTCGGCCGAGACTCATACCTGGGTGCAAAAGGCGTCGGAGCTCTTTGGGCTTGGTGGCGACGCCGTGCGATGGATCGAAACCGACGGCGCTCAGCGCATGCGCATGGATCGCCTGCGGGAGCGCATTGCCGAGGACCGTCGCGCCGGGTATCGGCCGTTCATGGTGATCGGGACGGGTGGTTCCGTCGCGACGGGGGCGGTCGATCCGTTGCCGGCGATCGCCGCGCTGTGCCGCGCGGAAGGGCTGTGGTTCCACGTCGATGGCGCTTACGGCGCCCCGGCCGCGCGCGTGCCCGGCGTTCCGCCCGAGCTCGCCGCGTTAGGCGAGGCCGACTCCGTCGCCGTCGACCCACATAAATGGCTGTATTCGCCGCTCGAGGCTGGCTGTGTGCTCGTGCGCGAACCGGAGGCACTGCGTGCTCCGTTCACGCACAAGCCGTCGTACTATCACTTCCACGGCCTCGCGGAAGATCCGCCAATCAACTTCTACGACTGGGGCCCGCAGAACTCCCGCGGGTTCCGCGCGCTCAAGGTGTGGCTCGCGTTCCGTCAGGTGGGCCGCGCGGGCTACACGAAGATGATCAGCGACGACATTGCGCTCGCGCGGCGCATGTACGACCGCGTGAATGCACATCCAGAGCTCGAGGCGCTGACGTGTGCGCTGAGCATCACGACGTTCCGCTACGTGCCCCCGGACCTGCCGGCGTCGCTCTCGTCCGACGAGCGCGGGCGATATCTGAACGAGCTGAACGAGTCGCTGCTCACGCGCCTGCAGGAGGGCGGGGCGGTGTACCTGTCGAACGCCGTGATCGATGGCGCGTTCGCGCTGCGAGCGTGCATCGTGAATTTCCGCACGTCCGCGACGGACGTGGATGCTATCCCGGACATAGTGGCGCGCGAGGGCCGACTGGTAGCTGCGGGAATGGCCACCTAGCGTCCGCCGTCTCACACGCCTCGTGAATCCGTTTCCCGAGGATCGGCTTGCAACGGGGGGAATCAGCGCGCAGAAGCTCGACGGATCGAGAACGTCCCCGCCGCACCGCCAGGATCCGACACGTAACGCCACGTCCCGACGATCGCGTCACCTCGGAACGTGCCGTACACCTCCACCACGCCACGATCTACCGTTGGGTTGAGCGTCGCCCGCATCGAGTCATCGCTCATCGACCAGCCGAGCGCTTCCTGCGTGGACAGTGTGAATCCGAAGCGACCGAAGTCGATCTCGAATGTGCCGGGGTGCACCGACCTCGCACCGGACGTCGTCGGCGTCGCGTCACCGACCGGATTGAAGTGAAGCCGCGCCGCCACGCTGCGCGCCGAACGCTGCTCCGCGAGCTTCCACGTCGAATCGAGAGCGAACGTCCCCTCCCACGTCCCCGAAATGTCTCGAGCGACGGCGACGTCCGCTCCCGCCCTGACGTCGCCTGGAGTCTGAGCTCTGAGGCCGAGGCCGGTGATGCCGGCCACCGAACCGAAAATGATCAGTCGAATGAGCTTCCGTCGGGTCCACGCCATGGCGGACGCTAACGCAAGGGGCAGGCTCGCGTTCCGACGACAACGACTTACAGCAGAATGAGCCCCTGCCGCGCGCCGATCGCCACGGCCTCGGCCCGGGAGAAGGCGTCGAGCTTGGTGAGAATGGATGCCACGTGGGTTTTTACCGTGTGCTCCGAGATCCCCAGCCGCGCGGCGATGTTCTTGTTCGCGAGCCCCTCGGCGAGAAACCCGAGGACCTCGAGCTCGCGGCGCGTGAGGGGCTGGGTTGGCGGATCGGCGGGCCGCGTTGCGGTGCCGCGCGGCGCCGACACGAGATCGATTGCGAGCTCCGCAGGCAGCGTCACGAGCCCCGCGGCGGCCGCCTCCAGCGCCGCGATGATCTCGTCAGGCATCGCGTTGCGTGGAAGGACGCTGCGGACGCCGGCGCGCAGCGCGTCCGCCGTCCACGGAAGGGACGGCTCGTCGACCAATAGCACGAACGCCGGCGTCCGCGGAACGGCGTCGGGCGACAGCGCGATCTGCGTGACGACGTTAGGCAGCGTATTGTCTCGCGGTTCGACCGCGAGCAGCACGACCTGTGGCTCGTGCGCCTCGATGTCGTCGGCGAGTGTGTCGCCGGAGGTCGTGCCAACGATCGCGAGGGAGGCGCTCCTCGCCAGGAGTGCCTCGAGCCCGGCTCGCACGACCGGCGATGCGGCGGCGATCAGCGCCCGGATCACGCCGCGCGAGATCTCGACCTGGCGCGCCGCGCTTCGACCTGATCGAGGAAGCGCGAGACGGTCGTCGTGGGGACGGCGACCCCCAGGCCCCCAGCGATCAGTGTGTTGACCCCGACGACGCGACCGCGCGCGTCCGCCAGCGGCCCGCCGGAGTTGCCCGGTGCGAGCCGGATGTCGGCGCGGATCCACCGGGGCGCGCCACGTCGTGCCTCGACCGCGTGGACGATACCTAACGCGATCGCGCCGGTGATGCCCCACGGGTGCCCGAGCGCAACCACGACGTCGCCCGTCCGCAGGTCGGTCGCGTGCCCGATCGTCGCCGCCGCGAGCGTCACACTGGCGGGATCGACCGCGATCGTCGCCAGGTCTCGGCGCGGGTCGTGGGCTGTCACGATGCCGTCCAGCTCACGCCCATCCCACAGCACGATGGTGGCGTGGTCGGTGCGCGCGACGTGCGCGTTCGTGACGATCAGCCCGTTGGCGGACCAGATGATGCCGGAACCGGCACCCGCCCCGCGGGTCCGCACCTCGACCACGCTGCGCCGCAGCGTCGACGCCAGCGCCTCGAGCTCGGCGCCTAACGGCGCGATCGATGCGTCCATCATCGCCCTCTCCGTGAACCGCGAGCGTCGCGCGGGTCACGCGGCCGCTCGCCGATCGTGATCGAGACGTTCTTCGGCTCCCCCGCACGAATGATGCGCGTGGACAACGTCTTGCCGATCTGGTCGCCGCCGAGGAGGCCGAGGACATCCGCCGGGTCGCCAACCGGCTTGTCGGCAACGGCGATGAGCACGTCGCCGATCAGGATCCCAGCCGAGTCGCCGGGCCCATTCGGTTCGGTGCTCACGACCATCAGACCGATATCGTTAGGCAGCGACAGCTTCCCCACGAGCGCTGCCGGCAGGCGCACCGCCTGCATGCCGAGCCCGAGGTAGCCGCGCGCCACCCGGCCGGTCTGCACGAGCTGGTCGACGACGCGGTTCACGGTCGACGCCGGAATCGCCAGCGCGGCGCCGCGGGAGAGCCCGGACGTGTTGACGCCGAGCACGCGACCGCCGGCGTCGACGAGCGGGCCGCCGGAGAAGCCGTCGTAGATCGACAGGTCGAGTCGCACGAACCGGTCGATCGTGCCGCCGTGCCACGTCCGCCACTCGCCCCCGACGGTGCTGATCACGCCGAGGCTCGCGGTCACGGCGGTGCCGGGTCGTCCGAGGGCGAGCACGAGCGTGCCCACGCGGATTGCCGAAGCGTCGGCGAGCGATGCGACGGGCACCTTCGCTTCGTCGACCTTGAGGACGGCCAGATCGGTGGTCGGGTCGCGGCCGGCGAGCGTCGCCGCGATGGTCGAACCGTCCGCGAGCGAGATCGTGATGTCGTCTTCGCGCTGGATAGTGTGGTGCGCGGCAACGATGATGCCGGGCCGCCAGTGGACTCCGCTCGCCGGGATGCGTCGCCGGGCGTGAATCGCGACGACGGACTGTCCGGCGCGGTCGACCGCGCCGGCGAGGTCGTTGGAGAGGGATTCGAGGACGCCGCCCGCGGGTGGCGTGGTGGTCGATGGTCCAGCCATGGGATCTCCCGTGTTCGAGGCGTTCTGTTTTCGAACGCCTGCCTGAGCGGAAGAATGTGCTGGGAGCTTGACGGCGGGGATCGCTCGATTGGCTGAGTCGAGCATCGGGAAAGAGAGTGATCGCCGTCTCAAACTGTCAAACGCAAACGCGTTAACGATGGTAATCGTCTTTCAGTCCAACCTCGGCGTGCACCTGACCCTCAATCTTTGCCCGTGATACCCAGGCTCAGTCGCGGCGTCGCGGCCGCCGTTTTCGCCCTGCTCGCACTCACCGCGTCGCAAACGAGCGCCCAGGTCGGCTCTACCACCGACATCCTGACCGGCACCGTCACCAACACCGCCGGCGCGCCCATCCCGGGCGCCACGGTCGAAGCGAAGTCGTTCGACACCCAGGTCACGCGTCGCGCGCGCACGAACGCCGAGGGCCGCTACACCATCCTCTTTCCCGACGGCGGCGGGCAGTACCAGCTCACCGTCAAGTTCCTCGGCATGGCACCGGCGACGCTCAATGTGTCACACGTTGCCGACGAGGACCGGCTCGTCACGAACGTTCGCCTTTCTCAGAACCCGACCGAGATCCAGGGCGTGGTCGTGCGCGCCCGGCAAACCCCGCGCGACGCTGGCGACCGGCCAACGCCCGGTTCCCAGGAGCGAAACCTCACGCCCGAGCAGCTCGCGCGCCTGCCGATCGATCAGTCCGACCTCGCCCTCCTCGCCACGCTCGCTCCCGGGGTCGTCGGCATCGAGGCCACCGATTCCACGGCGTCCGCGTTCTCGGTCGCTGGCCTTCGTCCCGACGCGAACAGCGTGACGCTCGACGGCCTGACGTTCGGCGCGTCGACCATCCCGCAGGACGCGGTGCGCAACACGCGCGTGATCACGAGCAGCTACGACGTCGCGCGCGGACAGTTCTCCGGCGGGCAGATCGCGTCCACGACCCGAAGCGGCAGCAACTTCGTGCAGGGCACGTTCAACTACTCGCTGCGCGACCAGGACCTCGCGTGGGAGGCCGGAAGTCCCACCGCATTCAACAGTGGCTACACACAGAACCAGCTGAGCGGCGGCTTCGGCGGGCCGATCGTCAAGGACAAGCTCTTCGTGTTCGGGTCCGCGCAGGCGCGGCGGCGAACCGACGCTGTCCCCTCGCTCGTGAATGCCGATGCCGCCACCCTCGGCCGTGTGGGTGTGAGCCGCGACTCGGTGGATCGATTCCTGTCCATCGTGCAGGGCTACGGCCTAACGCCTGACGCCAGCCTCGAGGACAGCCGCGATGCGGACAACTACTCGGCGCTGGTCCGGGTGGATCTGCTGGCGTCGGCCGGCCAGACGCTCACGCTGCGTGGCGATTTCCGCGGGACCGGCCAGGATCCGACCCGCGTTGGCGCGCTGTCGTTACCGCAGACGGGTGGCAATCAGAGGTCCAGCGGCGGCGGGATCATGGCGGTGCTGTCGTCGAACTTCGGCGGGCGGTTCATCAACGAGCTTCGCGCCTACGCGCAGACGGACCAGCGCCACTCCGACCCGTTCTTTCTCGT
The DNA here is from genome assembly GCA_036274195.1 of Gemmatimonadaceae bacterium. Lineage (GTDB taxonomy): Bacteria > Gemmatimonadota > Gemmatimonadetes > Gemmatimonadales > Gemmatimonadaceae > JAJKIV01. The sequence continues at coordinate 2,461 of DASUGD010000005.1, read as the reverse complement.
GCCTGCCGCGCGCGTGCAGGTGAATTCCGATCTCACCGACGCGCGCTCCATCACGACGCTCGCATTCGGCGGCAACGCCGGGCTGCCCCAGCGATCGCTGACGAAGCGCCTCGACCTCTCGAACGAGCTCTCGTGGCTCGAGGGGAACGGCGCGCATCGCATCAAGCTCGGGGTACTGTTCAGCGGGTCGCGGTTCTCGCAGGACGGGACGTCGAACCGGCTCGGCACGTTCACGTTCAATTCGCTGGAGGATCTGGCGAACAACGAGCCGTCGATCTTCACGCGCACACTCCTGCCGTCCATTCGCACGGGTACGAGCCTGAATTCAGCACTCTACCTTGGCGATACCTGGCGGAAATCGCGGTCGCTCCAGCTGACGTACGGCGCCCGCCTCGAGCATACGCAGTTCGACGGCGCGCCCGCGTACAACCCCGAGGTCGAGGAGATCTTCGGCTACAGGACGAACGAGATTCCGACGGAGACCCACGCGAGCCCGCGAGCTGGCTTCACCTGGGTGGTGGGCGGCAGCGGAGCCGGCGGCGCCTTCGGGGGCGGCGGGTTTGGTGGTTTTGGGCGTGGTGGCCGAGGCGGCGGCGGAGCCGGCGGTGGCAACAACGCCAGGCCTAACGCGAATGCGTCCGCCAGCGTCCCGCTCGTCATCCGCGGCGGCATCGGGGAATTCCGAAGTGTGATTCCGACGTCGCTCTACTCCGGCGCGCAGAACGCGACGGGACTCTCCCAGTCGGAGTCGCAACTCTATTGCATCGGATCGTTCGTTCCCACGCCGGACTGGAGCACGTGGTCTGGTGACGACGCGGACATTCCGACGACGTGTTCCGGCGGAACGGTCAACACGCCACCCGTTACCGCTCGCCCGAACGTCACCGTCTTCGACCGAAACTTCGCCGCGCCGCGAGCCTGGCGCGCGTCGTTAGGTGCGCAGCGCCGGGTGTTCGATCGGATGCAGCTGTCCGTGGACGCGAACTTTGCGCGCGGTGTCAGCCAATACGGGTTCCACGACCTCAACCTCGACACCACGCCGAAGTTTTCGCTTGGAGCCGAGGGCGGTCGGCCGGTGTTCGCCAACCCGTCGGACATCGTGCCGGCGACCGGTGCGGTGTCGATCATCTCGTCGCGGCTGGCCCCGCAGTTCGGGCAGGTGATTGCCGTCGGCTCGGACCTGAAGTCGGAGAGCGAGCAGCTCGTCATCGCGGCGCAGGGCATTACGCGTGTGGGCGCGATCTTCAACATCTCCTACACGCTCGCGCGCGCGAAGGACCAATCGTCGGCTTCCGGCGGCTCGGCCACCGGTGGTTTCTCGGCGGCAACGACCGCGGGCGACCCGAACGTGCGCGAGTGGGCGCCGAGCAGCTTCGATCGCCGCCACTCGTTCGTGGGAACCGTGACGTATCCGTTCAACGAGGGGCTGGAGATGACCGCGATCGGGCGTTTGTCATCGGGCGCACCGTTCACGCCGATGGTGGCGTCGGACATCAACGCCGACGGTGCACGCAACGATCGGGCGTTCATCTTCGACCCGAGAACCACCGCCGACACGAGCGTGGCGAACGCCATGCGACGCCTGCTCGGCGGGAGCTCACGCGCCTCCGACTGTCTCGAGTCGCAGATCGGCACCGTGGCCGGGCGGAACTCGTGCACCGGTCCGTGGCAGCCGTCGCTCGATTTTCAGGTGAATTACCGGCCGTTCGCCTTCGGGCTCGACCGCCGCCTCATGCTGTCACTGACGACCGTGAACTTCCTCGGCGGGCTGGATCAACTGATCAACGGGCAGAAGAATCTGCAGGGCTGGGGGACGTCCCGCCTGGGTGATCCGACGCTGCTGTACGTGCGCGGCTTCGACCCGGTGACCGAGCGCTATCAGTATCAGGTGAACGAGCGGTTCGGCGCGCAGCGGAGCGGCCAGGGAAGCATCGTACTGCCGTTCCAGATCGGGTTCCAGGCGCGCTACACGATCGGCCCGGATCGCACGCGCGACGCGGTGCGCGGTGCACTCGCGCAGCGGGCCGCCGGGCGATTGGGCGGTGCCGGCGGCGCAGGCAACTTTGCTTCGCGGTTCGAGCGCATCCTGCCGAACCCGATCACGCAGATCCTCGCGCGCAAGGACTCCATCGCGCTCACTGACTCCCAGGTCGTTCGCCTAACGGTGATCCGCGACTCGCTCGACGCGAGGAACAAGCTGGTGTCGGACGCGGTGAAGTCCGTGGTCGACAAAGCTGGTGCGAACCCCGATCCGGGCGCGTTGTTCGGCGCGCTCCGGCCGAAGCTCGAGGAAGGGCGCGCGAACGCCCAGAAGGCGGTGGGCGAGGCGAAGGGGATCCTGACGGCGGAGCAGTGGGCGAAGCTGCCGGAGCGGATCAGGAACCCGGGCCAGCAGCGGGCTCGGTAGATTTGGTACGGAAGGGGTCAGACTCCTGACGCGCCATTCCGTTGCGGCCGCAAC
>DASUGD010000004.1:0-3176 GCA_036274195.1 Gemmatimonadaceae bacterium | reverse complement strand
TACCTGGTGGGTTCCGAACGCATCAGCACCGAGCTCCACAACCTCAGCGAGGCCGCCAATGCCGCGCTGCCGCGACCGCTCGCGCTGGACTATGAGTACAACGACGTCGCCGATCCGGAATCGATCTACACGCGCAGCGATCACTACAGCTACGCGTCCAAGGGCGTGCCGGTGATCTTCTACACGACCGGATTGCATCGCGACTATCACTCCGTCACCGACGAAGTGGACAAGATCGAGTTCGGGAAGATGGCCCGGATTGCCGAACTGGTGCACGCCACCGCGGCGCGTCTGGGAAACCTGGATCGTGCCCCCGTGCGCGACTTTGCCGGCCCCCGCGTCGGGAAGGGGCAGACGGGGCCTATTCGGTAGTTGGTTGTTGGTCGTCGGTAGTCAACTCCCAACTTCCAACTCCCAACTTCCAACTCCCAACTTCCAACTACCCAACTCCCAACTCCCAACTACCGACTAGATGTAAAGTGCGGTCATGTCCAGATTGCATCTCGCGGCTCTCGTCTGCATACTGCTCCCGATGACTGCCGGCGCACAACAAGCGCCTGCGCCGAAGCTCACCTTCGCATTTGAGGTTCGCGCCACTGTCGGCGCGCCGCTGGAGCTCGGTCAGGTTGCGCAGGGACGCCGGCGCATCATTCCGATCACAGGGGGAACCTTCGAGGGACCGAATCTTCGCGGCAAGGTCATGAACGGCGGCGCCGACTGGCAGATCATCCGCGCCGACGGATTCACCGAGCTCGACACGCGCTACACGCTCGAAACAGACAAGGGCCAGATCATCTACGTGCAGAACCCGGGCATGCGCCACGCGGCCCCCGAGGTGATGAAGCGCCTCCTGGCGGGTGAGATCGTGGACCCCGCGATGGTCTATTTCAGGACGACCCCGAAATTCGAGACGGCGAGCGCCGATCTGCAGTGGCTGACGCGCTCCGTGTTCGTAGGCCTGGGCGAGCGTTATCCGAACGACGTCCGGATACGCTTCTATCGGCTTGAATGAAGAACGCCAGAGCTCATCGTAGTATTCGTCCGTGGACTTCAACCTCACCGACGTTCAGCGCTCGTGGCGCGAGCGAGGACACGCACTCGGGCGCGAACTGTCCGCGGAGTCTTCGGCAGCGGATGTGGTGCTTGGAGCCGCGAGCGCCGGGCTGCTCGACTCGTCCGCCGATCTGCTGGCGGCGGTCGTCGCCGTCGAGGCGCTTGCGTACGAGTCCGCGCCGGCCGGTGTCGCTTTCGGCCTGCATACCGCCGTTCTGACGGCGCTCGGCGCTGACGATCGGTTTACCGCGCTCGCTCGCGGCGAGGTCGTTGGCGCCATTGCCCTCTCGACCGAGAAGATCCCGACTGAGTCCGGCGGCCGCCTCTCCGGTCGCGCATCACTCGTCGGGCCGCTGACCAACCGCGGCATCGCGATCGTCGGCGCCCGATCGGGCGAGGGGATCGTCGCCGGCGCCGTCTCGCTCGACGCTTCCGGCGTGACGGTCGAGATGGTCGAAACCTCCGCGCTCCGTGGTTTCGTCTGCGGCAACCTCGCCATTGACGATGCGCCGGCGATCCTGGTGGGAGCGACCGTACCGTTCATGGCCCGCGCGCGGATTCTGCTCGCGGCAGCCGGGCTTGGCATGGGCCGGCGCGCGCTGAATGAGGCACTCCACGCGGCGCACGCGCTGCGTGGTCATGGTGCGGGCGGCGAACAGACGGTGCAGGGTCTTCTCGCCGACGCCGCGACGGAGCTGGACGCCGCGATGCTTCTCACCTGGAAAGCCGCCTCCGCCACGCACGTGTCGCTCGCGGAGTCGTCTATGGCGAAGCTGGCCGCGACCGACGCGACGCTTCGCGCCGTGGCTCGCGCCACTCAAGTGATCGGCGTCGATTCCTTTCGCCGCGGGCATGTCGTCGAGAGTCTCGCGCAGGACGTGCGCGCGCTCGAATTGTTTGCCGGCCGGACGGAGGCGCTGCGCGAGGCCGTCGCCGGCGAAACGCTGCCGCGGTGATCATCCAAGCAGTTGTTTGGCGATCGTCTGCAGCTGCAGGTTGGACGTGCCTTCGTAGATCTGCCCGATCTTGGCGTCCCGGTACAACTTCTCGACGGGATAGTCCTTCACGAATCCATACCCGCCATGGAGGTTGACGGCGAGCGAGGCGACGCGCTCGGCCACTTCCGATGAGAACAGCTTGCACATCGCGGCCTCGGTGACGAACGGTTGTCCGGTCTCCCGCAGCCGCGCGGCGTTGTAGACGAGCAGGCGCGCAGCCTCGACGTCGATTGCCGCGCGCGCGACCTGGAACTGAACGCCCTGGAACTCCGCGATCGTCTTGCCGAACTGCTTTCGCTCCCTGATATACCGGGTGGTGTGATCGAGCGCCCCCTGCGCCAGGCCGATCATCTGTGCGCCGATCCCGATGCGCCCTTCGTTCAGCGTCTCGATCGCCACCTTGTAGCCCTTGCCGGGCTCGCCGAGGACGTTCGCCCGCGGCACTTCGCAATTCTCGAAGATCAGCTCGCACGTGCTGCTCGCCCTGATTCCGAGCTTGTCTTCCTTCCTGCCCACCGAGAATCCGCGGAAGCCGCGCTCGACGAGGAACGCGGTGATCCCGCGATATCCGGCCTCCGGATTCAGGTTGGCAAAGACGACGAAGACGTCGGCTTCGTTCGCGTTGGTGATCCAGAGCTTGCGCCCGGTGATCGTGAAGCCGTCGCCCTGTTCGGTCGCCCGCGTGGTCAGCGCGAAGGCGTCGCTGCCGGAGCCTGCCTCTGAGAGCGCGTATGCCCCGACGGAGCGCTCGGCGAGCCGGGGCAGGTAGGTCTGTTTCAACCCGTCCGAGCCCCAGCGCAGCAGCGCGTTGATGACCAGTGTGTTCTGCACGTCGACGAGGACACCGACCGCCGGATCGACACGCGAGAGCGCTTCCACCGCCAGGACCGCGTGAAAGAACGTTCCGCCGGCGCCGCCGGACGACTCGGGGATCTCGATACCCATGACGCCGAGCTGGAAAAACTTGTCGATGAGCTCGCGCGGCAGATGCGCGGATTCGTCCATTTCGCGCACGTGCGGGCGGATTTCGCGGTCGGCGAACTCGTACACGCTGTCGCGAAACAGCCGTTCATCATCTGACAGACTGCTGAGTGCGGTGGCCACGCGGCTATTTAACCCCAAACA
>DASUGD010000003.1:0-17992 GCA_036274195.1 Gemmatimonadaceae bacterium | reverse complement strand
GTTGGAATGATGAAATTCGACTCCGACCCCCAATTGATCTTGTCAACGGCTCGCCCCTCGTGAACGTTCTGTCCCCAACGCCAACCAGCCGAGCTCTCATGGGGAACACGAGCCGAATGATCAGTGTCGTCGCGATTGCCGCCGTGCTCGCGACCGGCGCGCTGTTAGGCATGCGCTCCGGCGCTGCCACGCCCTCTCGCCCGAGCGGGCCGACGGCGGCGGACACCCTCCGCGACGAAGCCGCCAGGCGGCTCGCGAAGATCGATGGCACGATCGACGTCCCCGGGCTCGACAGCGCCGTCGAGGTGCGCCGCGACCGATGGGGCATCCCGCACATCTACGCGCGCACCCAGCACGACGTCTTCTTCGCCCAGGGGTTCGTCGCCGCGCAGGATCGCCTGTGGCAGATGGACATCTGGCGCCGCACGGCCGAAGGGCGGCTCGCCGAAGTGTTAGGCGCTTCCGCCTTCGAGAGAGACCGGCTCGCGCGCCTGTTCCGCTATCGCGGCTCCATCGCGGCCGACTGGGCCGCGTATGGCCCGGACACGAAGGCCATCGTCACCGCGTTCGTCGGTGGCGTGAACGCGTATATCGCGCAGACGAAGGACCGGTTGCCGATCGAGTTCACGCTCCTGGGCTATGCGCCGGAGCCATGGACGATCGATATCCCGCTCTCGCGTGTCACGACGTTGTCGGGTGTGTCGAACGCGACCACGGAAATCCTGCGCGCGCGACTCATCTCGGTCGTGGGAAAGAAGGCGACCGAGGCGATTCTCCCGACCGAGCCGACACGCGCGCTCGACCCGGTCCCGGGGCTCGACCTCACCGGGCTCGATCTCTCTTCGCTGGGCGGGATGAACAACACGTACGCCGACGTCGCCTTTCAGCGTGTCGAGGGATCGAACAACTGGGTCGTGAGCGGGAAGAAGACACGCAGCGGGAAACCGATTCTGGCGAACGATCCGCATCGCAACATCACGCATCCATCGGTCCGCTACCTCACGCACCTCGTGGCCCCCGGCTGGAACGTGATCGGTGCCGGCGAGCCCGCGAGCCCTGGCGTGTCGATTGGCCATAACGATCGCATCGCGTTCGGGCTGACCGTCGTGGGCATGGACCAGCAGGATGTGTACGTCGAGAAGATCGCGCCGTGTAAAGCGGGAACAGGGAACAGGGAACAGGGAACGGTGTCTCGGCGAGGAGCTTCTGTTCCCGGTTCCCAGTTCCCGGTTCCCGCGCCGCGCTGCTACTACCACAACGGCGGGTGGCAGCCCATCAAGACAATCATCGACACCATACGGGTTCGCAACGACAGCGCGCGCATCGTTAGGCTCGAGTTCACCCACCACGGGCCGATCGTGTCGATGGATTCCGCGCGCGGGCGCGCTGTCGCGATCCGGATGGTCGGCCAGGAGCCGGGCACGGCGGCGTACCTGGCCTCGCTGCAGCTCGGGCGCGCGCGAAACTGGCGCGAGTTCCAGCTCGCGATGGCGCGCTGGCAGATGCCCAGCGAGAACATGATCTACGCGGATGTCGACGGAAACATCGGCTGGGTCGCCGGGGGCTACATGCCGCGTCGCAGTTGGTCCGGCCTCCTCCCCGTGCCCGGCGACGGGCGCTTCGAGTGGAACGGCTTCGTGCCAGGGAACGCGCTGCCGCGGGCGTACAATCCCGCGAGCGGCTTCATCGCGACCGCGAACAACAACATTCTGCCGCCGGGCTACAAGACGCCGATCTCCTACGACTGGGCAAGCGACTACCGGGTGGCGCGAATCAGGGAGGTCCTCACGAGCCGGAACGACTTCACGGTCGCCGACTTCGAGGCGCTGCAGCACGACGATCTCTCCCTCCTCGCGCGTCACCTCGTCCCGCAGCTCGTCTCGGCCGCGCAGCGACTCGGCCAGGGCGATTCGCAGGCAGTTCAGATGCTCGCCCGCTGGAACTTCCGCATGTCGCGCGATGCGGCCGCGCCGCTCCTCTTCGAGGCCTGGGCGCCAACCCTGGCGCGGCGCGCCAACGCGATGCGCATGCCGGCCGAGGCGGCGGACGTGATTGGCCGGTACACCGACTACGAGGAGTTCGAGAAGTTTCTCGCCACGCCAGCCGGCGCGGTGTCCGCGGGCGCGCGCGACTCGCTGATCGTCGGAGCGCTCGCCGACGCGGTGGCCGAGCTGACCAAGCGCTTCGGCGCCGACACCACGAAGTGGCGCTGGGGGACCATTCACATCGCCGAGCTTCATCACCCGCTCGCACGCGCGTTCGACCTGCCGCCGGTCTCGCGCGCCGGAGATGGAAACACCGTCTTCGCGACGGCCGGCGCGAACTATCAACAGACCTCCGGTGCGTCCTTTCGGGAGGTCATCGACCTCGGCGACTTCGACAACTCGGTGGCCATCAACGTTCCCGGTCAGTCGGGCCAACCCGGCAGCGAGTACTACGCCGACCTGCTCCCGCTCTGGGGCAACGACAAATATTTCCCGCTGGTCTTCTCTCGCGCGCGCGTGGAAGCGGAGACGAAGCACGTGCTCGAGCTCAGGCCGCGTGTCGGGAAATAGGGAACGGGGAACCGGGAACAGGGAACCGAGGCTCCGCGAGGAATCACTGTTCCCGGTTCCCCGTTCCCTGTTCCCTCCAGACCGATTCCCTATTCCCGATAGATGCGGCGCCTCGCCAACAACCTGACCTTTCGCGTCCTCGTCGCGATCACGCTCGGCGTGATCCTCGGCGTCGCATCGCCGGACACGGCGAAGGCGATGCGGCCGCTCGGGGACACGTTCGTCAACCTGGTGAAGATGGTGATCGCGCCGATCGTGTTCTTCACGATCGTCCTCGGCATCGCGACACTGGGCGACCTCAAACGGGTCGGGCGCGTGGGAGGGAAGGCGCTCGTCTACTTCGAGGTCGTCACCACCTTCGCGCTCGCGATCGGGCTCGTCGTGGTGAACACCATCAAGCCCGGCGCCGGGCTCGACGTGAGCCGGCTCGCCGGCGGCGACATCTCGCGCTACACCACGCAGGCGCAGCAGATGACGTTCGTGGACTTCGTCATGCACATCGTGCCGGCGAACATGCTGGAAGCGTTCGTGCGTGGCGAGATGCTGCAGGTCGTGTTCGTGGCCGTCCTGTTCGGCGTCGCGCTGAGCGCGTTAGGCGAGACCGCACGTCCCGCGCTCACCGTCTTCGACGTGCTGTCCAAAGCGCTGTTCCGCATCGTCGGGATCATCATGATCGTGGCGCCCATCGGCGCGTTCGGCGCGATGGCGTACACGGTGGGCAACTTCGGGCTGCGCACGCTCATCCCGCTCGGGAAGCTCATGCTGTCCGTCTACACGACGATGTTCCTGTTCGTCTTCGTCGTGCTCAACCTGATCGCGCGCGCCTACGGGTTCAGCCTCTGGCGATTCCTCCGGTACATCTGGGAGGAGATCCTGCTCGTGCTCGGCACCTCGAGCTCCGAGGCGGCGCTGCCACGGTTGATGGACAAGCTCGAGAAGCTCGGCTGCGCGAAGCCGATCGTCGGGCTCGTCGTGCCCACCGGGTACTCGTTCAACCTCGATGGCACGTCGATCTACCTGTCGATGGCGACGGTGTTCCTGGCGCAGGTCTCGGGGGTCGACCTGTCGTTAGGCCAGGAGCTCACGGTGCTCGGCGTGTTGATGCTGACGTCCAAGGGCGCGGCGGGGGTTACGGGCTCGGGGTTCATCGTGCTCGCGTCGACGCTGAGCGCGATGAAGATCATTCCGGTCGAGTCGATTGCCCTCCTGCTCGGCGTGGACCGATTCATGTCGGAAGCGCGCGCGATCGTGAACCTGATCGGAAACGGCGTCGCGACGGTCGTGATCGCGAAGAGCGAGAACGCGTTCGATGCGGAGCAGAGTGCTCGCGCGCTTGCGGGCCAGGTAGCGCTGGAGGAGGATCGCCCGTTGCATCACGAACCTGAGACCGTGCGGCCCACCGCGACGTTCCAGAACTCATGACTCAAAAACCGTACAGCTCACGACTCATCACTGATGGACTGGCATTATCGACTCGAGTTGAAATGCCAGTCCTGACTGATGAGTCGTCAGCTATCGGTTTTCAGGCATCAGCCTTCGAGCTAACCCCCTTGATCTCGATCTTCCGCGGACGCGCCGCCTCCGCCTTCGGGACGGTGATCGTGAGCACGCCCTGCGAGTAGGTCGCCTCGATCTTGTCACCCTCGACGTACTCGGGCAGCCGAACCGCGCGCTCGAACGTGCCACTCAGGCGCTCGGCCGTGTAGACGCGGAGCTCCTCGTTCTGCTGCGGCGTGAGCCACGGCGCCTTCGTCCCGCGGATCGTCAGCGTGTTGTTCTCGAACGAGATCTCGACCGCCGACGGGTCCACGCCGGGCAGCTCGGCCGAGACGAGATACGCGTCCGCGCGCTCCACCACGTCGAGCGACGGGACGAACGACCGCTGGCCGTTCCAGTTCACCAGGCGATCGAGATTGCGATCGAACGCGAGCACCCGGTTGAACGTCGGCATGAGCTGGCTGGTCGTGATCATGGCAGTCTCTCCTCAAAGATTGGGTTCAAGAAAAGGTCGCCACGTGGATTCGAGTCCTCTGACTGGTGCGACCGTAACGGCGCCTCAGGAAAGCAGCGGTCGTGCCCGGGTCGGCTGGCCAAGTTGGCAAAGGTCGCGCGAACGGCCCGATCAGCCTGACAGTCGGTTTGCCATCCGTGCACACTGCCCTCGGCCTTTCGAGTGGGTAGAGAGCGCGCCATCGTTCCGCCAACCCAAACCCCAGGCGGAGCAATGCGCGTTCGTCCATTGTGCTGTGTGATCCTTTCGCTGGCCGCGGCGTGCAGCGGCCGTACCCAGCCGGAGACCGCCCCGGCACCAAGCGCGCAGTTCCTCACACCCTATGGCCCGACGACTCGCCCATTTTCCCCGGCGGTCCGCGTCGGCAACATGCTCTACCTCTCGGGCCAGATCGGAACACCGAACGCGACAGCCAGCGCGGTCGTCCCCGGCGGGATCGAGGCCGAAACGAAGCAGACGATGGAAAACATCAAGGACGTCCTGGAGCGCTCCGGCTCGTCGATGGACCGCGTCGTGAAGTGCACCGTGATGTTGGCCGACATGCGCGAATGGGAGCGAATGAACGTCGTGTACGCGAGCTATTTTCCCAGGAACAAGCCGGCGCGCAGCGCGATCGGCGCGAACGGGCTCGCGCTCGGCGCGCGCGTGGAGATCGAGTGCTGGGCCACAGTCGGATGACTAGGAGCCGTCGAATCGCGCTCTGCGTGCTCTCGTTAGTTGTCGGGGGCTGCCGGGCGGATTCGCCAGGCAAACGCGACCCAAATAGCGGCGGCGAAACGGCCACCGCCGCCACCTCGCGCGCGGCGCGGAACGCAGAGCGGTGCGATGCCGCGACCGCGTCGGTCGTCGTCGATTCGCTGGGCATCGGTCCTGTGCTCCGCGGCACACGGATCGCGAGCCTTGCATCACGATGCCCGGTGAAGGACACGGTGCTGCCTCCGGCCGAAGGCACATCCGAGCGGGCCCACGTCGTGACGGTACGCGGCCACCCGGTCGTCGTCCTATCTACTGGGACGCCCGATACGTCCATCATTCGCGTGATGACCGTGGACCCTGCCTTCAAGACTTCCGGTGGCGTTGGCGTCGGCAACAGCGTACAGGCGCTGCGGCTGGCGCACGGGCGGATCTGTGCCGCGCGCGGGGAAGGAGGCTTCGTGGTCATGGCTGCGGGGCTGCCAGGCGTGTCGTTCGCGATCGACTGGAATCCACCGCCATCGCGCGACCCATCGGTTGCCGATACTCCGTTTCCGGGTGGTGACCCGGGTACCGCGCTCGACGCCAGTCGCCTCGTGCGCCTTTGGGTGCACGGCGTGTCCGGCGCGTGCAGAGTGGGGGTGGGATGATCCGAATGCGTCTCGAGCATGACCGACGCGCGCCCTAACGTGCGACTCGTGGGCCGGCGACTTTCGCCTCGCCGTGCCGGAGGGCATCCTACAGGCATGCAGAATGAGTCCCGCCTGGAGAAGTACGCCAGCGCGATCTGCGTGGCGCGGGCGGTTGGCCGGGTCGCCGTAGCGTTCACGTGCCTGTCGCTGACCTACCTCGTGAGCGGCATTCCTGCCGGCGGCCTGGCCGACCCGGATGATCCCCCGAGCGCGGGTGCCCATAGCCAGCAGTCGGCTGTCGCCAGCGAGTCTAGCTCCTCGAGCGTGCGCTTCGCCTCCCGCGTCGCCGCCGATTCGTTCTGGTCCCAGGCGCTCGGGATACGGAAGCAGTTCGTCGTCTACCTGCCGCCGTCGTACCAGGCGAGCAGCCAGCGCCGGTACCCGGTCGCGTACTACCTGCACGGCATGTGGGGCGACGAGTGGAACTGGGTTCGCTCGGGCGCGATCGACCGGACGCTGGATTCGCTCGTCGCGGCAGGGCTCCCGGAGATGATCGTCATCATGCCGGACGGCGACGACGGCTGGTACACGACGTGGAACAATCTCGGGAACAACGCCGAGTGTCGTCGGTCCAAGCCACCGGGTCGGCAGACGGAGACCGTGGATGCCTACTGCGTTCCGTGGCCCAAGTACGACGACTACATCGCGCGCGATCTCGTGGCGCGCGTCGACTCCGTCTATCGCACGATTCCGTCACGGTCCGCGCGCGCGATCGCAGGGCTGAGCATGGGCGGCTACGGCGCCATCTCACTCGCCCTCGCGTATCCCGACGTGTTCTCGGCCGCCGCGAGCCATTCGGGTGTGCTGTCGCCCCTGTACATGGGGCCACACCCGTACAAGGCGCCTTCGCGTTACGCCTCCACCGAGGCGGAGCTTCGGGAGAACGCGGGCGACCTGTGGCCGGCAATGGTGCTCGCGTTCGGGCGCGACACGACGGGCTGGTGGCCGCGCGACCCGGGCCGTCGCGCGGCACGGTATTCGTCGGCGGATCGGGCGCGGATGCCCGCGCTCATGCTCGATGTGGGCGTCGCGGATCCGTACGTGGACGAGTCACGGGACTTCCACGCGACGCTCGAGCGTCTCGGTGTGTCGCACGCGTACGCGGAATGGCCTGGCGCGCACGACTGGAATTACTGGCGGCTGCACGCGGGTGAGAGTCTGCGCTGGATCGGCGGCCAGATCGCCGGCGGAGCGGCCCACAGGTGACGCCCTTCTTCCCTCACCAGACTCTCGAGTTCAAGATCGAGGAGCCGCCGGCGTTCCGACGGTTCACGATGTCGATCGCCGAGATGGCGATCGTGACGGGCGTGTTGTTCCGGTTGTATCGCGCGCTGGCGATGTCCGTCGGGCCGACGACGAACTGGCTCTACTTCGGCGGCACGTTCCTCCTGGGGCTGCTGTTCATCCTCGGGATGGCGACGCTGCACCTCGGCAACTTTCCGCTGCATCGATGGGTGTGGCGCGCTCCGGTGTTCGCGCTGATCGAGGCGGCGGCGGAGTCGTTGACGAGCTTCGGCCTGATCCTGGCGCACCGCGAGCCGATGGGCTCGGAGAGGGCGCATGTGCACGACTGGCTCGAGATCGCGGGGCGGACGTTTCTCTGGCGCGTGGTGGGCGTGTGCCTGTTCGCGCTGTTGCTTGCTGGCGTCGTGCAGTTCGTGCGGTATATGTTGCTGCGCCGCGAGCATCGACTGCACACGGCGGTCGCGGTCCATGACAAGCAATCACGGTAACCGTGACCGCCGTGAGCCATCAGCCATCAGCTGGCTGCACGCTGATTGCTGCTCGCTCGGGCCCGGCGGTAATAGCCGTCCGGCGGTAATAGCAGCAGCTCGCAGCACGCGGCAGTAGCGCGCAGCCGTCGGCTACCAGCCCAGCAGCCGCGTGCAGCACGCAGCGGCGCGCAGCGAGCAGCAGTAGCGTGTAGCCAGCAGCGAGCAGCCAGTCAGTCTTCAGCCTAACGCCCATGCGTGCGCGATTCCTTCCGCTCTTCCTCCTCGCCGGCGCCGTTCCGGCTGCCGCCCAGCCCACCCGCCCCTTCGGTACGCTGAAGGACCAGGCCGACCGCCAGCAGCAATGGCTCCAGCAGCGCCTAACGACCGTGCTGCCCGCGCTGATGAAGCAGCACGGCATCGACATGTGGGTCGTGCCCATGCGCGAGTACAACGAGGACCCCGTTTTCACCTCGATCGTCTCGCCAACGACCTTCGCCGCGCGCCGCCGGACGATCTACGTCTTCTTCGACCGGTGTGCCCACGGCGCGGCGCCTAACGCCGCGGCCGGCTGCGTCCAGCGGATCGCGCTCGGCGGCACATCCCAGGGCGGGCTCTACGACGCCGTCCGCTCCACGAAGGCGGTGGACGCCGCGGTCGGCGGGCGACAGGCCGAGCTCTGGGGCGATCAGCAGTGGCTCGTGCTCAAGGACGTCATCGAGCGCCGGAACCCGAAGGTGATCGGGATCGACGTGTCACGCACGTTCGCGTTCTCCGACGGCCTCAGCGCCGGCGAGCTCGAGGGAATGAGCGAAAAGCTCGGATCGAAATGGACCTCCCGGTTCAAGCATGCCGAGGCGCTTCCGCTCGAGCTGATCGCGACGAGGCTGCCTGACGAGGAGGTGTTCTTCACCGACCTCACCAAGCTCGTGCACGAGCTCATCGGCCGCATGTTCTCGAACGAGGTCATTCGTCCGGGCGTCACTCGCACGAGTGATCTCGTGTGGTGGTGGCGACAGCAGGTGAACGACCTCGGCCTCGGCACCTGGGTCCAGCCGTCGATCGACGTGCAGCGCAAGGGGGCCGAGGCCGAGCAGCTCGGCGACGACCCCGTGATCGAGCGCGGGGATGTGCTGCACTGCGACGTGGGGATCACCGCCCTTCGCCTCAACACCGACACGCAGCACGACGCCTACGTGCTGCGCGAAGGGGAGACCGAAGCCCCCGCGGGGCTGCGCAAGGCGCTCGCCAACTCGAACAGGTTCCAGGACATCCTGATGGAGGAAGTCCGGCCGGGCCGCACCGGCAACGAAGTACTGAAGTCCAGTCTCGCGCGACTCGCGAAAGAGGGAATCAGCGGGACGATGTACTCACACCCGATCGGCATGAACGGTCACGGGGCGGGACCGCTGATTGGTTTGTGGGATTATCAGGACGGTGTCCCGGGCCGCGGCGACGCCAGGATCATTCCGAGCATGTGGTTCTCGTCCGAGCTGCAGACCACGACGCCGGTGCCGGAGTGGGGCGGCCAGCCGGTGCGCATGCCGCAGGAGGAGGACTTCTTCGTTGGCGCGGACGGCAAGACGCGATGGGCCTACAAGCGGCAGACCGACCTGCATCTCATCAAATAACAACAACTACATCAACCGAACAGGTTACAGGTTACAGGTTACTGGATCAACAGAACAGGTTACAGGTTACTGGAATTGGTAATTGGTTATTTGAACCCTCGGGATGCTTCTCGCAGCGACATGAGCATCCGGAGGGTTCGATTACCTGTAACCCGTACCAGTAACCAATTGTTACCAGTCTGTAGTTTTACTGCTCGAGCCAACCATGGACAAAAACAACAAGCGTCTGATCGTAGTGGGCGACCGCGTGCTCGTTCACGTGCAGGAGGGCGAGGAGCGCACGAAGGTCGGACTGTATCTGCCACCCACCGCCATGGACAGTCAGGCAGTGCAGGGTGGCAAGATCGTCGCTACCGGCCCCGGCCTTCCGATGCCCGACCCGGGCGAGAGCGGCGACGAGCCGTGGCGAACTCCGTTGCGCGAAACCCGATTCATTCCCATGCAGGCCCGCGCCGGCGACTACGCGCTGTTTTTCCGCAAGGCCGCCGTCGAGATCACGTTCGAGGGAGACACGTACCTCGTGATTCCGCAGAGCGCGATCCTTGCGCTGGTTCGCGATAGTGATGTCGAGGACTAGAGTCTCGCCCGAGCCTCTGTTCCCGGTTCCCTGTTCCCATTCGACAAACCCTGATGCGTAATCTCAGCAACGCCCCGATGTACGACGAGCGCTTCGTCACCCCCATGCGTCAGGAGCTGACGCGGCTCGGGATTGAAGAGCTGCGCACCCCTGATGAGGTCGACGCGCGCCTCAAGGACGCCAAGGGCACCACCCTCGTGGTCGTCAACTCGATCTGTGGCTGTGCCGCCCGGATGGCGCGGCCCGCGGTCGCCATGGCGCTTTCGCACGAGCGCAAGCCGGACCATCTCACGACGGTCTTCGCCGGGCAGGACTCTGAAGCGACCGAGCGCGCGCGCAGCTACTTCACGGGCTATGCGCCGTCCTCCCCCCAGATCGCGCTCATGAAGGACGGCAAGATCGTCTTCATGCTCGAGCGGTGGCAGATCGAAGGCCGCCCCGCCGACGCGATCGCCGAGGACCTCGTGGAGGCGTTCGAAGAGCACTGCTGACTGGCGACTGACGGGAAACGGGAAACGGGAAACGGGAAACGGAGAACCCTCGGGACGCTCATTTCCCGACAGCCAGCGTCAGCCAGCAGCCAGCACAACCAGCCAGCCATCAGCCGCCGTTCCTCCGTCGCCCGTCGCCCGTCGCCCGTCCCCGGCCGTCGCCAGTCGCCCGTCGCCAGTGATGCGCGGCATACCATCTGCACTCCCTCGAACGGTCACACTCGAAGGAGGCAGTCATGGAGCGGAACGCTGACGACATGTTCGGCGCTACCGGCAGTCCGAGCTCTCAGGCAGGCGGGTCGAGCTCACCTGGAACCGGCGGAACGGGGATGGCGGGGAATGCCGCGCCGCCCGCAGGATTGGATTACTCGACGAACGCGTCGGACACGGGTGGTTCCGGGAGTCAGACGAACAAGGCGGATCAGGCGAAAGCCGCCGTTCAGGACAAGTTCAGTCAGGTGAAGGACAAGGCGCGCGAGCTGCAATCCACGCTCGCCGACCGCCTCGACGCCGGTGCCGACAAGCTTCGTCAGCGGAAGAGCACCACGCTCGCCGGCGCGACCGAAGGCGGCACCGCAACCGCCACCGCGGACAACCGCATGGCGAACGTGCAGGACTCCGTCGCACGCGGAATGAACAAATCCGCGGACTGGCTCCGCAACGGCGACCTCAAGGCGGACATCGAGCGCCAGGTGCGGGAGAACCCGGGCCGCACCCTCCTCATCGCGCTCGGCCTGGGGTACGTGCTCGGCAAGGCCTTCCGGAATAACGATCGTTAGGCGGTGGCCATGGACGTTCGATCAGAGAACGGCCAGATGCCTCCTCTCGGCGCGCTCCTTCGGGACCTCGCCGAGGGGAGCTCGTCGCTCATCCGGCAGGAGCTGCGGCTCGCACGCCTCGAGCTCACCGAGACGCTCGGCGCGATGGCGACCGGCGCGACGCTCATCGTGAGCGGGAGCGTCTTCGCGCTCCTCGGCGGTCTCTCCCTGCTCATCGGGCTCATTCTCCTGGGCGCCGACCAGTGGCTGCGGGATCGCTACTGGCTCGCCGCGCTCATCGTCCTGGCGATCGCCGGCGCCCTCGCGGTCTTCTTCATGTGGCGCGGGATGGCGCTTCTTTCACCCAAGCAGCTCGCTCCGGAACAGACGGTCGCGACGCTCAAGGAGGACACGGCATGGCTGAAACAACGGCTGACGTCCGGCGCGACATCGAGCTGACGCGCGAGCGGATGTCGACCACGCTGCAGCAGCTCGAGCAGAAGTTGAACGTGATGCAGGTCGTCCGCGACAACCCGTGGCCCGCCCTCGCCCTCGCCGTCGGAGCCGGGGTGCTGCTCAGCGGATCCCGAACGGACGTGAAGGCCGCGGCGGCGACGGTCGCTGCCACGCGCGGCGCAAGCAGCCGCGTGGGGTCGGTGCTCGACGACGTCGTCGCGAACCTGGTGAGCGGCCTGCACGAGGCGTTCGACACGCGCATCACGTCGCTCGTGGACGATCTCAAGTCGGCGATCGGCGCGCCAACCGGGCAACGGAGCGAACGCGCTGCGCCAACCGACGGACCTCCGCGAAGCCGCGAGGGTAGCGCCGACTTGTTCGATCGTGCGAGTAGCCGCGACAGCGGGACGGTTGGGATTCAAGCCACGCGGGCCGACTGATTGGCCACCGTTGCGAGATGAAGTACGTCGCGCCGCGCACGAAAGGGCCGAGTGAAATTGGACTCGGCCTTCTCTTTTGCCTATCGTAACGCTCGCTACATGCCGCGAGCAGCCCAGGCAGGTCCGTTGGACAAGACAATGGCGCTCAATGACTGAGCGCCCACCACCATTCGCGTCGCGCCGCACACCCCCTGAGTGTGACGCCACAGAAACCTACGAAGCGGATCCGAACAACGGGCGGGCTGGTGATCGCGGTTTTCGGTGCACGCGCGGATGTCGGCGTGACCACCGTTGCCGGGTCCCTCGCGCGTGCCTTTCGATCGCTCGGCTCGAAGCAGGTCGCCCTCGTGGAGGTCGACGCGAGGGCAGTTCGTGCGCGCTCGGCCTCGCCCACCGGTGATGTGCTCCCGCCCGTCGCCGACGCCGAGCGCTTCGAGCTACCCGGCCTGAACGCGGCGCTGATTCCGCAGCATGACGGTGTGTGGACGACCGTCCTGATGCGGCCGCGGACGCCTGCGATGGGGGACGCGAAAGGCGTCACCGTGGCGCTCGAGGCCATTCGCGGGCGGTTCCCGGTGAGCATCGTGGAGCTCGAGCACCAGGTGAACGAGCGCACGCTCGCCGCGTTCGACGCGGCCGATCGGATCGTGATCGTGACGGAGGGCTCGGTCCCGACGCTGCGAGGCACGCAGCGCGTGCTGCGGCTGTGCCGGCGGCTGAATTACCCGGACGAGAAGATGTCCGTCGTCGTGAATCGCTCCGACGCGCCCGGATCGTTGGCGGCCGCGGACATATCGGTCGCGCTCAAGCGCGAGGTAGTCTGGAAGATCGGCGCGGCCGACGAGCTCGATCTGCGTGGCCTCGCGGAGAGGTTGTTGGCTGAGTGATCGCGGGAAACGGGAAACTGCCGGGAAACTGCCGGGAAACGGGAAACGGGAAACGGAGACTCCTCGAGATGCTCATCTCCCGCCAGCGTCAGCCAGCAGCCAGCACGAGCAGGCAGCAACCAGCCGCCGTTTCACCGTCTCCCGTTTCCCGGCAGTTTCCCGTTTCCCGCAGTCTACTACTCCGTCATTCCTGCCTCGATCCCGCTCGCCCCGACCTTCTGGATGAAGATCTGATGCAGCGACGGCCTAACGAGCTCGAACCGCTGGATCGACGCCCCCGCCTCCACGAGGCGCCGCAGTAGCAGCTGCGGATCCGCCCCCGTCGTCAGCTCGATCTCGAAGAACCGGTTCGAGTCATCGAGCCGCGCAATGAGGCGAGGATCGCTCAGCACCGCGCCCACGCCGTTCGCGGAGCTGCCGCCGAGCGACAGCGCAACGTGCGTGGCGCCGTGCTCCGCCCGGACCTCCTCGATCGGGCCGTCGAGCACCTTCGTCCCGCGCGCGATGATGCACACCGCGTCACAGAGCCGCTCGGCCGAGTCCATGAGATGGGTGCTGAAGATGACCGTGCGCCCCTCGCGCTTGAGCTCCACCACCGTGTCCTTGAGCGCCTGCGCGTTGATCGGATCCAGCCCGCTGAACGGCTCGTCGAGGATCACGAGCTCGGGCTCGTGGAGCAGGGCGCCGATGAACTGGACCTTCTGCTGCATCCCCCGGGAGAGCTCGTCCACCTTCGCGTTCCCCCAATCCTTTTCGGGGCTCCTGAGCGACAGACGCTCCATCCAGCCATCGATTCGCCGATCCGCTTCCTTCGCCGACACGCCTTTGAGCGCCCCGAGGAACTTGAGGGTTCGCCGGACCTGCATCTTCTTGTACAGCCCACGCTCTTCGGGCAGGTAACCGATCCGGTCCAGCACCCCCGATCGCGTGTTCCGCTGCCCGAGCACCTCGATCGTGCCCTCGTCGGGCGCGATGATGTTCAGGATCATCCGGATCGTCGTCGTCTTGCCGGCACCGTTAGGCCCCAGGAGCCCGTACACGGAGCCGCGCGGCACCCTCAGCGTCAGGTCGCGAACGGCAACGTGTCCGGCGTATCGTTTCACGACGCCGTTGATGTCGACGGCAAGATTCACGGGAGCGGATGCGGGAACCGGGAACAGGGAACTGGAAACGACGTTGGTGGCCGTCAATATACGACACGTACCGATACTGCGGACGAACGTGCACCTTATGGCGTCTCGCAAAGTTATCTGACCTCGAGCGTCGGTTCTCGGTTCCCTGTTCCCGATTCCCTGTTCCCGGTTCCCCGTTCCCGGTTCCCCGTTCCCGGTTCATTGCCCCGCTCCCTCGCCTCGATCCTCGCCGGGCTCCTCGGCTCGCTGCTCTTTCTCTTCCTCGTCGCTCCGATCGCCCAGCTGGTCGCGACGGCGGGAGTCCAGGGCGGGGAACGTCTCGTAACCGACGTCGAGCTCCGCCGAGCTCTCGTGCTCACCGCCGCGACGGCGACCGTCGCCACGGTGCTCGGGGTACTCGGCGGAACCCCCATCGCGTTCGTCATCGAGCGCTGGCGCTTTCGAGGGCGGGCGGTCGTCGCCGCCCTGCTCGACCTGCCGCTGCTCATCCCGCACCCCGTCGCGGGCATCGCGCTGCTCCTCGTGCTCGGACGGGACAGTTTGCTCGGGCAGGCCGCGCTTTCGATTGGCCTTCGGATCGTCGGGTCGCCGGCCGGCATCGTGGGCGCCATGCTCTTCGTGTCGGCACCCCTGTACTTGAGTGGCGCGCGCGAGGCATTCGCGAGAGTCGATCGACGATTCGAGGCGGTCGCCCGCACGCTCGGCGACGATAGGTGGCGAGTCTTCCGCCGCGTTACGTTGCCACTGTCCGGGCGCGGCCTGGTGGCGGCGGCGGTGGTCATGTGGGCCCGTGCCGTGAGCGAGTTCGGGGCGATCGTGATCATCACCTACAATCCCAAGACGGCCAGCGTCCTGAGCTACGACCGATTCACCAGCTTCGGTCTGCGTGAAGCGCTGCCGGTCGCCGCGATCCTGACCTTGCTGGCCCTGCTGCCGCTCACGGCGCTCCGGGCGCTGCGCTACGATCGCCGAGCCGGGCTGGACGTCGCCGGGGCTCCCGGGTGATCGACGCTCGCGGGCTGTCGGCACGAGTCGGCTCGTTCCGCCTCGATGGCGTCACGTTCACGGTTCCGAAGGGCTCGTACGGTGTCGTCATCGGTCCGGCGGGATCGGGGAAGACAACGCTGCTCGAGACGATCGCGGGCATCACGCCGCAGACCGCCGGGACCCTTCACCTCGACGGGCGTCTGGCGACTGAGCTGCCGCCCGAGCAGCGCGGCCTCGGCCTCGTCTATCAGCACGGGTTCCTGTTTCCGCATCTCTCGGTGGAACAGAACATTGCCTATGGCGCTGCGGACCCCGTCGTCGCTCGCGAGGTCGCGGCACGCATCGGCGCCTGGGACCTTCGGAGTCGCCCCGTCGAATCCCTGTCGGGCGGTGAGCGGCAGCTCGTCGCGCTCGCTCGCGCGCTCGCGCGCCGTCCGTCGATCCTGCTGCTCGACGAGCCATTCAGTGCACTCGACCCGCGCCGGCGCGAATCAACGCGGCGAGAGCTCCGGAGAATGCACCGCGAGTGGGGGATGACGATGCTTCAGGTCACCCACGACTTCACGGAAGCGGGGCTCCTTGGCGACGTGGCGATCCTGCTCGATGCCGGGCGCGTCCTGCAGAGCGGGAAACCGGAGGAGGTATTTCGGCACCCCGCGTCGCCGTACGTCGCCGAGTTCCTCGGAGCGGAGAACGTGTTCGCCGGGACTGCGCGGGTGCTTCCCGATCATTCTCCCGATTGGCAGCCCGGTCTCGAGGCGGCGTTGGGGGACGGGCACCACGCCGTCGAGTTTCGAACGGGTGCGCTGACGATCTACGCGGTGGCCAATGCGGTGGAGAACCCGGGATATGCGGTCATAAGGGCCGAAGAGGTGCTCCTGTCGCTCGAGCCGCAGACGGCGTCGTCGGCTCGAAATCATTTCCGGGGCCGGATCGTGGAGATCTCGACGCTCGGCGCGCTCACGCGCGTCTCGATCGAGGTGGACGGCTCCGTGCTCGTCGCCGCGCTCACGACGCGCTCGGCCCAGGAGCTGGCCTTGGCGGTCGGTGGCGAGGCCTATGCATCGTTCAAGGCGATGGCGGTGCATCTGTGCTGAAGGGGGACTTGCGCGGGACTCGTTGCGATCCCATCCATAGCGAAGTGAGCTGTTCGAAGAACCTTCCTGGTCGGGAGTCGATGGAGTCGTCCCAAGCGGACCCGCACGAAGACAAAGGCGCAGCCGACTCGAGGCTGCAGCCACGGTTGGATGGGAGGCGTCCGGACGACAGCTCGGACGCCTTTTATTGGCGTCGCCGGGCGCGCTGGCTCCGCCGGTGCCTGGACGATCTGGGCGAGCGGCCGAAGCACATGCTGATCCTCGGCGGGGATCGCAGTCCAGCCAACTCGGAGCTCTTCGGGAATCTGCACATCAAGACGCTCCTGACGATCGACGTGGCGCGCGAGCGTTCGCGTGCGGGCGTGCTGCGGTCCGCGGATGGCAAGGCGACGCTGGTCCATGTGACGGACTATCGGGCGTCGGAATCGGCCGACCTGGCGTTCGCGCACGGGGTGTTCGATCGCATGCCGGAGCACGATCGCGCGGCGGCGGTGCTGCTGGTCTTCCGGTCGCTCGCGCCCGCCGGCCTGTTCGCGGTGTGGCAGGCGAATCCGCGGTCGCCGGGCGTGGCGTGGCAGGAGCGCCGGGCGGCGCGAGACGCGTCGGAGAGCGATGGTACGAGGGCGTTGACCGCGCGCGAAACGCGACGCCTGCTGCGCGGCGCGGGTTTCGACATCATCCACACGACATCGCCGCTCTTCTTCCCGCAGTCGATGAGCTGGTGCGAGCCGCTGGAGCCCCTGCTCGCGCCGATTCAGCTTGGTGGGGAGTACATGGTGCTTGCTCGCAAGCCTTAGCTGACTGGCGACTGGTGACTGGCGACTGGCGACTGGCGACTGGCTACACATCGCCTGGTGGCTGGCTGCTCGTGCTGGCTGCTGGCTGACGGCTCGTTCGGCTAATGGCAGCAGCTCGCAGCACGCGGCAGTAGCGAGTAGCCGCTCCCCGTCAGTATCGTTAGGCTTTGCCGCTAGCGCGTGAGACTGAACCAGATTGCGCCGATGGTCAGAACGACGGCGATGATGGTCAGTGTGATCCCGAAAGCGTTGCTATCCCGTTGCCGTTGCATCTCAGCCTCTCGTCACGCGAGCTACAGCCACCCGCGCGCACGCGAGAGAACCGTTAGGCGGAAAATTTCACAATCACTCGCGGCGGGGACAGCGCCAGCGGCGTGATTTGCATCACGTTGGCTGGCTGAGGGGTCAAGAATGGTTGGCTCGCGCTAACCGTGCTGTTGGCTGACGACGGAAGAACGGCGGCTGGTGGCTGGCTGCTGGCTGACGAAGCGACACGGTTGTCATTCCGAGCGCAGGCGAGGAATCGCAGTCATCCGGGTAGAGGGGCCGGCCCCTCGCTCGGGACGACGGCGATTCCTCGCCTCCGCGCCTGCGGCGCTCCGCTCGGAATGACAGCTGTCTCTGCGCCGTTTCGCCGTCGCCCGTCGCCCGTCCCCCGTCCCCGGCAGTCGCCAGTCGCCAGTCGCCAGTCGCTTGATTGTCTCAACATTTGAGGTTATGCTGTCCGCGTGACGCCTCGAGAGCTCGAGCTCCTCCAGGGCACCCTCGACGTGCTCGTCCTGCGCGCACTGTCGTGGGGGCCCAAGCACGGGTATGCCGTCGCGCGATTCATCCGCGAAGGGTCCGGCGAATCGTTCAAGGTCCTCGACGGCGCCCTCTACACGTCGCTGCACCGCATGGAAGAACGCGGCTGGGTCGAATCCGAGTGGGGGACGTCCGACAAGGGCAAGCGGGCGAAGTTCTACCGGATCACCCAGGCCGGCCGCCGAGCACTGAAGGCCGAGACGGAGAGCTGGAACCTGTATGTGGCGGCGGTGGCGGGGGTCATGGCGAGTTGATCGGGAATCGGAAACTG
>DASUGD010000002.1:0-6754 GCA_036274195.1 Gemmatimonadaceae bacterium | reverse complement strand
ATGCCAGACGGCGCGTACTGACTAACGGCGCATACGGCCTGACGGCGCAAAATGCCAGACGGCGCGACAACACCGCAGGGCCACAGCGGCGCAACGGCGCGGGCGGCGCGGAACCATCCGCGGTGCGTCGTGGCGCCCCTTGGGCCGTGCGCCCCTGTCGCGCTCTTAGGCACTATGCGCCCTTGGGCCCCTGCGCTCTTAGGCATCTGGCGCCGTCAGGCATCCGGCGCCTCTCTGCCCTGCGCCTCTCCTGCCAGCGCTGTTTTGGCCGGCGCCGTTCGGGCCGGCGCCGTTAGAGCTCGCGCTGTTCTGCCTTGCGCCGTTAGGGGCTTCGTGATCTTAGACTGGTTCGGGTCGCGGCGCGGCGGTAAGGAGCGCGAGCGTCCGTGCGGCCACTTCCTGCATCTGCTGCTCGCGCAGGCGCGCCCAGCGCGGGAGCCGGAGCGCGTTGTACGTGAATACCCCCGCGCCCATGCTCCCGATCGCCAGCACGCCCGGAAGCGCGTCGACGTTCCCGCCCATCGCGAACGCGACAACGATGCTCATCCCCACGGCCACCATACCCACACGATTCATGGCGAAGCCATCCGCCTTGAGCGTGCCGAGCCGCAGCCGGTAGCCGGTGGGGGTGGGCTCGACGACGGCGTGCAGGTTGTTGTTCCACCACATGCGCGTCTCCCCCTGCGACCCCTCGTGCCCCCACGCGCCGAACGTCTGGCGCAGATCGGCAACGACGAGCGACCACTCGCGATCCGTGAGCGGCCGGGGAATGTCGACCACGTGCGCGGCCGATACCGGCATCCCGAGATCCGTGCGACGCGGGATGGGCGGCCGTCGCATTTCCAGCGCAGCCGCGGCCTCCGCGATACGCTCGGGCGCGATGCCGACTTCTCGTCCGATCTCCTGCAGCCTCGCCAGCGTTAGCCCCGCCGGCGACGCGGGTTCGGCGGGTTCGTCACGCGGAGCGACAGGCCTGGAGGCAGCCTCGAAGATCTCGGCCACCTCGTCGTCGGTGTAACGACGCTCGTCTGACATGCCTCCAACTACCTCGAGCCGGGATGACACTTGAATCCTGTCACCTCGTCCGTCGGAAGGCAAACGAGCCATCGTTCATGCACGCGCTACCCGCTGGCTACGCGCGTGCCTGCCGCGTCCCGAGTGTCTGCACCGCGTCGGGTGCGCCTGCCGTCGCACGCCACGCGGCGACGAACAGCGCGCCGAGGGCGAGGTCGAGCAACCCGAAAAACAGCACTGAGCCGGGAAGCCGGTCCTGTGCAAAGAGGATGATCGCCGGCACACCGAACGCCAGCTTCTCGAGCACCGCGGGGATCATGAGTGGGCGGTATCGCTCGGGATCGCGGCCGATCAGGAGAAACACGAACTGCCACGCGACAGCCAGCCCGATGAACCCGTAGAAGTACTCGAGGTGGGTGATCGCCGGCGGCGTGTCGCGGCTGATCCGGTCGGCGAGAAAGTATTGCGGCGTCATGACGATGAGGCCGTAGATGCCGGCAACGGTGAAGACTCTTCGTGCGAATCGATTCATGGGAGGTATCCCATCAGTGACCGTGTACGCATGACGCCGAGGCAGAGTCCACCGGCGCATATGGAGTAATATCGTGCGAGGTCCGTCGAGCATTGAACGAATCGACCAGGCTGGGGCGGCCACGTTCTCACGGCCCGTGCTCGCTTGACCCAGGCCAGTCACTGTAACCGAACCGACCCACCCGTCCGCCCCTCACGATCCGCGATCCGGCGAAGTTCCAGGACAAACGTTGGCTCGCGAGCCCCCAGCCGGTGGGTCGTGATCGCTTCGCGGATTCGGGCGAACCGTTCGTTCCGCCGCAGAACCCACTCACGGACGTAGAAGAAGCCGATGACGGCGACGACCGTCGTGGCAAAGGCGATTCGCCACCCGGCCAGCGGTCCGAGAATGGGGAACAACAGAAGCAACACCAGACCAACGAGGCATCCGGAGCGGGTGACCCGCTCGTAGTAGCGGAGCTCGTCCTTGCCGACGATCGCCTCGAGGTCATGCTCCGGCCGCGGTGCCCCCTCCTGTTCTTCGTCCCTCGGCGTGTAGCACCGCAGGAGGTAGTCGCCGGGTGGAACGGCGGCGGCGCGGCTCGCGCGCCCCGGATCTGCCTTCCGGGCACGGTAGTACTCGACGCCATCGACCATCAGCTTGCCTGACGGGAGCGCCAGCACGAGCGGCCCGCCGAGGGGCGTTAGGCTCGCCATGGTTGCGTCAGGCACCGGCTCGTCGATGTACACGTCGACGGGTCCGCCACCATCGGCGCCGGTATGAAGCACGAAGAGATGGCCCTGCTCGGCCTCGCTGTCGAGCGTCTCCGAGAGGCGCCTCGACTCGTCGGGCGAGAGCGGCTGCGTGCCGCGTTCCAGGTCCCAGGCGCCCACCATGGCGACGTCGGTGCCCGCGTCGAAGCGTGCTTTCATGCCGACGTCAATCTACCGACCGCCCCCGCCTGGGACACCAGTCCCGGATGCCCGGCCGGATTCTGCCCGAGACGATCCGAGTCCCGGGACACGCGCCTCATGTGCGTCGAGCCTCGCCCGCCTACCTTGCGCGCGTCCGAAACACCGAAGCTCGCCCACACCACGACTGCCTAACGCAGAGTCGTTGGCCTCTACGAGGATTCCTGTCATGAACACCACCGCATTCCGTCCACTCGGACGATTGCTCACCGCTGTCGCGGCGGCAACGCTGTTCGCCGCCTGCGCCGATTCTGCACCACTGGCGCCCAGGCAGCTTGGCCCGGCCAGGATCCAGGCCGCGTCGCTCCCGGGAACCGACACGGACGGCATGATCGCGACGCTACAGCGCGTCACCGCGCGCTACCATCGCCTGAGCGTCGCGAAGGATGAAGGATTCGTGCTTCTTCACCCGTGCGAGGCCCGAGGCGACGAGGGCCCCGTGGGAACCGTGTACGTGAACATCGCGCGCCTGATGGATGGCGTGATCGATCCGGAGAACCCCGATGCGCTGATCTACGAACCCACGCGCAACGGAGACTTCCGCCTGGTCGGTGTGGAGTTCGCCGTTCCGCAAGCGCTCTGGCCTGACGCGGAACTCCCCAAGTTCCTCGGCGCCACGTTCCAGCGCGAAGACGAGTTCGGCGTCTATGCCCTCCACGCGTGGGTGTGGCGCAACAACCCCAAGGGGCTCTTCGCCGAAACCAACCCCCGCGTCTCCTGCGGGGCCTGACGACGACCGATGTCTTCCCCCATTTCACGCCACTGGCTCCGCGTCCTGGCACTTGCCGGCGCGGGGCTGGTCGGCTGCTCCGATATCGAGCCGGCGCGCACCGTCGCGCCGGCCGTACCAGCACGCTCGGCCGAATCGGGCAACCTGGACGCCGCACTGCGGGCGTACCTGACGAGCCACGGCTTCACCGGCCGCATTGCCAGCACGCTCGAGTCGCGGCTCGGCCGCCGCATCGATCACCCGCTCGCGGATCTCGGTCGGCAGCTCTGGTTCGATCCGATTCACGGGCTCAACGGCGACAACACCTGCGGTGGCTGCCACTCGCCGACGAACGGATTCGGCGACACGCAGCCGATCGCGATCGGCATCGACAATAACCGCGTCGTGGGGCCTGGCCGCACTGGCCCGCGGAATCAGCGTCGAACGCCCATGGCGATCAATGCCGCGTTCTACCCGACGCTCATGTGGAACTCGCGCTTCTTCGCGCGCTCCGGCAATCCGTTCGACAATAGTGCGGGGTTCGTGTTTCCGGCGCCGGAGGGAACGACGCTCTCGCGATCACCCAATTTGCTCACCGCCCAGGCGTTCATTCCGCCCACCGAGCGGACCGAGGCCGCCGGGTTCCACTTCCCCGGCGGGAACGACGACATCCGCAGCGAAGTCGTGCGCCGCCTCAACGCGAGCGCCGCCTACCGCCTGCTCTTCGCGCGGGTCTTCCCGGAGCTTCGCGCGCGGCGAGCGATCACGTACGACCACTTCGCGCGCGCGATAGCGGAGTTCGAGATGACGCTCGTGTTCGCGGACGCACCGATCGATCGGTATGCCCGCGGGATGCACAACGCGTTGACGACGTCCGAAAAGGAAGGGGCCGTGCTCTTCTTCGGCCGCGCGGGTTGCGTGAAGTGTCACGCCGTGGCAGGGGAATCCAACGAGATGTTCAGCGATTTCAGACAGCACGTGGCGGGGGTTCCGCAGATCGCTCCGTCCTTCGGCAATATCGTGTTCGATGGCCCCGGCGCGGACGAGGACTTCGGGCTCGCTCAGGTCACGGGCAACTCCGCCGACCGCTACGCGTTCCGCACGTCACCGCTCCGGAACGTCGCCCTGCAGCCGGCGTTCATGCACAATGGCGCGTTCGTCCGGCTCGAGGACGCGATTCGCTACCACCTCGACGCGGTTGGTGGCGCCGCGACGTACACCACGTCACGACTTCCGGCCGATCTGCGCGGCCCGACCGGCCCGTCGCAACCCGTGTTGGACCGCCTCGATCCCCTGCTCCGAACACCCGTTAGGCTCACCGAGGACGAGATCCAGTCGCTCGTGGACTTCGTGCGGGATGGCCTGCTCGACCCCGCCGCGCAGCCGCAGCACCTTCGGCGGCTCATCCCGGAGAAGCTTCCCAGTGGATTGGCGGGCCTGGTATTCCGGTGACGCTCGTGTTGCCTCACGCTTCCCCCGGGCGCATTTTCGGCACCTGACGCCCGACGCCGGGCGGTGTGGCACGCGCCGGCCTCCATGATCTCGGCGCCCGCGACACGATCTCGTGAGCTCGTCTTCCCGGAGCCCTGCAACCGGTCTCACCGAGCTGCTCCTCGAGTGCCGTGGCGGAGGAAACCGCCAGGCGCTCGACCGCGTCTTTCCACTCGTCTACGACGAGCTCCGGCGCATTGCGCACCGCCAACTCCAGGACGAGCGGGACGGGCATACCCTCGTCACCGCGGCGCTCGTCAACGAGGCGTACATGCGCCTCATCGACGTCACGCGCGTCGAGTGGCGCGATCGTGTTCACTTCCTGTCGACGGCGGCCCGGGCGATGCGGCGCATCCTCATCGACCATGCCCGTGAGCGCAACGCCGCACGACGCGGCGGCGGCAAGCGACCCGTCACGCTCGACGAGGCGCTCGTCGCCGTCGACCTCACGACGGAGTCGCTCGTGGCGCTCGATGACGCGCTCGAGGAGCTCGCGCAGCTGAACCCACGCCTCGCGCGCGTCGTCGAATGCCGGTTCTTCGGCGGCATGACGGAAGACGAGACCGGAGAGGCGTTAGGTGTCACCTCGCGGACGGTACGGAATGATTGGGTCAAGGCCCGCGGCTGGCTTCGCCAGGCGCTCGCCGCGGCCGATTGAATTCCCATGAAGCCGAGCCGGGAGCGCTGGGAACGGATCGAGCGGCTCGTGGACGCCGCGCTCGATGTCCCGCCCGATGAGCGAGAGGCCTGGCTTCGAGCGGCGTGCGGCGATGACCAGAGCCTTTGCGACGACGTGCTCGCGCTGATCGACGCCGGGGAGCGCGACGACACCTTCCTCGCTGCACCGCTGGCCGGCATCGCACCCACACTTGCGTCCGGCGCGGCGCAGTCAGCGCCACCAGGCGCGCCGCTCAGCATTGGGCCGTACCGCGTGCTTCGCGAGATCGGACGCGGCGGCATGGGCGTCGTCTACCTCGCCGAACGCGAGACACACTTCGCGCAGCGCGTCGCGCTGAAGCTCGTCCGCAGCAGCTTGCCGTCGGATGACCACCTGCTCGAGCGGTTCGTCGAGGAGCGGAGGATTCTCGCGTCGCTCGACCATCCCAACATCGCCCGACTGCTCGACGGTGGCGTCACCGCCGATGGCGCACACTGGTTCGCGATGGAATACGTCGAAGGCGAGCCGATCGACCGATGGTGCAACGCGCGCCAGGTGCCCGTCGACGCGCGGCTCGAGCTGTTCTGCGCGCTGTGCGATGCCGTGGCCTACGCTCACGAGCGGCACGTCATCCATCGAGACATCAAGCCGTCGAACATCCTGGTCCGGGCCGACGGCACGCTCAAGCTGCTCGATTTCGGCGTGGCGAAGCTCATCGTCGATGACACGAATGCCTCCGACGCGCTCACCCGCACCGGCAGCCGGCTGCTGACCCCCGAGTACGCGAGCCCCGAGCAGATCCGCGGCGATCCGGTCTCTCCGGCCAGTGACGTGTATTCGTTAGGCGTCGTACTCTACGAGCTCCTGACGGGTCGCAGGCCGTATCGTGTGACGGGGCGGTCCCGCATCGACATCGAGCGCGCGGTGCTCGAGCAGACGCCGACTCGCCCATCCGCGGCGGTCGCGTCCGACCTCGGCGCTCGGCTGCGCGGAGCGCTCGACGACATCGTGCTGCATGCCCTCGCAAAGAGTCCCGAGCAGCGGTATCCGTCGCCGAAGGCGCTCGCTGACGACATCAGGGCACACCCGAAAGGCGACGTGGTTGCCGTTCGGGCACAGCGCTCGCGACGCCGGCTCGCGGCAGTTCGGCGCGCGCTCGTGCCCGTGGCATTCGCCGTGGCGGCGCTCGCCGGATGGAGAATCCTCGCCCGGCCAGCCGGCCGTTCGGCGGTGCCTAACGTGGCGCCGCCGGTGACAGCGGTTGGTCTCGTCGCAGACTACCGCGATTCCACCCGTACGCCCATCGCGCGCTCCCTCGCGGATCTGTTGGCGACCAACCTCGCACGCATCCCGTCGCTGCCGGTGGTCAGTACCGCGAGACTCTACGAGGTGATGGCGCA
>DASUGD010000001.1:0-17587 GCA_036274195.1 Gemmatimonadaceae bacterium | reverse complement strand
CGCATCGTTGTGTTCCTCGTCGCGTGCGCCGTACACGAGCGTGACGCGGCGGTGCGACGCCAGCGCGGCGATTTCGCGCAGCAGGTGCGCTCGCGCCTGCAACTCCCGCCGGTAGCGGCGACGAAACTCGCGCCATTTCTGTGGATCGTGTCCGAACCATCGTCGGAGCTCAGCGGATGGAGCGACCTCCTGCAGCCATTCGTCGATCGCCGCGTTCTCCTTGCTCACCCCGCGCGGCCACAGCCGATCGATGAGGATGCGATAGCCGTCCAGACGACTCGCGGGCTCGTATGCGCGCTTCACTCGGAGCATAGAGACGGGCGTCAGTTCAAGGTCTCGGGCTTCTCGGCCGATGTCGCACTCGACTCCGCAGCGTCTGGTGAGGACGCCGTCTCTCTGCGCGGCGTCTGAGATCGCGTCGGACGCCGTGGCCCGGTGCGCGGGAGCTCGATGCCGAATGGTCTGCGGCCGTCGACGCCATCGCGGTCACCGACGATCGCGAACGCCTTGGCGACGAGCTCCGACACCGAGGTGAGTGGATTTGGGAACCTCATGGTCTTCCTCCTTCGCGTAGTTCACACCCACGCGTGGCGCGAGGACGTGGCATCGGGTCGACAGCACCGTGCCGCCCGTTGCACATGACACATTACCGCTCGAGCGCGGTCGTGTCGTTAGTACGTCCGTCGCAGCCACTGGTACAACCGAGACCGCGTCGGTCTAATCCAGGAGTCCTCGCCGCCGCGCGTGGGTCACCGCCTCGAGCCGATTGTGTGTGCGGAGCTTGCGGTTGATGCGGTGGAGGTGGTTGCGGAGCGTCTGGGCAGAGATGCGCAGCGTACGGGCGATGGTCGCCGGGTTGCTTCCGTCGGCAAACAACCTGAGGATGCGGAGCTCCTGCTCCGAGAGCGGCTCGACTGGCGTGTGATCGGGCGCGTCGTCGGTGAGTGCGACGAGTTGGCGCGCCGCCTCGAGCACGCGGTTCGACAGCTCCTCCCGGGTGTGTCGTCGGGTGATGTCGCGTGCCAACCGCACGAACAGGCGGCGCCCGGTTCGTTGGTTGTCGAACACGATGGTGGACACGTTCACCCAGATCCGGCCTCGCGACCGCGTTCGGACTTCCAGGTCGAAGCTCGCGATCCCGCCCGACTCTCCGTCCCAATGCCGGGTGGCCGCCTCGAGTCCGCCGGCGAGCGCCTCCGTGCCTAACGCATCACGGGCTTCCAGGAGCTCATCGATGTTTCTCCCGAGGACATCGCTCGCCGAGTGGCCGAACAGCCGCTCGGCTGCCGCGTTCCAGGAGCAAATCTCACCCCGCGCCGTGACGGTATACGCCGCGTCCGCGGTGTGCTCGAGCAGCGCGAACAGTTCTATCTCAAGCATTGCTCACGTCAGCATTGCTGAGGTCACGTCCGTACCACCTGGCTCCCCGGGCGGGACGCGTGTGCCGCCCGATGGTACAAACGCTTCATTGGTGCGCCGGCGTACGGCGCCTAACCGTTATGGTGTACCGAAACATACGCCGATCACTCGGTGTCTACACGGAGGTTCGACCATGAGACGTCTTACGCTCGGCGCCCATCCTGAGGTCCCGGTGGGCTCGCGGTTGAGGGATGTGTTCGCCGTCGGACTCGCGGGAACCCACGACTCGCTGCGGGAGGGGACCACTCTCGGAATTGTCATTGCCACCGGGATCTGGATCTGGCTCGCCATCGTCGACGCGCTGGCGGGGTACCCGTTCCACACCTTTTCGATGTTGGGCGGCATCACCGCGTTCACGCTGGTGCACTACCTGCTCAACATCGCCTACGGCCTCGTCGTCATATCGGCGGTCCACGGGGCGGAGCGCGAGCCGAGTCTGGCCATCGCCATCCTGTTCGGCCTTGTCACGTTGGAGATCGCGTTCGCGATGCTCACCGTGCTGCTGTCGAATCTCGGCCTTGGGGCGCGTGCCTGGGTCGGGGTGTTTGGCGGGAGCCTGATCGGCATGGGGCTTTGCCTCTTCCTCGTCTCGCGCCGGCATCCACTCGCCGCACAGGTGCGCGACGCCGATAGCCGTCACGATGCCCCCTGACACCAGTACGGTGGCGACGAAGCCTAACGCTACTTCCACCTTGGAGAACACCGACATGCAGCCCGGGTTTGACCAGCGACTCTACCTGCTGGCGTTCGATCAGCGACTTTCGTTCGCGACCGGCATGTTCCATCGCCACGTGCATCGCGACGCTCGTCTCGGTGCTTCGCTGACCGAGGATCAACGCCAGACAGCGATCGACAGCAAGGCAGTGATCTATGACGGGTTCCGGGAGGCGCTCGGCCCCGCGGTGCCGGTTGGCGCTGCTGGAATTCTGGTCGACGAAGACCTTGGCGCTGCCGTCCTGCGTGACGCGGCTCGTAACGGCCACGTGACCGCCTTGCCGACCGAGAAGGTCGACTCGAGCGAGTTCGAATTCGAGTATGGGGGGGAGTTCGCGAGCCACATTGCGGCCTCGAGGCCCACGTTCGCGAAGGCGCTCGTCCGCTACAACCCGGAAGGGGTGGCGGCGGTCAACGAACGGCAGATCACACGGCTCAAGCAGCTGTCAGACTACTGTCTCGGCGTTAGGCAGCGGCTGATGGTGGAACTGCTCGTCGAGCCGACACCGGCGCAACAGGACCGCGTCGAGGCATTCGGTACGACCTACGATCGGTCTCTTCGGCCGGCGCTCACGATCCAAGCGGTTCGCACGCTCCAGGACGCGGGCATCGAGCCTGATGTCTGGGCGATCCAGGGACTCGACCGGCGGAGCGACTGCGAGCATGTCATCCTGGCCGTCCAACGGAACGGTCGGAGCGAGGTCGGCTGCATCGTGCTCGCGAGGGATGCCGGGGCCGAACAGGTGGTGCGCTGGTTGGAGACGGCGGCATCTGTCCCCGGGTTCGTCGGTTTCGCCGTCGGACGCACGACGTTCCGCTACGCGATCGCGGCCTACGTGGCGAAGCAGGTGACGCGCCAGGAAGCGGTGTCGCTCATAGCCAGGCGCTACCGAGAATGGGTCACAGCGTTCGAGCGGGCACGCACCCGACGCGTCAGAACTGCGTGACGTCATGAACAGACTCGATGCTGCTCTCGTCCCACGCGGAAACGGTGACGGCCTGGCGAAGGATGTAATCTCACTGGCGGTTCGCGAGATCCTGAGAGAACGGTTCGACGCCAACGCGTCACCACAGGATGCCGTTCAGCACGTCAGCGTGTGCGGGACGCGAGCGACGATCCACCTCGTTCTCGAGGTTTCGGGAGCGGACGAACTGGTCGATCTCGACGACGCGATCACCCGAGAGCTTCGAAAGCTGGGGGCAACGGACGTTGAGGTGGTCATACGCAGGCCCGACACATCGCACTCCGGCCACGCTCGCGGCCGCGGCGACCCGTGGGCCGGCCGCGTGCGGCTCGGGACAACGAAGCATGTCGTCGCCGTCGGCGCTGGCAAGGGCGGTGTAGGGAAGAGCACCGTTGCAGTCAACCTTGCGCTTGCGCTGGCGCGCGAAGGCCTGCGCGTCGGCCTGCTCGACGCCGACATTTACGGTCCCAGTCTTCCGATCCTGCTCGGGATCGAGGATGGTGTCGCGCGAGCGCGCATGACGCCGGAGCACTACATCGTTCCCATCGAGGCGCACACGCTGCCGCTCGTGAGCTTTGGGTTCTTTCTGGGCGAGCGCTCACCGGCGATCTGGCGCGGACCGTTGGTGACCAAGGCGATCAAGCAGTTCGCACGCGGGGTGGCGTGGCCTCCGCTCGACCTGCTCGTCGTAGATCTTCCGCCCGGAACGGGAGACGTTCCGCTCAGCCTGGCGCAGGCGATCGAGCTCTCCGGCGCAGTCGTCGTGACACAACCGGCGCGCGTCGCCACGACGGAAGCGCGAAAAGCCGTCCAGATGTTCGAGACGCTTGGAGTTCCCGTGCTCGGCGTCGTCGAGAACATGACCGGCGTGTTCGGCAGCGGCGGCGGCTTGGCGGTCAGTCGGGAGCTCGAGGTGCCGTTTCTCGGGGAGGTGCCATTCGACGCGGAGATCATTCACGAAGGAGAGGTGGGAACGCCCACCGCGATCGGCCGGATTGGTTCCGCGACCGACGCGAGCTTCGGCCGAATCGCCCAGGGCGTGGCGGAGGCGTTAGGCTGGCGTCGCATTGAGCTGGTGGAATAGGCTCGACCGACGTCTCTCGGCCCAACAGCGCGAATCGTACAGCTGCCTAATGGTACGTGCACCTCGCGGCTGGTGAGGATCGACCACACGAGGCTCGCCAGTCCGAGTAGCTGCAGGACGAAGCCCGCCGCATGCCCGTATTCCCAGCGCGCTCGCGCGGTCACCCACAATCGCGACAATGAGCCGGGGTCGCTCGCGTAGGCGGCCGCGACGCGACGATTGACCGGTTCCACCACCGCCAACCAAACAGCGAAGGCGACCGCATAGCCGAGCACACCGGCTAGCGTCCACTGAAATCCTGGTTGTTTGCGAAGCAGAACGACCAGCGCGGCGCCACTCACCAGCGTGAGCACGGTGAGTGGACCGCCGACGAGCGCGAAGTAGCGGTACATTGTCGAGTTGACCGCGGCGTAGAGCTCGGGCGCGTAGTGCATCTTCTGCGGAAGCTCGAGAACATGAGCGGCCTCCATCGTCAGGGTCAACGCGGCAAGCCGCACGACGACGAATCGCAGCCCCGAAATGACATTTCAGACTCCTCCAGGTCGGCTCCAGGGATATGCCTAACGGTTGCGATGACTCGCTGATCGAGCCCGTCAAGCTGCGTGCCTCGCCGTGGCTACGCGCGGCACGTTTGCGGCAACGTGGGCGGTTATGGTTCTTCTGAACCCGGCGGCGATACCTACGAGCGACGAGCCCGCTTCCGCAGTGAACCAGTCAGTCTA
The DNA here is from genome assembly GCA_036274195.1 of Gemmatimonadaceae bacterium. GTDB lineage: Bacteria > Gemmatimonadota > Gemmatimonadetes > Gemmatimonadales > Gemmatimonadaceae > JAJKIV01. Next base: position 12,683 of record DASUGD010000001.1, on the reverse strand, counting down.
CCGGCGAACGCGATATGCTGTCTCACGCTGACGTATGATCGCAATGCTACTCGCGACCTCAGCGGTCGCCAGCGGTGTGTCGTTACTGGTCGGTCGGTTCCTTTGCCGCCGGCGCGTGGGCTGGCTGCTCGGGCTCGTTCCCGCGGGGCTCTTCCTCGGCTTCCTCGCCCTGCACGGGACGATCGAGGCAGGGCAGACAATAACGGAACGACTGGCGTGGGCTCCGTCGCTCGGTGTCGACTTTTCGCTGCGGCTCGATGGCTTCGCCTATCTCTTTTGCCTGCTCGTCACGGGCGTCGGCGCGCTCGTCGTGGTCTACGCCGACGCCTATCTCGTGGAACGGTCGCCAGAGGACCGGGCCCGGTTCCTCACGCTGATCCTGTTCTTCATGACGGCGATGCTGGGCACCGTGCTCGCCGACAACCTGATCGTCCTGTTCCTGTTTTGGGAGGCGACGAGCGTGTTCTCGTTCCTCCTCATCGGCTTCGACGTGGACAGTCCGTCGGCCCGGCGGTCGGCGCTCATGGCGTTGCATGTCACTGCCGGTGGCGGGCTCGCGCTGCTGGCCGCGATCCTCCTCATCGGGGTGGTGCTGGGCGGCTACTCACTCACCGAGGTGGTCGTGCGGGCGCCCGAGCTGGCGCGGAGTCCGTGGAGCGTGGCGATCCTCGCAGGGGTCTTCATCGGGGCTTTCACCAAGTCGGCGCAGTTCCCGTTCCACTTCTGGCTGCCTAACGCGATGCAGGCGCCCACACCCGCCTCGGCGTATTTGCATTCGGCGACCATGGTGAAGCTGGGCATCTACCTGCTGGCGCGCTTCGAGCCGGTCGTCGGCGCGGTGCCCGGCGCGCGCGACGCGCTCATCGCGGTGGCGATGATCACCATGCTCGTCGCGGCGTTCCAGACGATACGAGCCGAGAACTACAAGACGGTGCTCGCGTATTCGACCGTGGCTTCGCTCGGGATTCTCGTCATGCTCGTGGGCCTCAATGGCCCCATGGCCAGTGTCGCCACCGTTGGGTTTCTCCTCGCCCATGCCCTCTACAAGGCGACCCTGTTCTTCTGCGCCGGGACGGTGATCCATGCCACGGGGCTGACCAAGCTGCGCCAGATGGGTGGCCTCTGGCGATTTCTCCCCGTGACGGCCCTCGCGTCTGCGCTCGCGAGCCTGTCGATGGCAGGGCTGCCTCCCTTTTTCGGGTTCATCTCGAAGGAGTTCCTGTTCGAGGCGCAGATCCAGAGCTCGTGGGATGCGGTGCCGATGGCCGTGGCGGTCCTCGTGAATGCCGTGATGGTCGGCGTCGCCGGCGTCGTCACGCTGCGGCCGTTCTTCATGGGCGCGCATCGGGTTCAGGACGTTAGGCACAAGGAAGTGGTCGGGCTCCTGCTGGGGCCGATGATCCTCGCGCTCCTCGGTCTCGTCATCAGCCTGGAGCCAACCTGGGTGAATCGCGTGGTGTTGTTGCCCGCCGTGATGGCCGTCTACGGCCAACGGGTGGACGTGAAGGTCGCGCTGTGGCATGGCGTGACGCCGATGCTGCTGCTGAGCGCCGCCGTCGTGGGCATCGGCGCGCTGCTCTTCGTGTTCTGGGTGCCTCTCCACTATCGACTGCGCACTTTCACGCGGGTCGACCGGTACGATGCGGAGCACGCGTACGACGCGCTGCTGCGGCGCGTCCGCGCCGTCGCTCGAGGCATCGCCGAGCGTCTGCAGCAGCAGGATCTTCGGAGTCAGCTCGGCGTCATCTTCTTCGCCGTAGTGGCCTTCCTGATTTGGGCGCTCATCACGCTGGGGCGCGGGCCGCGGTTTCCGGCCAGCGTGGGTGCGGTCCGGGTGGGACCGGCGCTGCTGGCGCTGGTCGGACTCGCGGGAGGTATCGCCGCCACGTGGGCCAGGTCGCTCCTCGCCGCGATGATCGCGACGGGTCTCGCAGGGCTCGTCGCCGCGCTCACGTTCCTCGTGAACGGCGCGCCCGACCTGGCGCTCACGCAGTTCGCGGTAGAGTCGCTGGTCGTGGTGTTGCTCACCGTCGCGCTGCTCGCCCTGCCGCTCGACGCGCCGACGACTCGCTCGCCCCGTGCCCGGCGCGGCGACGCCGCGCTCGCGGCGGGACTCTCGGTGATTCTTTTTATCGCGCTGCTGGACATGGCCGCCGCGCCCCAGCAGAACACGGTGTCCGCGTTCTTCGGGGCGCGGAGCTATCTGGACGCCTTCGGCCGCAACGTCGTGAACGTCATCCTCGTGGACTTCCGTGGCTTCGACACGTTAGGCGAGACCACCGTGATCGCGCTGTCGGCCGTCATCGCGTGGTCGCTGCTCGGCCCGCGCGTCTCAATCGAGGACGGGTCCGGCGGCGCACGACGCTCGGTGTTCGTGCTCGAATTCGCCAGTCCGGTCTTCTTCTGGCTGCTCGCCGTGTTGTCGGTGGTGGTATTGCTTCGCGGACACAACCAGATCGGCGGCGGCTTCGTGGGCGGGCTCATGGGGGCTCTCGCCTTCGCGATCGTCGCGCTCACTCACGGGGTGGATCGCGCGCGGAAGAGGCTGCGGTTCCATCCGCTGACGCTCGCCGGCGTCGGCCTCCTGCTCGCAGTGGCAAGCGGACTGCCCGGGCTCGTGGCGCACGGCGACTACCTGCGGCACGTCTGGATCGAGGCGAACGTGTTCGGCGTGCACGTCAAGCAGGGCACGGCACTGCTCTTCGACGTCGGCGTCTACCTCGCGGTACTGGGAACCGTGCTCGCCTTCCTCTTCGGCCTAACGAGGGAGGCGGAGGCGTGACGGTCCTCTACGCGTTCGTCGCCGCAGGGCTCTTCGGCTGCGGGCTCTACATGGTGCTCTCACGCCACGCCGTGCGCATGATGCTGGGCCTGTCACTGTTGACGACGGCGGTGAATCTCGTGCTCTTCCAGGCCGGGCGGATTCGCACGGCGCAGCCTCCGCTGATCCCCGAGGGCGCCGAGCGGCTGGGCGAGTCGGCCGATCCATTGCCTCAGGCTCTGGTGCTCACGGCGATCGTGATCGGGTTCGCGCTGACCGTCATCCTCGCGGCTCTCGTGCTCCGCGCGTGGCGCAGCCAGCGCACGCTGAGGAGCGATGAGCTGCGCTCCGCACAGGATCTCGGTAGTCCCCTCACACCGGGGCCCGATCTTGATCACTGATTCTTCGGGGATCATCGACGTACTCGCGGAGGGACTCGCGATTTGGCCCGTCGTCATCCCGCTGGCCGCGGCTGCGCTCACGCTGCTCCTTCGTCGGTGGCCGACGCTGCAGCGCAGCGTGATGGAAGTGGCGGTCGCGATGATGCTGGTCGCCGCCGCGGTGTTGCTCGCGCGGACGAGAAACGGCGAAGCCATCGTCATGAAGTTCGGTGGGTGGGGCAAACCGTTCGGAGTGACGTTCGTTGCCGACATGCTGAGCGCGATGCTGTGCACGGCCGCCGGCACCGTTGCGCTCGCGGTCGCGATCTTCGCGCGGGCCGATGTGCGCGCCCGGCGCAGACGCGCTGGTTTCGACGCCCTCTTCCTCGGAATGCTCGCGGCGGTCAATGGTGCCTTCCTGACGGGCGACCTCTTCAACCTGTACGTCTGGTTCGAGCTCATGCTCGCCACGGCTCTCGGACTGGTGACGCTCGACCGTCGTCGCGCCCAGATCGACGGCGCGCTCCGTTACGCCGCCATGAGCATGATGGGCGCGACGTTCATGCTCGTGGGAATCGGTCTCCTGTACGGTGAAACGGGCACGTTGGACCTCGTGCACCTGTCGACCACGCTTGCGCGTGGCGAACCTTCGGTCACGTCGAGCGTCGCCGCGTATCTCCTGCTTGCGGGACTCCTGTTGAAGGCGGGCCTTTTCCCGCTCTTCTTCTGGCTGCCGGCCTCGTATCACACCGCGCCGATCAGTGTTGCGGCTGCGCTCGCCGGTTTGCTGACGAAGGTTGCGTTCTACGCCTGTCTCCGTGTGTTCGTGCTCGTGTTCGGAGTCGGGGCGCACATGCCGGTCGTTTCCGGAATGCCTCCGCTCTTCGCGCTGCTCGCGGCGGCGACGATGCTCGTCAGCGTCTTCGCCGCGATTGCCCAGGTGGACGTGCGCCGGCTATTGGCATTCCACGTCGTTGGACAGGTGGCCTATCTCGTGATGGGGCTGGCTCTCGCATCCTGGCAGGGAAGCGCTGCCGCCATTTTCTATACGGTGCATACGATGCTCGTGCAGACCGGCTTGTTCCTGGGTGCCGGCGCAATCGGGCGGGCCGGCGGCGGCTTCGATCTGCGTGTGCTGGGTGGCCTCATTCGCGAGCATCCGCGCTTTTCCGTGCTGTTTGCGGCTCTCGCGCTCTCGATCTCGGGGGTTCCGCCGCTCTCCGGGTTCTGGGCGAAGGCGCTCGTGATCGACGCGGCGTTTCGCAGCGGGACTCCCGGAGCGGCGTGGTTGGTGGTGGCGGCCCTGGCCACCGGTTTCCTGACGCTGTATTCGATGAGCACGTTGTGGACGCAGGCGTTCTGGCGGCCGCGTGCACGTGCGCCTCACGCGGCCCGCGCCATCCCGGTCGCGATGGTCACCGGCGTGGCGCTGATGGCGGCGTGCACGCTAGGCCTGGGACTGGCGATCGAGCCGGCGGTCCGGCTGTCGCGTGCCGCTGCCACGCAGCTTGGGGCGGGCGTGACGTTGCCTAACGGTACCACCTCGGCCGGTGCGTCGGGGACGGTGCCATGAACGGCCTTCGACGCGGCTGGGCCGCGCTCGCGCTGCTCGGCACCTTTGCTTACGATCTCGTCGTGGCCTCGCTCGCGGTCGCCCGGATCGTTCTCGCACCGCGGCGGCGGAACCAGCCGGCGATCGTCGCCGTGCCCGTCGACGCTCGCACGGAGTGGGGCGTCGCGCTCTTCGCCTACTTCGTGTCGGCGACACCGGGCTCGACGTGCCTGCACGTCGCCGACGATCGGCGAACCATTTACGTGCACTTTCTCGACGCGCCCGACAGACAGGCGTCGGCCGCAGGTATGAAGGCACTCTACGAGCGGCGGATCATTCAGATGGAAGGACAACCACATCCGGGCACGGAGATCTCTCGATGACGACGGTCAACCTCCCCGTGCTGGCATCGGTGCTCATTGCGGTCCTCGCGGTGGCGTTGGCGCTTGCCGCCTACCGGATGCTCAAAGGGCCCGGCTACGCGGACCGCATCGTCGCGCTGGACATGCTCACAGCGGTGGTCGTGTCGCTCACGGCATTGACGTCGCTCGCGACAGGTCGTCGTGCCTTCCTCGACGTCGGGCTCGGGGCCGCACTCATCAACTTCGTGTCCACGTGCGCCTTTGCGGCGTTCCTCGAGCGCAAGCGAGGTGGCCGGTGATGCGTATTGCGGTGGCCGCGGTGATGCTGGCCGGCGGCGTGGCGTTCATCCTCATCGCCAGCCTCGGCGTCGCTCGCCTGCCCGACGTGTTTCAGCGGATGCACGCGGCAACGAAGGCGGGGGGAATCGGTACGAGCCTGGTCGTGTTGGGCGTGCTCGTCGCGGGGGGAGTGGTGGGGCTGCTGACGGGCGTCCTCACCATCCTGTTCATGCTGCTGACGCTCTCGGTCGCGTCCCAGCTGCTCGCGCGCGCGGCGTACCTGTCGGGCGCCCCCATCGAGGGACTCGACCGGGGCGATCCATTGGCCGAGCTTCTCGATCGGTCGGTGGTCGACCCGCCTGCGCGGGGCGAGGCGCGGCCTCGGTGAGCGCCGAGGCCAACCAGAGTCGGGCGAGACGTTGAATGGCAACGGCACCGCGCTCGACCGTGGCCTAACGTTTGTGGTGGTCAGTGTCGTGGTGGCCCGACTCGCATGTGTGTCCATGCCGGCGGGTCGCTTGCCGGAAAGCTATTCAGCGATGCTTCATCCACTTCATCACGCATCGCTGGCTGCGACCCAGGGGGCGGCTTGGCTTCACTCTTTCGCGAGTCGGTCACATGCGATTGTCGCGCGATTTCAGCGATTTCCGGTTCATTGTTCCGCATGCCGTCCTTGTCTCGAGTGACCTCGAAAGTTACGTCGCGTGAGTCAGTGTGCCTTGGCGATGGGGCAGGCACCCGAGTTCATCCCGCATTTGATACGCCACGCCGAAACCATGTGGATCGAGGGTGGACGCATCACTGAACACACCTGAGACCTGGCGTTCGCACAATGAGCAAGGCACTAACGCGTCGGATGGCGGCCTCGGGCACGGCCATCATCAGGTTTGACGACCAGCATCGAGCAGGGGGGTTGATTCAGCAGCGCCTCGGCGGTGTTGCCAACGATGCGTCCGGTGATGCCAGGGCGGCACTGCTCTCCAAACGCGCCTGCTTCTGCGCTCGTACCAGGGCGGGGGGTTCCAGCTGCGCGGGAGCAGTCGGCGTGCAACTCGAGGCACATCCTCGATGACGTCACGGCCCGCGAGCTGACGGTCAGCGCGTGAACCGGGTCATTCCTGGACGTCCACAGGTGGTGCAATCAGGATGGCGCAGCGCGCCCCGCGCAGGAGCGTCGTCGAGACGCTGCCAGTGAGGTGCCACTCGACCCACCGCGCCGTCTGCGATCCGGCCGCGACGAGCTCGAAGGCGCCGCGTGCGGCGAGCTCCAGCAGGAGTGCAGGCGGGTCGCCGCGTAGCAAGACCGTATCGACGTCCACTTCGCCCGGAACGCGGAGCTCGGCGACGAACTGTTCGAACAAGCCTGCGACACCGCGGTCGTAGATGTGCTCCCAGCCCTCCTTCCCCATCCCGCGGAAATCGATATCCGGGGCCACATGCGCGAGCGTCAACGAGCCGCCGCTGGCGAGTGTGAGGGCCGCGGCGCGCGCCGCGCGTGCACTGGCCTCGCTGAAGTCCATTGCGACGAGAGCACGCCGCGGGAGAAGCGCGACATAGGGCGGGATCGCGACGATTGGCACGGCTGCCGTCCGCGTCACTTGCAGCGCGGCGTCCGCCGTCGCGGCGCGGCCGGGCGCACCGTGCGCGTCGATACCGAGGAGGATCAATTCGGCGTGTCGGTCGCGCGCGACGCGCGCTATTACCGGCGCGGGGCTGCCGCTCTCCGCACTGACGCTGAAGTAGGCCGTCCGGCCCACGGTCTCATACAACCGCTGCCTAACGGTCGAGAGCTGTCGCTGCCGCCGTCCCTCCTCCCACTCCTCACGGTCGATCGCGGCGAAGAGCGAGGCGGGCAGCGCGAGTGGTCGGACGACGGTGAGAACGTGCGCGTTGACGCGGTCGCGGCGCGCCAGGAGTTGCGCGACGTGCAGCGCCCCGTCGATGGGACTCGTTTCCTCTCCTGCGACCAGGATCGGTCCAACAAGCCCACGGCGACTCGCCGCCGCAGCGCCTCGGGTGTTCACGGCCGACAGCGTGGGTCGCGTTCTCCGCCGTCAAATGCGTCCAGTGCCGACGGCGTGAGCAATGTCCGTTTGCGATATGACCCCGACCAGCCGCCCCTGGTCTTCCACGAAAAGGCGGCGAACGTCGCCGTAGAGCATATGCTTCGCTGCTTCCCGCACGTCCGCATCCGGCTGAATGACGTACGGGTTCGGCGTCATGAGATCACGCACCATCTGATGCTCGAACAGGTTCTTGCGAGCCGTCGCGTCATCTTTTTCCGCGCTCGCCTGCAGCACATCCGTGGCTGAGACCACGCCGATCACGCGTCCCGCTGGCGTCACGACCGGAAGCCCCGACACGCGCGAGTCCGCCATCGCCTGGACGAGCTCAGCGACGGTAGCCTCGGGTGCGATCGTTCTCACATCCCTTTGCATCAAGTCTGCGACTCGCATTGACTGCTCCTGGATGGTGGATCACTACGACTGCGTTCGCGGTCAGCGAGCGTGCCCGACCGCGCGGCTGGCCGTCGATCGGATGGGTCGCATGCGTCGACGCTGTACCGTTTGCCGCACGGCGCGCTCTGCTGCGCTGAGCGAACGGGTGAGCGCCGGTTTGAGCAGGGCGGACTGATGCTCGACCACGACGCTTGGAAGCCCGCTCAGAACGACCTTGATCCGGCACAGGAGGTCGACGCCACCGCGTGGGCCGTTGACGTCGCGGACCCTGACGGTGACGCGCTCGATGCTGCTCGCATACTTCCCGAGCTTTTCGCCGAGTCGGCGTCGGATGTACGCCCGGTCATCGTCATCGAGCCTGACACCGTCTACTCGGATGTTCGCGGGCGTCAGCGGTGAGGCCGTTCGACCTGCCGTCCGCTTCACGGGCCTGGGCACGTGACCCGCGAGCGGTGCTCGCCTTCCAACGTTTTGTGCGCGGACGCGTTCGCGTGATGCAGACGTCGCGATACGAGACCGTGCGCTTGGAGTCTTGCTCACGCTTGCTGCCTCCAGAACGGATCCATCACACCGCTCTCCTGATGGTGGTGCATCCGGGGGGTCGCTGCAACAGGCGCGCCGTCCAGGAGAAGTCAGGGAAGCGCCGCGGCCTTGACAATATACGTTATAACGACTATCCTTATGTCGTATATATTGACAATCATTACTCCCCGGCCCCGACCGTGCCTGCAGAGCAAAAGCCAAGGCGCACGTGGCGGTTCGAAACGGAGGAGACGTTGGAGCGGGAGATCTACCTGCTGCTCCAACATCTCTCCGGCGAGCTGATTCACGAGCTCGCGACGTTGCTGCGACCGTCCGGTGTCACGCCGGAACAGTATCACATCCTGCGCATTCTGCAGGACGCCGGTTCTGAAGGCACGCCGTTGCGGTCAATTGGCGAACGTTCTCCGGCGGGTGACCCTGACGTAACCGGACTGCTCGACCGGCTCGAACAGCGCGGATTGGCGCGGCGAACGCGGGAGGGCACGGACCGCAGGGTCGTGACCGCTCGGATCACGAGCGAGGGCCGTCGGTTGCTCGACCGGCTGGAGGATCCCGTTGCGGCGTTGCACGCTCGTCAGCTCGGGCCGCTCGGAGACCGAGGTCTCGAGACCCTGAGGAAGCTCCTGCGAAAGGCGGCGGAAGTGGGGCCGGTGTAAACGGCTCGCGCCACAGTAAGGGTAGGCCGTGGCCCGACAGTCCGTGTAACAAGTCCTTATAAGGATATTACTGGTAAGTTACGAACGACGGGTGGAACGGTCCGCCCGAGACTGAAACCGATCAGGAGGATCTCGATGACGACACAGCTCGTACCCGACGCGACGAAGTTCATACCCGGCCGGCTCGACGTACCCCCGCCGCTCGATTTGGACCTCGTCGACGCCGGCCGCACGACCGGCTGGATCGCCGACAATGCCATCGGATTTCGAGGGTTTCGCGACGAAACCGAAGCGGCGCACGCCGCCCTGGTTGCGCAGCGAAGCCTCGCGCGGAGACTCGCGCGCACGCACGGGGCGCGGACCGTTCCCGTTGGCATCGAGCCACTGGCGATTCAGCGGGTCGACGGCAGCGAGATGATTCTGGCGAGCGGTCGCCCGATCGCGATGCTCGTTAGGCCCGGGCCCGACAGCCGGAGCGGCGTCGATTCGTTCGGGTTCGAGATTCCGATGCCGACGCCGGTTACGGAGCTGGAGGCGCGCGCGACGGCTCACCTGATGTATCGCACGCTGCGCAAGTCGGGAATTCGGTGGGCGTTGTGGCGCCCGGACGCCGTGCGGGCCGCCGAGGCGGTGAGCGCACGAACGTGCGCCGCCGTCGCGACTGACACTACCGACACGGGTCGTGCAGGAACGAGCGACGACGCTGAGCGGACCGACTATGCGGCATGGAAGCCGCTGGTCGTCCCGACCTCGCGACCACCGATCAACCTGACGACGGCGCTCGCGGTTATCTCGCTCCTTGGCGCCGCCGTGCTCGCTGTCGGTGGGACGCCACTCGTAACGATCCCGTTGGGGGCAGCACTCGTGGCTGCCGTGATGTTGTTCCGAAGCAGGAGGCTCAGATGAATGTCGCATCGCGTTTGACCCGAGCGCAGCTGCGAGACCTCGAAGGCGAACTGCGAAGCGAGCTGGCGCGCGTGGAGCGCTCCATCGCGAGCCGTCGAGGAGCGGACGACCTGGCAGTGCCGACGGGCACCGTCTATCAAGGAAATGCGCAGACCGACAGTGGACTGGCCGTCGCCCTGGAGACACGAGTCTTCGATCGGCGTGAGATGCTCGACGACGCGCTGCGTCGGCTCGAGGAGGGGACGTACGGAGTCTGCATGAGTTGTCGCAGTCCGATCCCGTATGGCCGGCTGCTCGTTATGCCCGAGGCGACGTATTGCGTCAGCTGCGGGGCCGTGGCCTGAACCGCCGATTCGTCCCGCTCACAATCAAAGGCACCATGACCTCACTACTCGTCGTCAGCCGGATGGCATTGCCGCCGCCGCGTTTCGAGGCCCACACCTGACCAGGAGGGTTCGCCATGCGTCACGTAGTTCGCCGATGGCCTGCGGCCACCGTCCTCCGCGCGAAGGTCGTCCTGACCGCGATCGCGCTCGCTGCGGCCGTCAGTCTGGTCGCGGTCGCGTCCTGGCCGCTCAAGGCTTTGATTGTTCTCGCGTTTGTCCGCGGCTTGTTCGCGAGTGACATGATCGCGTTCCGGAGTGCGCCTCGACGGCGCAGTTCGGACCCCGCGATCGCGTCCTGAGCGCGCTCAGCGTTAAGCGGCGAGCTGAGGAAAAAAAGACGCGCCGGGATAACTGTACCGTCACCCGATACGGATTCGTCATTGGCGCCAGCCGGCGTCCTCAGTATCCATTCGTGGTGACGCGACGTCCCGGCACATCATGGAGGAAAGATGAGAATCGACCGTGATGGCGGAGCGGCACGCATCCGCCGAAACGACAAGCCACGTATTCCTCGCTGGCTGCATCCGATCCTCGAGGTCCCGCTCGAGCTGAAATTGCTCGGCGCGAATCTGATCATCCTTGGCGCGGCGCTGTTGCTGCTGTTCGGACCCGCCCGCCTACAACCCACGCGGGTGGTCGATGCGTACATCGTCCTGGCCGTTCTATTTTTCGGGGCGGCCGTGAACTTCTGCCTCGTTAGGTTGGCGCTCATGCCACTCAAGTCCATCGAACGAGTGGCCAAGGCGGTTTCCCAAGGGCGGTTTGGCGAGCGCGTGCCAGCGTCCATCGTGGCCGACCGCGAGCTGGCGCGAGTCTCGAGCACGATCAATGAGATGCTCGACAGTCTGGCGGCCGACCGCAAGCGCATCGAGAAGCTTGCTGCGGCAGCGGTCTACGCCGAAGAAGGTCCCTCGCAACCGTTGCAACTCTGGCGGGCCACGCCGGTCGGTGGAATTGCGCGCGGGACGCCACGCGGACCTACGCTGAGATAGCTCCGCGTCCGCGCACCTCGTTCAACCACCCGTGGGCGAATCCGGCTGCGCGCAACCCGGCAACGACGTGACGGCACTCGCGCATCAACTGCCACACCAGCCCGGATCGGTAGTTCTCGATCATCGCGACCATTGGCCCCTCGTTGATGCCAAAGTGCCAGGGCGAGACCCAGCCATTCGGCAAGCCACCCGGATCGGGGAAGGTCGGATTGAACGCCGCCTTGAAACCGTACCGACGATCGCCGACGCGATGCCACCGAGTGAAGTCGGTGATCGTCGGCACGACGATCTCCGGCGCAAACGGGAGCGACGCGACCACACCCCAAGGCGCGATCGTGCCGTCGTCGGGGCCATACGGTACGCCGCGCGCCACGTAGTCGAAGAACCGCCGCTCGATGCCGTTGAGCTTGCGGGTGATCTCGCCCGGGCCCTCGCTTGCCGTGATGCCCCAGCACCATTCGCCGTAATGCTCGAAACCGCCGGGATTGTGCATGGCGTACCGCTGCTGCACGATCGTGGCGCGTCGACTGTTCTCGAAGTAGTCGATCGCGTGCTCGCGCATGAACTCGTCCTGGATCCCTCGAAAATCGATCCACACGTGGGAGAGCTGATGCGTGAAGAGCGGCCCGGCGTACAGGTAGTCGATGTCGTAGACGGTCATCCATTCATACGTCGACGCCCACGCCCGGTAGCTCTCCGCCGGAAGCGGATAGGTCGGTGACCCGAGCCCGAGCACATACAGCAGCAGTGCCTCGTCGTATCCTTCCCAGCGATACGGGAGAAATCCGCTCTCCGGCTTCCAGCCGTGCGTGACGGTGGCTCCGCCGTTCTGCGCCCACTGCCAATCGACGCGCGCGTACAGGCGGTCGGCCAGGTCGCGTATCTCGCGCTCGACCGGCGTGGCTCGGTCGAAGTACGCGGCGCACGTCAACATTCCGGCCAGCAGGAGTGCGGAGTCGACCGTCGACAACTCGCATTGGGATGCGCGCGCACCGGTCTGCATGTCGAGGAAGTGATAGTAAAACCCCTTGTAGCCCGTCGCGCCGGGCGCGGAGCTCTGCTCGCTCTGCCAGAAGAAGCGCAGCGTGGTGAGAGTTCGCCGCGCAGCTCTCGCGCGAGTGATGAACCCACGCTCGACGCCGACAGGGTAGACGGTGAGTCCCAGCCCAACCGCTGCGATGCTGGCTGGACAGTTGGGACACGTCTTGTCGGCCACCAGGCCGTTGGCGTCATTCGCCTCACGGAGGAAGTACTCGAAGGCACCGCGTTGTATACCGTCGAGCAGATCGGAATCCGTGCGGGCGGATCTTGCGCGCTCGTTCATTTCCGCCGTCGAGGCTCCCGCCTCAGCGCCGAACCCTTGTGCATCGCGATGTGGTCCGTCTTGTCGCTCTTGATCTCGTACTG